>DASXZC010000127.1:0-10581 GCA_036502165.1 Bryobacteraceae bacterium
GTGTTTCGCCCGGTATTCAATCGTTTCCGCCGGATTTTCGAGGCTCACAGCCTGTGCGGACACAATTGAGGACGATCCATCCTCTAAAACAAGTTTGCGCACTAATGTTTGATCATCGAGGCGGATCCGGTTGGTCTTGAGCAGGCGTTTGAACGTGAAATCCGGCGAGTATCGCGCACCTGTCGGACAGATCGAGCACGTTCCGCAGCGGATGCATTCGGGCCGTTCATCATAGGGACGCGTGTTCTTCGCTTGCGGAGTCGACCAGAACGGGATCCCCGATCTTTCGCTCTCTTCCTTCAACCGCCGCAAATTGTAGGTGAGCGGCATCGGCAGCATCGGATACGGTTCCGACCGCGCGTCTTCCGAGAATGGGCCGGGCTCGCCCGCGACTCCGAGGCGACGCTCAGCTTCGCAGGTGTAGCGCTCGAATTCCTTCCATTCGAGCGGCCAATCAACGGCCAATCCGTAGAGGGAACGCAGCCGCAGGTCTTCCTCCGAAAAGCGATTGCAGGCGCCGCCCCAGTGCATCGCGCTACCGCCGACAGCCATGGTTCGCGAGATGATTCCTTCGGCCGCCATGTCGCGAATGAAGTCGCCTTTCCAGGGATTTTCTGCGTACGCGAGCTGCCGCTGACGGTACTTCATTCGATTCTCGACGTCGAACAGACGTCGTCCCGCTTCGACGATCGTGATCTTCAGGCTGGGCTTCTTCTCAAGCAGTTTCTCGGCGAGCATCGCGGCGGAAATCCCGGCTCCGATGATGCAGACGTCGGACTCGCGGCGCGTCACGACTTCCTCCTCAATGGACTCTCGCCCACACGTGTGAATCCGCGGCAGGCGTCTGCGCGGATGTCGGCGTCATAGCAGGTGTCCGCGGCCTCGGCCGAATGGAAGTAGAACGACATCAGATCGGCTGCGACGTTCGCGCCAGCCGGAATGCGCGGTAACGCCTTTGCATCGGCGAGCGACGCTTCGACCAGCGCGAGCCGATCGGAGGGACTCGCCGCCACAAAACCTTTGGCCGCCAATTCACGAAGCTGGTTCACGTAACGCGGAGCCGGCGATGGTGGACGCTCTTCGAGCTTCGTGAATCCGTAGCCGTGCTCCATTTCCGCGCCGGGCGTGTAGCCGCGAACCCATGCTGCGAATCTTATTGCCCACTCCTCTGCGGCTCCCATTGATGGCGGTAGAACCGTACTCGCCAGCGCTTTTAGCGTCGACTCCTGATCGCCTGGAAAGGACTCGTCGGCGGCCCACAGTGCCGCTGCGCCGCCCAGAAAACCAAGCACCAGAGTGCGGCGGTCGAGAGGATCGTTCGGCATATCGTACCAGTCTAGTGCGTGCTCGCGAATTTGTGCTACAAGTTGAGCGAGACGACTCACTTATGCTTAGCGACCCGGTTTGGATCCATCGAGTTCCTTACGAGCAATTCTTGAACGATGTGGCTTTGGATTTCCGCTTGAATCCAAAACTGCTGTTTGATGAAAACCAGCATTTGGCCAATGTTTTCAAGGTCGATCCGGGCGATGTAATTTTCCTCCCGATCGCCGGCCGCAGCATGTCGGAGCTGAGACGCCGTTATCCTTCCTGGCCAGACGAGCTGTTCCACCAGGTCGAAGGCATCACTGAATGGGAAGCCGCGTACGTGCAGTCGGGGAGGCATGGTGAAGTCCAAAACAATGGCGACGAATATGTTCCAATCGACGTCACCGTCCTGCAGATGATTATGGACCGTTGCGCGAAGGTCAAGAAGGGTCATCTGCACAGTTCGCTCAATCTCAACACCGTCGCCGGAGCGCTGAATCACTCGATGGCGCTAGCCCACGCGATCAATCGCCGCCGCGAGGTCGGATTCCTTTCGCAGGCCGTCATCGAGACCGATTATTTCCGCACCTTCGCCGAGTATGGCAAGGGCGCCGGTCATGAGTACGGCAACTTCTACGGGCGCGGAATGCATCAGCTCACTTGGGAAGCGACCTATCGGGAATGCAGCATGGCGCTCTATAAGGATGACCGGCTGGTGAAGAATCCGGATCTGATCCTCAATGATATTGAGGTAAACGCGCAGGCCACCGCGTGGTATTGGCGCGACTACAAGCCCTTTAATACGCTCTCCGACAAAGAAGACATCAACGAGATCATCCATCGTTTGTACGGCGGCACGGAAGCGAGCAAGAAGAAGGCCGTGCGCGACTCGGTGCATCTGCGGCAGTCGTATTACAAGACGATCAAGATCATTTTGAACGCGCGTATCGACGGGAAGTTTTAGGGATCGTGCGCGTCCGATTTTTGTTTCCCGCGTTGATCGCGCTGATGGCAGCGGCTACGACGGCGTGTCCGGCTGCTCCCGCGCCTGCGGTTAAAGCCGTCGATCTCACTGGGCCGTGGCAATGGGAACAAGGGCAGGAGAGTCTCGATCTCACTCTCGAGCAGCATGGCAACGAAATCACCGGATATCATTCCGCGGTGGGGCAGCAGGGGCAGAAGGTTGACGAGGTGTTGGAAGCGACGGGAAAGCCCTCGATTACGGGCGAAATCAAAAGCAATGTCGCAACCGTGCACTTCCGATCTGGATATCCCGATTCGACTGGCGGCGGCACCGCTCGCCTGACTTTGCGCGGAGCTTATCTCTACTGGCAGATCATCAAATCGGACGGCGAACATTACCTTCCAAAGTCCGCGCGGCTCACTCGCGTGAAAGTGCGAACGCCGGCGAAGCCGTAGTGATGACTTCGACAGGAATCCCGCCGGGTCCGCGCATCAATTCAATCGAAGCTTTACTCGCCGACCGAGTCACCGACAGCATGCAGTAGCCTGTGAAGCCGGCGTGCATCCTCGCTTCGGTCGCAGCCGCCGGACGTGGATCCGCCGATCGCTTCATCTCCATCACTTCGAGTGGACCGAGGCGCAGCGTCTGCGCCAGATCGACGGTCGCGGCGCCTGGAAATTGATGAGCCGCCTTGATCGGAATTCCATTCGGCAGCATGAGCGAATCCCGGAAGAACGTCTTCGATGTCTCGATCGACGGCACCACCGCGATCACCGCGGGCTCGCCGCCTTGCCGCAACACGACGCGTTCACCGGTCGGAGTGGTCACGCATGCTTCTGCGCCGGTGCGGTCAATTTTGCAGCGCCACTGCGCCAGTTGAGAGAGCCGCGCTTCAAGATCCGACACAGGAATTCGCAGTGCGAGCAACCCGTAATCCCAGGGATGTTTGGCATTGCGGATCGGCTGCCCGCTGCAGCCTTCCCACTCGAGCAATTCGATTTTCGGAAATACTTCAGGCGCAATCTCGAGCCGCGTTACGCGTAGCGCGCCACGCCGGATGTCCCAGGCCTCGCGCGTTTCCTCTTCGTACACATCACGCTCGTTGACGAAGCGAAGCCCGAGCGCGGTCTCCCAGAAGTGGCGCGCCACTGATCCGTTCCCGACACTGACTCGGACCGCATCTAGCAATGCTGTCCGTACTGGCGCTGCGATCGCCGCCGGTTGGAAATCCGCCAATAAAGCGTCTCCCATGATCCCTCTTCCCTATTGGTTCAACGCAAACGCATACAGCATGTCACCCGCGCCGACCACTATGTACTGACGTCCATCGAGCATGTAGGTCATCGCGCCGTTGGTAAGGGTCGCGGTGAGTCCAGCGTGCCACAAAATCCTGCCCGTTCCCGGATCGTAGGCGATGAAGTTCTTCTCCGTATCGCCCGCAAACAATAACTTGCCCGCCGTGCTCAACAAGCCCGAGAGCGAACCGGAATGCGCGTACTCATGCACCCAACGAATCTGTCCCGTCTTGTAGTCGATCGCCCGCAGCGAGTTCTTGCGCCACACCGCGGCATCGCGTCCACCGTAGCCTTCCGGATGAGGATCGGTGTCGGTCAAATAGTATACGCTGAACGAACTCTGCGTGTTGACGTAGAACAATCCGGTCTCGGGATCGAAGCTCGGCGGAGGCCAGTTGGTATTGCCGTCGGATGCCGGATTGACCAGCACTCCGTCGGTTTTCGGTTCCTTTTCCGGATTCGGAATCGGCTGCCCGTTGGCGGCGATTCCCTTAGTCCAGTTCGTCTCCTTCATGAACGGCGCAGTCAACAGGTTCTTGCCTGTCGTGCGGTCGAGCAGAAAGAAATAACCGTTGCGCGCGGCCTGCGCCAGCATCTTGCGCTTCTCGCCTTTGAACGTTCCATCGATCAGGACCGGCGTCTGCACGGCATCCCAGTCGTGCGTGTCGTGCGGCGAGACTTGGAAGTACCAAACCAATTTGCCTGTGTCGGGATTCAGCGCCACGATCGAGCACGTCCACAAGTTGTCGCCCTTGCGGCTCTGCGCGGCGTGAACCGGATTGGGATTGCCGGTGCCGAGGTAGTACAGATTCAATTCCGGATCGTAGGTGCCGGGCATCCACGTCATGCCGCCGCCGTGTTCCATCGAATATTGATCGGGCCAGGTCTCGGCGCCAGGCTCGCCGGGACGAGGGGTGGTCGACCAGTGCCATTGCACGGCTCCCGTTTCCGGATCGCGTGCCTCGAGATATCCGGGCACGTCGAGGGAATCGCCGCCGATACCGACCAGCACGTGATTGCGAATGACGATCGGCGCCGGGGTTGAAAAATATTCCTGACTCAAGTCCGCGATTTCGACGCTCCAGCGGAACTTGCCATTGCGCGCGTCGAGCGAGACCAGATGATTATCCGGAGTCTCGAAGAATAACCAATGTTCGTAGATGCCGACGCCGCGGTTGCCGATGTGGATGCCGCCCTTGGTTTCCCACTTGTAGCTCCAAAGCTCCCGTCCATCGCGGGCGTCGACGGCCCATACGTGATCGGGCACGGTGAAATACAGGACTCCATCCACTAAGAGCGGAGTGGCCTTGATCTGCGTGCCGAAGAAGTTGTTCGCGCCCGCGCCGCCGGGCCCGAGATTGGCGCGATAGGCCCACGCGAGGCCGAGATTTTTGATGGTGCCTGCGTTGATTTGATCGAGATGGGAATAACGCCGCCCCGAGTAATCGCCGTTATAAGTCGGCCACGAATCAGGCGGAGGTTTCAGGATCGTCGAGGGATTGAGATCCTGGGCGGTGGCCATGCCGGTTGCCGCCAAGAGAACGAAAATCAGTCGTTTCATTTCAGTGTCACCAGGTAGGCGAGCAGATCGTGCATCTCTTTGTCGGTGTACTGCGGCAGCAGCCGAGCGTGTTCGGCGTAGGGATCCTTGATCTCGAAGTGAACCTTCGCAGGGTCGAACGAATGATAGTTCCCCTGGTCGTCTTTCATGGCGAGCGTGAAGTCATCCTGATAGGCGAGTGTGCCCGAGACTTTCTTCCCGCCTGGAAGGTCGACGGTCACGAGCGTTGGCTTCGAAGGAGGTCCGCTGCCGAAGGGTCCGCGGCCTTGGCCTGGATATAAGAAATGATTCTGCAATCCGGCAGGATCGCTGTAGCGGCTGGCGATTCCGGCCAGATCGCCCGTCGGCGAGTGACACGATTTGCACATGCGGTCGAAGTCCGCGGCACCGGCTTTGGGATCGCCGGTGACGACGTTCAGAATTTTGTAACTCATGCGATTCGCGGCGGCCTGGGTGCGGCTATGCAGAAACGCTCCGATATCCTTGATCTGATCGAGCGTCATGTTCGGAAAGGCCGGCATGCCCGCGCGTCCTTTGTGAATGATCGGCGCGAGCAGGTCGCCGCCCTCGTCGTGCAGCACGGGAATCGCGCGCACCAGATCCGGACCGCCCTCGCCTCCTTTGGCGCTCGAGCCGTGGCAGAATGCGCAATTCGCAACGAAGATTTTCTGACCCGCCAAAACCATTTGCGGATCGGGCGCCGGACTGGTCGTCAGGAAGTTGGCTGGCGGCCGCTTGACGGGCTCGGAGGGCGGTTTTTGTTGGGCTTGTCCGATGAGTCCGCTGAAGAGAAACACCAGTGCCACGGCGGAGTGGATCGTTCGAAAACGGGAAAGCCTAAAACGCATGTCTGCTAGTCTATCGCGGCTGGCTTAAATTGTTTCAGGGGCTTCCCACAGTCCGGATTTTGCCGATCGGAAGATGGCGTCGATGACGGCCATGTTGCGTGCGGCGTCCTCGAGGGTGACGGGAACGTCGGGCCGCTCGCCTTGAATTGCAAGCGAGAATTCATCGCCCTGTAACGTATATTGATCGCACGCTTCGACGGTCTCGACCGACGCGCTGGCGCCGCCCAGTTGCGATCCGTCGTCGATCCGGATTTTCATCGCTTGGCCGGGCACGGCGTTGAAAGGGATTTCTATTTCGACGCGGCCTTTCGTTCCGAATACCTGCACCGATTGAAATGGAACCATTTGCGTACTGCACGTGAATACCGCCTGCCCATTTCCGAAATCGAGCATCGCGGAGGTCAGGCGGTCGGTCTCGAAAGCGGGATCGCGGTCGATCAGACCAATCACGCGCTTGGGCTCTGCATTGAAGATCATGCGGGACGCCTTGATGCCGTAGCAGCCGATGTCCATCAAACCTCCGCCGCCGATGTCCGCCATGTTGCGGATGTTCGTCGGATTGACGTTTGTATAACTGAAGATCGTTTGCATGGCGCGCACATCGCCCACTCCGCCGGTGTGGACGAAGTCCATGACGCGCAGCCATTGCGGATGCGTCGCGATCATGAAAGCTTCGCCGATTTTGACTCCTGCGCGATCTCGCGCGGCGATCAGAGCGCGAGCTTCGGCCATGTCAAGTCCGATGGGCTTTTCGCAGAAGACGTGCTTGCCGGCCTCCGCTGCGCGGATCGACCAGGGAACATGCAGATGATTGGGCAGCGGATTGTAAATCGCGTCGATGTCCTTGTCGGCGAGCAATTCCTCATACGATCCGTATGCTTTGGGGATCGAGAGCTGACGCGCGGCGTCCTGCGCCTTTTCCAAATCGCGCGAGGCGATCGCGGTCACTTCGCAATGTTGGCCCAACTGCATCGCGGGGATCACTTTCTTGACTGCGATGCCCGCTACGCCGATGACGCCCCAACGGATTTTTGCCATAGAGCGTTATTATACGTTTTGCATGACCGCCAGTAGATTCGTTCTCCTCCTGTTCCTGGCGGCCTCGGCTGCCTTTGCTCAGTTCTGCGACAAGATCGAGCAGCGCGACGCCGATTCGATCCTCGGCGGAGCCGCGATGCCGATGTCGCTCGGCTCACTCGGCTGCAGTTATTCAGTTCGCTCGAAGGGCGTGCGGCTGACGTTGACGATGAGCGACGAAGGTCCTGGTGCGAGGAAAATCTACGACGGATTGAAACAGAAGACGCGCGCCTCGGGATGGCTCGCGAGCGATGAGCCCTTTATGGCGACGACTGCCGCGTATGGTGAGTTGATCAAGAGCACTCCGGCGAGTCCGGCGGGCAAATGCGGCTTCGTTGTTTTGAAAGGCTCGCGTCTGATCCAGATTTACGTCAGCGATTCGGGAGGGAAAACGGATCTCGCCAGTCGTCGAGAGACGCTCGACAGGCTTCGCCCGATCGCCAAACGGGTGGTCGATCAGATTCATTAGACGATGACGATACGCCGCGCCCAATTTTCTGATCGTCCGGCAATCTGGTCGATCCTCGAGCCTGTGATCCGTGCGGGCGAGACGTACACGCTGCCGCAAGATATGACGGAGGCCGGAGCACTCGACTATTGGTTCGGCGCGGGCCACACGGTTTTCGTCGCCGAGCCGGATGACGATGGACGCGTTGCGGGAACCTATTACATCCGCGCGAATCAGCAGGGCGGAGGGTCGCACGTCGCGAATTGCGGCTATATGACGGCGAAGGCTGCGACCGGCCGCGGCATTGCTCGTGCAATGTGTGAACATTCACTCGCGTATGCGAAATCGCTGGGTTTCCGCGCCATGCAATTCAATTTCGTGGTCAGTACCAACAGGCGGGCGGTGAAGCTCTGGGAGAGTTTCGGATTCTCGATCGCCGGCCGCCTGCCGGGCGCATTCGCGCATCCTACTGAAGGATTCGTGGACGCTTACGTCATGTATCGCGCGCTATGAACCTTTGAGCGACAGCCACGCTTTGTGGTAGCGCCGCATACGCTCCAAATCCTTATCGCCAACCGTTGCGAGCCGCATGACGTTCATGTTGTCCTCGAGATCCGCGAGCTTGACTTGCTTCGCCAGCGGATTCGTTCCGGCGCGCGCGACGTAGGCGAAGTAGTCCTCGCTGTCGCGGTGCGTCAACAGGTCGACGGCCTCGAGCACGGGTTGCGAGAATCCTTCTGTGCGCAATTGATCGAGAGTCCAATCGGTGTCCTCGACGACATCGTGCAGGATCGCGGCCATCTTCGCATCCAATCCGTCAACTCGCATCATAACGCGAATCGGATGCAGGATATACGGACTTCCTTCTTTACTTTTTTGTCCGGTATGAGCCTCCGCCGCGATGGCGATGGCTCGTTCGAGAGTGGCCATAGCCTCAGTATAGAGGCCGCGAATCGACTAGCCGCGCCGGGCGCGCGACGGCCGTTTCTGTTTGTCCATGATCAGCTTCCAGGCATCCGACAGATGCCCGGCGAGTTCATCGTCGCCGATCTGATCGAGCTCAATCCCCACCCATCCGCTGGGCCCGACGTACGGCGGCCTGTAGTAGCGTTTCGGATCGGAACGGATGAGCGCCGCCTGCGCGCCGGGCTCCGCGGGAATCCACACTGCGATGTGCCCGTCGTTGTGATGATTGTTCGAAAACATCGCAAACACGCGCTTGCCGGCGAAGAAGGTCGGCTCGCCGTGCGAGAGCTTCTCGCTCGACTGCGGCATCGCGAGGCACAGTTTGCGGACTCGTCCGATGTGGTCTTCGGCGGGCATGCGTGGCATTCTCAAATTATCATGGGAATGGAATGAAGCTGCTGATCTTTTCCGATATTCATGGGAGCGAGAAAGCGCTGGAGCGGCTGGTGGCGACTCCGGCGGACGCGTATTTCGCGGCAGGTGATCTGGCGACCTTCTCGCGCGGGCTCGAAAAGATGGGTCCGATTTTGAAGCAAGCCAAGGCGCCGGTGTACGTGATGCCGGGCAACCACGAATCGGAGTCTCAGATCGAAACGTTCTGCCAGCAATATGGTTTCGAGTTCTTCCACAATCGCGTCATCCAAATGGGCGGACGCTACATCGCGGGGCTCGGCTATTCGAATATCACGCCGTTCAACACGCCCGGCGAATATACCGAACCCGAGTTCGCCGAGCGCCTGAGGCCGTGGGAAAAACTGAAGCCGCTGGTGCTGATTTGCCATTGCCCGCCGCTCGAAACTCCGCTGGATCGCGCGGGTCCGGGGCGCCACTTCGGCAGTCCGACGATCGCGCGGTTCATCGACGATCGTCAGCCGCAATGGTTCTTCTGTGGCCACATCCACGAGGCGGAAGGAGTCGAAACGACACTCGGCGGGACGCGCGCCGTCAACGTCGGCAAGCGCGGATATCTGCTCGAGCTTACTTGACCTCGATGAGGATCATGTCGAATCGCTTCGTGCCGAGGTTCGTGCCGAGATGCGTTGATGGCCCGGCGGTCCAATGGACTCCTCCCGCTTTGTCCGTCATCTCGCTCGTAGCGCCATTCGGCAGTTTGACTCCCGCGTGGATATCGGTGAGCAGGACGACCACGCGCCCGGCTCCGGTGTGTTCGTGCATGGTTTCGCTCGCGCCGGCTTCGCGCCAACTGCGGAAGACTCGGACCTGGTCGTTCTCGAAGAGCAGATTATTATGCTTCGCGTCGGTGAGCACCGGATCCATCTTCGGATCGCGCTTCGAGGCGCTGGCCGGAGGATGACGCTTCAGTTCGACTTCGACAATCGTCAGCGGAGTGGAGCCGACGTTCTCACTTGTATGGAGTCCACCGGCGGGGCTCCAGGCGACTTGTTCGGCTTTCCATTGCTGATGGATGGTCTTGCCGTTTTCAGGAGTGACATCGAGGTCGCCGGCGGTGAGGTAGACCATGACGCGGTTGAGGTCGTGCTTATGCAGCGCAGACTTCTTATGCGGAATGTCAGTGACTTTGAGTACTCGCACGGCGTCGTTGTCGAACTTGACCCGTGGGTCATCGGCGGCGAAGGTCAGGAGGGCGAGGAGAGGGAAGCAGACGAGGGAACGCATGGCTTCCAGGATACAAGAGCGATGCTATTACCGATCATACTGTTGATATGAAGGTTGCGGTCTCCATTCCGAATGACGTTTTCAAACGTGCTGAGCGGCTCGCCGTCAGGAACAAAACGTCGCGGAGCCGGCTCTATAGCGAGGCGCTTCGCGAATACATCATGAGGCACGCAAGGGATGAGGTCACGGAGGCCATGAACCGTGTGGCTGACGGTCTCAGCGGCGACGACCGGCCCTTCGTCGATGCCGCTGCGCGGCGCATCTTGGAATCCAGTGAGTGGTGATCCTACAGGGGGAAGTTTGGTTGTGCGGATGACCCGGCACCGGCCTGGTCACAGAGATCGACGTGGTCCTGGGCAGATAGGAGCGCGATTCATTGGCGGGTTCCGCGGGATTACAATCGAAGCAGATCGTGCGACGGAGAGAACTATGGCCAGTCAGCTAGTCGAATTTCTCGAGGAACGCAAAGCGAAGGC
>DASXZC010000128.1:0-9369 GCA_036502165.1 Bryobacteraceae bacterium
ATGTTGAAGGGCCAGTTTTCATCGAGCCGCTTCGCGCAGATTCCTCAATCGCGGATGATGATTTTCCGTGCAGGCCTGCTCTATCATGGCGAGGGCATCCGCTTGCGGGAAAAGTCGCGTAAGTATCCGGTGGTGCTCGATGGCGACGCGTTTCAGGAGACGGTCCGCATCCTCGTGCCGGCTGGTTTCAAAGTGGACGAGTTGCCCGATCCGATGAAGTTGTCGAACGAATTCGGATCGTTCGAAGCTAAATGGTCGGCGCAACTCGGATCGATCGAATTCACGCGCAGCGTGCAACTGAAAGAACAGACGGTGCCGGTCGATCGCTATGCGGCGCTGCGCAAGTTTATCGAAGCGGCGTATGGTTCGGGCGAGGCGCCGGTGGTTCTCGTGAAGGAGTGAGGTCCGCGATCAATCGACGCGTCTTCTCTACGTTCGCGATACCCGCCGGAGTGATCGGCTGACCGAAGATACGCAGCGCTGATTCCGCGTGAGGCAGAGCATCCGCATTGCGTCCCATGCCGGCCAATGCCTGCGCCCAATAGAGGTGCAGCGTCGCCAACCGCTTGTTCATCGGAGCCAGATCCTTGCCGAATAAATCGAACGCGTCGCGCAGGGCTTTCTCCGCGGCCGGAAATTGCTTTGCTTCGACGTACGCGTAACCGAGCGAGCGCAGATATTGATACGTCAGCGATTTGTTGATCGGCGGCTTTCGCCAGTACGGTTCCTCTTTCTTCAGCAGGTCGACCGCCTGCGCCGCGCGGCCCATTTCTACCCAGGCATCGCCCAGGAAGGTGAGTTGGATCCTCGTATACGGAGCGTCCGTCCCCCAGCATTTTGCGCGCCCTTCGTAAGACTTCTGCGACAACTCCGCGGCCTCGGCTGGGCGATTCTGTCCACGCCGTACGCCTGCCATTCCACCCCACACCAGCGCGTGCCCGCAGGAATCGTTGGGATCGATCCGGTCGTAGGTCTGCAACGCTTCCGTGTAAGCGGCGTCGGCCTCCGCGAGGCGGCCCAAATTCACATCGCTGCCAGCCAGATAGGTCTGCGCCTCTGCGATGTCGGATGGATCGACCTTCTTATCACGAGCCTCACGAATCGCGCCTGCCAAGATGTCCAGTATGGCCGCCGACGATCCTGCGAGATCCGACTGCACGATCACGTACTGCTGCGCGATAAAGAATCGCCGCTCGACTGGAACCTCCGGCCGCCGCGACAGTTCGAGCGCCTGCTTCACATCCGCCAACGCCTCAGTGTTGCGCCCCTGATAGAACGCGGTCACGCCGAGCGTCCCCAGCGCTTCGGCCTCCGACGCGACGTCGCCCGAGGCCCTCGCGCTCGCGACCACAGTGTTCAATAGCTTCGTCGCCGATTCATAATCCGAATTGCGATGCATCGACTGCGCGAACGACAACTGCGCCTGGCGCAGGTCCTGCGGATCGTGTAGCTGCTGGGGCATCAGATCCGCGCCGAATTTGAGGAAGTCCCTGAGCGTCGGCTCCGGCTTGCCGATGGCATTTCCGTTGGCAGTCTTGAACAGGCGGTACATGAAGTCCTGCATGCGGACGGCACGCTGCGCCTCCTCGAGCGCTCTTCGTTGCCCCTGCCACGCAATGAACAAACTGCCCGCGAGGGCGATCATCAGCAACGCCGCCACGCTCACACGCCCGCGATTCCGCCTCACGAATTTGCTGACCTGATAGAGCGTCGTCTGCGGACGCGCCAACACGGGACGCCCTTCGAGATACCGCGTCAGATCGTCCGCGAGCGCGCGTACCGATGAGTATCGTTCATCCGGAACTTGGCGCAGGCACTTGCGGATCATCGTCGACAAATCGCCGGCGAGTTGCGCGCGCAGGCGGTGCTCGGTGGTCCGCCGTTGGGAAGCCGCCGCACTTGTCACCGCCGCATCCGGACTCTCCGGCTCGCGCCAATGCTCGTCCGTTTTCATCCAGCCGCTCGAAATATTCCCGTCGCTCTCCGGCCGTCGCCCGGCGAGTAGTTCGAACAAAATGACGCCGAGCGAATAGACATCGCAAGCCGTCGTCACCGCTTCATTTCGCAGTTGCTCCGGACTTGCGTACGCGGGCGTCACCATCAGCGTCGAGGTGTACCGTCCGTCGATTTCGAGCAGCTTCGACGTTCCGAAGTCGAGCAGCTTCGCGACACCGCCCGCGGTCACGAGCAGGTTCGACGGCTTCAAATCGAGGTGCACCACGAGGTTCCGGTGCGCATATTCGACGGCATCGCAGATCGTCAGGAACAATCGCAGGCGCGCCTCGATGCCCAGCTTCTCGCGATCACAATAATCGTCGAGATGGAGGCCGTCGACGTACTCCATCACGAGGTACGGCTGGCCCGCGCTGGTGACGCCCGCGTCCTGCATGCGCACGATGTTCGGATGTTCGAGCGACGCGAGGATCCGCTGCTCGCGCTCGAACCGCTCAACGAAACCTGCGCCCGCCGCGTGCGGAGCCAGCACCTTCACAGCAGCCCGTTGAATCACCGACGCCGCCACTCGCTCGGCGAGATAAACCGATCCGGTGCCACCCGTTCCCAAGTGCCGGATCAATTGGTAAGGACCGATTTTGCCCAAGGTGGTTGGAGGACTGGAAGGCTGCGCCGCTTCGTCCGACGCCCTCAGGATCTCGAGCGCGCGCTCGAGGATCTGCGGATCGGAACAGGCAGCGGACAGCACGCGTTCCCGCTCGCTCTCCGGCGTTTCCTCGGCCAGATGGAACAGTGCCTGCAATTCCGTCCAATGTTCGGAGTCGAACCCCATGTCATTCCTGTTGGCGTAAACGAATCAGAAAGTGCGTCAACTTTGTTCCGAAGGCCGTTCGGCGGCGGCGAGCCGGTCCTGAATCCAACCTCGCGCGAAGCGTAGTTCGCGGTCGACGGTGGCCTTCGACGATCCCAGAATCTCGGCGGCTTCCTCCGCCGTGAATCCGAGAAAGAACCGCAGGTCGATGATCTTGCATTTGCGCTCATCGATCTTCCGCAGTTCCTCGAGCGCGCGGTCGATGTCCACCAGATCCGCGCCGGGCCGCGCGTCCGCCCACGCTGATTCCTCGCGTAGGGCGACCGGAGTTCCGAAGTCCCGCTTCACGCTCTGCCGCTGGCGCGCATAGTCGACGAGGATCCGGCGCATCAGGCGCGCCGCAAGGCTGAAGAAATGCTCGCGATCCTCGAAGCGCAATTTCTGCTGCCGTACGAATTTGAGATAGAACTCATTGACGACGCCTGTCGGCTGCAGCACGTGTCCGGCACGTTCATCCTGGAACAGCGACCCTGCCATCTGGCGCAATTTTGGATAAATCAATTCGAACAGCGGAGCGAGAGCATCCTGTTTGCCGTCGCTCCACTGACTGAGCAGGACCGTGATTTCGCCCGGTTCATTCACGGAAACGTTCAGTATCCCATGATGGTGGAGTTAGTGATGGATTGGCTTCAACTCCGTCCAATTCCCCGACATAGCGGCATTCGGATCAAACGTTGCGGAATTTGTTTGCACGACCCCGCCGTTGCCGTCGCCGAACGTATGGTTGTACTGGTTGCTCTGCGTCGTTGACGTTCCGGTCCGCGGATCATAGAACAACTGTTGATCGAGGATCATGTCCACGTAATCCCGCGAACGTCCTTCGCGCGCGTGCATCTTCGCCTGGAAGCCTTGCCGCCTGCTGGCCGCGCGCTGCTCGAACTGCTGCATGAACGCCCGATGATTCGCCTGCCGCGCCGCCTGCGCGCGTTCACCCTGCAGCAACACGGATGCTCCGATTCTTTGGATATTCGCTAACATTTGTGCCGTTTGCTGCTGCATGAATTCCGTGTACCGCCGATGATATTCCGGAAGTTCCTTCAGGGAATCATGGATCGCCTGCAGTTGTCCCTCGACTTGATCGAGCCGTCCCGCCGGGGCACGCGAGGCGGTGGTCGTGGTCGTCCACTCCGTCACTTTGCTCACTCCGAGACGAAGCACACCGTTCGGATAAGTCCCCATCGCGCCAGTCGACGGCTGTTCGATCACGGTCTCCTCAACTGACACCCATTCCTCAATTGGACGTCCTCTATAGTCGTAGCGGACGCGCACGCGTTGCGTATCTCCGCCGCAGCGCCAGGGATTCGGATTCCCTTGGCGAGCCGCATTATTTTGAAATAACTGATCCGTTTGCCGCACGAATTGCATGAATTTCGGCGCGGCGGGCGGAGTTCCCATCTGCCCCAACTGCGCCGCGGGGCGCATGTGTGCCGCGATCGTCCGCACGTAGCTCGCGGCAGCGACGGGCGTCTCGATCCTGCAGTTCGCCAATCCTCGAGCCTGGATCGTCTGCCGCTCATTCGACCAGAATCGGTTCGCCGCCGGCAACCTCTGTACGCCGGTCAATCCATCGGGGCTGTTCGCCCGGTACACGACGCTGCCCGAGGGAGGGTCGCCGCATCCACGGCCCGGAACCATCGCTCCTTCGAATTCCCAATCAGCGGGAATCAACATCGTGTACGCCGGCATGTTGAACACCGGATCCCAGATTGCGACCTGTTTCATTTGTTGACCGCCCCACGCGATCGCAGTTGCAGTGAGCACGGCGGCGGCGCATATATATTTCACGTTCGTTTTCGAGCCTCCTGCACCGGATGGCGCAAGGCGGTTCGAAAGTGAATCACGGCGCGCGGTTTTCTGATACCGTAGCACCCATGCGTTTCCTCGCCGTTGGCTGCTCGCTCGCCCTCCTCCCGCTCTTTGCGCAACCGCCGAATCTCACGTCCGCGGATCTCGAACCCTTCCTCGACGGCCTCATACCCGCCGCTATTGAGCGGTCGAGCATCGCCGGCGCCGTTGTTGCAGTCGTCAAGGATGGCCAGGTCGTCCTTCAGAAAGGCTACGGCTACGCGGATGTCGCCACGAAGAAGCCCGTGTCGCCGGACGCGACTCTCTTCCGGCCGGGTTCGATTTCGAAGCTCTTCGTCTGGACCAGCGTCATGCAGCTTGTCGAGCAGGGGAAGCTCGACCTCGACCATGACATCAATGAGTACCTCGACTTCAAGGTGCCCGCCGGAATCACGATGCGCGACATCATGACGCATACCGCAGGATTCGAGGAGACGATCCGCGAGCTGTTCGTGCCTTCAGAGAAAGAAATGGCGACGCTCAGAGATTATCTAACCGGCCACGAGCCGCGACAGATTTTTGTTGCGGGAAAGGTGCCCGCGTATTCGAACTACGCGTGTTCGCTCGCCGGTTACATCGTTCAGCGGCTCTCGGGCGAGCCGTTCTCGACTTACGCCGCCAATCATATATTGACGCCACTCGCGATGAACCACACGACGTTCGTGCAGCCGTTGCCGCCGGCATTGAAGCCGCTGATGTCCACTGGCTACAACCTCTCGACGCAGCCGGCGAAAGGATTCGAATTCGTTAAAGCATATCCGGCCGGAAGTGTTTCGACCACCGCCGCTGACATGACGCGATTCATGATGATGCAGTTGAACAATGGCCGACTCGGCGACGTGCAGATCCTCAAGCCTGAAACCGCCATTGAGATGCATACGCGTCAGGCGAGTCCATATCCGGCGATGCACGCGATGGCTTTGGGATTCTATGAAGAATCGCGCAACGGCCATCGCATCATCGGGCACGGCGGCGACACGCAATGGTTCCATAGCAATCTTTCGCTGATCCTCGATGCGAACACAGGGTTGTTCATCTCGCAGAACAGCGCTGGCCAGCAGGGCGATCTACGGGGCCTCGTCATGCGCAAGTTCATGGACCGTTATTTCCCGTGGCCGCTTCCGAAGATTGTGCCGCTCGCGACTGCGAAACAGGACGCGCAAGCGGTCGCCGGACACTACATCAACAGCCGTCGTTCAGAGGGTGGACTGCCGACCGTGCTGAGCGCCTTCAGTCAAGTCGTGATCACTCCGCATGATGATGGATCGATCACTGGAATGTTCAAGCGGCCGGATGGTGAATTCAAGAAGCTGCACGAGATCTCGCCACTCGTCTTCCGCGCGGAGGATTCGGAAGATCGCGTCGAGTTCCGCAAAGACGATCAGGGTCATTGGGAAATGAACATGGGCTATCCGTTCATGGTCTTTCAACACACCGGATTTTGGAACAACTCGAACATTTCGCTCACTATCATCGGGTTCGGCGTGTGCGTGATCGCACTCGCGCTGCTCGGGTGGCCGATTGCGGCGGCGATCCGCTGGCATTATGCACAACAGGTTCTGCTGACGCCTTCGGAACGCCGGCTGCGGCGCGTGGTGCAGTTCTTTTGCGTGATGGAAGCCTTCTTCCTCATTGGACTCGTGATGCTCGCCACCGCGATGTCCGCAGGCGTTGAGGGGTTGGGACCCGCCATCGATGCGAAACAACATTTTGTTCAGTTCCTGGGCTGGTTCGCGGCCTTGGGCATTCCGGTCGCGCTCTACGCGGCCTTGCGGACTTGGACAAATCGCGGCGCATGGTGGTTCGCGAAGCTGCGCGACACCGGCATCGCGCTCGCGTTCTGCGCCTGCACATTCTTTGCATGGTACTGGCAGGTGTTGAACTTCACCACCAGATATTAGGGTCGGAGTACGATAGTGGAGTCTTATGAAATCACATACCTGGGAACTCATTCCGAAGGAACAACTCAATCCCACCTTCGCGCGGCAGGTGATCCACACCGAACTGATGACGCTCGCGCGGGTCTATATGAAAGACGGATGCTTCGTTCCGGAGCATCACCATCCGAACGAGCAGGTCTCGATCGTCTATGAGGGAAGCTTGAAGTTCGTCTTCCCTACGGAAGGCAGAGAGGTGGTCGTTCACGCGGGCGATGCGCTCGAGATTCCCGCGAATTTGCCGCATTCGGCGGTCGCGCTCGAGGATACTGTCGCGATGGATGTCTTCACTCCGCCGCGCCAGGATTGGATTTCGGGTAACGACGCGTACCTGCGCAAATAACGCCTGACAAATCGGTGACATTTTCTAATTCGCGCGGACACAATTGCTGACTCGATCGCGAGTAAGCTGTGATCATGAAAGCCTTTAGTGCTGGTCTGATCGCACTCGCCGCGGCGGTGGCGATGCTTTCCGGTTGCACGGTTTCATTGCAGCCGTTCTATAGCAAGGCGACGCTGCTAGACGACCGTTCGATCGAAGGCCGTTGGACTGACGGCGAGACCACGTGGCAGATCACGCGCACGAGGCCAGCGCATTACGATATCGCCGCCTGCGAGGAAGACAGCGGCGATTGCAAAGCCGATACCGTGGGAGTGTTGTTCCGCACGTCTGACGTCACGTTCCTCGATTTTCAGGAGAAGGCTGAGTCCAATTTCAGCACCGTTGTGCATCCGCATGGTCTTTTCCAAGTCCACATGGAGGATGATGCGATCGACTTGATGATGCTCGATCAGGATCGGCTCACCAACCTCGCGAAAGACGGGCGCCTCGACACAGAATTCGCCGATCTGGAGAGCGGATTTCTACTGACCGCAGCGTCCGCGGACCTGCAAAGCTTCGTGCTGCGGCATCTATCCGATCCGCAAGTGTTCGCCGAGTCGCACCGTCTGAGACGTCCGGAGCCTGTGACCGAATAACTCATTCGTTCGAGATCGTCAGATTTTTAAAGTGGCCTTCAGTTCCAGGACCGATCCAGAGCGCGACCGAACCCTTCGTATCGCCCAGTTTCAAGTCGTGCACGATCAGCGCGGGCTGATCGCTACTGCCTACGAAGAGGCGGGCTTCGGTGCCGTGGACCACGATGCGCAGGTGCGTCCATTCGCCGGGAATCAGGTCCGCATAGCTTTCATACACTCCCGGCGTTTCTTTGCGGAGACGCTCCCAGGGCCAGTCCGGCGTGGACGTGTATTGCGTCGAGTGATTGCGGCGGAGTTGATCGTCGGCGCGACCGTTGGTCGGGCGGATGTAGAACGTCTCGAAGCGCTCGGCGCCGGGCTGTATGTGGAACGAGACTCCGATGAATCCACGCGCCGGCGTCCCCGCCGCCTGCGCTGATGGAGCACCCGCGACGTCCACTTCGATCACGCCGTTGTGGAAGGACCGGTTGCGGATCTCCGCCCAACTCTCGCCGGTGGGGCCGGGGGTCGTCTTCTCCACGAGCAGCAACGACGGTGCGCCCTTATAGGGAGTCCATGAGGCGGCGGAGTTTTTGAGGTCCATTTGGCCGAGGTCGGCGAGGGGAATCGTCTCGCCGAAGATGGCGGGCGTGAGGAAGATCACGAGCATCGCTATCGGTTTCGTCGTCATGATCGGCATATCGAAGCAATCCGCGGCCCATCAGAAATCGGCCTCGCGAAACGGTCGCGCGCTGAGGTATGTGTTCGCAAGCGAGACTGGGACGTTCACCTCCGGACAGCGCTCAGGCTTTCAACTCCGCGATGGTTGCTCCGCCGCCGCCTTCCATTTGCGTGGCGGGATAGAATTTTTCGACGTGCGGATTCTTCTCAAGCAGTCCGCCGATGGCCTTTTTCAGCACGCCCATGCCGAAGCCGTGGACGATCCGCACGCGTTCGACTTGCGCGAGCGCGGCTTGATCGAGGAACTTGTCGACTTCCTCGAGCGCCTCCTCCGCGTGACGTCCGACGACGTTGATTTCGGAATGCGTGACGTTCCAGGCGGGACCTTGCTGATGATACGAGACGCCCTTCGGCAATTTACTCTTGGGCTCCGCGGCGGAGGGGTCGAGCACTTCTTCGACGTCCTCGATGGGGACTTGCATCTTCATGAGTCCGGCGTCGACTTCGATCATGTCGTTCGGCAGCTTGCGGCGGACGCGCGCGGGTTGGCGAATTCCCTTCAATCGTACGCGCGCGCCTTCTTCGATCTTGGGCTTCGGTTTCGCGTTGGCGGGACGCTCGTGCTCGACTTCAGTCGAGACCTCTTCGAGGAACTCGCGCTTGGTCTTCGCGACTTTGCGCAAAGCCTGTTCGGCGGACTTACGCTGTTCGGCGCCTTGCGTAATTTGATCGATCGTCTGGCGCGCTTCCTTCTCGAAATGTTCAGCAAGCTCTTGCGTCTTCTGTTCCAACTCGCGGACCTTGGCGTCACGCTTCTTGATGTAGTCGCGCTCGAGCGTTTCGGCCCGGTCGGCGAGGCGTTGCCGTTCACCTTTGAGTTCCGACTCGATCCGCGTCACAGAGTCCAGACGGGCGTGCAATTCACTCAGGAATTTCGCAATGTCGCGCTCGCTCGATGACATGCGGGAGCGGGCGCTGTCGATCAAGTCCGGTGGAAGTCCGAGGCGGCTGCCGATGTCGAGGCCGGCGGACTTGCCAGGGGCTCCGAGCCTTAAAACATAAGTAGGCTCGAATGTTTCATCGTTGAATCCCATGGATCCGTTGACGACGCCGGGCGTGCTGGCG
>DASXZC010000129.1:0-21189 GCA_036502165.1 Bryobacteraceae bacterium
CGAATGGAGGCTCAGGTCATACACGGCCCGCTTCTCGGGATCGGTCAGAACTGCATACGCTTCGAGGAGTCGCCGAAACATCTGCACATCTCCGGTTTCCGAATTGTCGGGATGATAGCGCTGGGCGAGGATCCGGTAGACGCGATGGATCGTGTCAGGGTCGGCCTTCTGATTCAACTGCAGCAGTTCATAATAGTCCGCGCCCGCGTCGGCGGAGATTCCGGTTGCGGCCTCGCGCTCGAGCCCGATCTTGTAATCGCCAGTCGAACTCTTATGGCATCGGGCGACGCGAGCGTTGACAGTCTCGCCCGTCGTCTCGTCGATAAAGGATACATACGTCCCAGGCGCCAGCGGACTCAGCGCCGACAATCCGATTCCGTCTTCACTGAAATCGATGATCCGCGCCCGGATTGACTCGAGTACGCCACGCTCTTTGTAACTCAGATCCAAATACGCTCCCATGAATTTCTTCACGCGAGGCTTGTTGCGGCGATTCTCGGTCTGGTCCATCTGTCTACCATTCTGGATCCGGGTGGTCCGCATACCCATCCGCGATACGCCTTAGGCCGCTCTAGGGTGAACGCTGACCTTCTCGTCCTTGTCGTAAACTGAGAAGTAGTCCACGTCGTAAACTGAGAAGTAGTCCACGCCGCAGGGCGCGCCGGAAAACAATACATGGATACCCGCAACTTTACTTATATGTTCTACGGTTTCGCGGTGGCCTGGCTGATTCCGGCCGTCTATCTGATCACCCTGATGCTGCGGGAAAAAAAGCTACGGGACGAACTCGAACGCGTCAAGCGGATGATCGGTGACCGCGAAAGCGTCAAAGACGCCGCCCACAAGATCTGAAATCGGCGACTTTTTCGATCGAACGGCCTCCGACGCCCGAGTTACAATTAGGCAAGCAACATCCAAATGGAAGAACTGAAGAAACGCCTGCAGGACGAGATTACAGCGCTCGAACATGAAATGCATCACGAGCTGCCCAAGGAGATCCTGCGCGCCCGCGAACTGGGTGACTTGAGCGAAAACGCCGAGTATCACGCCGCCAAAGAGCGGCAAGGGCTGGTCAACGCCCGTCTCGGCCAGTTGCGCGGCCGTCTGCGTGAAATTTCCATGATCGATATGACGCGCATCCCCCGCGACCGCGTCGGTCTGGGCTCGCGGATCGTCGTGCTCGACGTCATCAAGGAAGTCGAAATGAAGTACAAGCTGGTCACCAGTGAGGATGCCGACGTCAATGCCGGTCTCATTTCGACCAGTTCGCCGATCGGCAAGGCACTGCTCGGAAAACAGGTCGGCGACGTGGTCAAGATTCAGATTCCCGGGGGCGTTCGTGAGATGGAAGTTCTGCAACTGCAGACCGTCCACGACCTGACGTAAGAGCGCTAGAATAGCGTAGAGCATTTGCAATGACGTTCTCGAGCCAGATCGGACGCGCCGGAAACAAGATCATTCTGTTGATCGTGCGCGGGCTAGCCCTGTCGAAGATTCACCCCAACGTCCTCACCGCGTTCGGACTTCTCATCAACATCGTTGCCGCCTTCCTCTTGGCGAAGGGCGAATTCCGCTGGGCCGGCCTCGTGATCATCGGCGCTGGACTCTTTGACATGGTCGACGGCCGGGTCGCCCGCGCTACCAATCAGGTCACGCGCTTCGGCGGATTTTTCGATTCAGTGCTCGACCGGTACTCCGACCTCGCGCTTCTCATTGGGTTGCTGCTTTGGTACGGCAAGATCAACCGCGGCTCTTATGTCGTATTGACGGCCATCGTCATGATCGGAACCGTCATGGTCAGCTACACACGGGCGCGTTCCGAAAATGAGATCCCGACGTGCAAGGTCGGATTCATGGAACGTCCGGAGCGCGTGGTGATCTTCATTCTCGGCGCGCTGACCGAACGCATGGCGCCGTGCCTGTGGGTCATCGCCGTGATGTCGAACCTGACCGTGATGCATCGCATGCTGTTCACGTGGCAGGAAACCAAGCGGCTCGAGGATGCGCAACTTCGCGCTGTGCCTCCTCGCGCCGGCAAAGCTTCGTCCGGCCGCTAGTCCCCTTTTATCTTCTTGCTATTTTTGCCTCCTGCGACTCTCCTTGACAAACTAGGAGAACAAGCGCATACTCCTAGCTGAACTAGGAAAGAAGGCAGCCATCAATACTCTTGCCGATCTTCTACCCGGGACCCTCGATTTGCTGGTCCTCAAGGCCGTTTCGCTCGGACCTCTGCACGGCTATGGGATCCTTCTGCGCATCCAGCAGATCTCCGCGTCGCTGCTGCAAATCGAACAAGGTTCGCTCTATCCGGCTCTCTATCGCCTCGAGCAGGCGGGACTTATCGAGTCCGAATGGGGCACTTCCGATAACAACCGCCGCGCGAAATTCTATACGCTCACCCGTTCGGGACGGTCGCGGCTCCGCAAGGCGACTGCCGAGTGGAATCTGTTCTCGACGGCCATGGGCAACGTACTCGCCGCGCTGCCTGAAGAGATCTGAAAAATGCTCGACCGCATCAGAGCCGTCGTCCGTGGATTCCGCAACCGGAACCGCCTTGGCGCCGACATGGACGACGAGATGCGCTTCCACATCGACCAATGCCGTCAGGATCTCATCCGCAAGGGAATGCCTCCCGATGAGGCACGCTGGCAGGCTCGCAGAGCTTTCGGTAATCTCAGCCAGACTCAGGAACAAGCCCGCAAAGCGAAAGGACTCCCCGTGTTTGACGAACTCATCCGCAATACTGCTTATGCAGTCCGGCAACTGAAGCGCGCGCCCGGTTTCGCCGCGGCCGTCATCATGACGCTCGCGCTCTGCATCGGCGTCAACACCGCCGTGTTCAGCGTCATCGACGCCGTGATGTTGCGCCGCCTGCCGTATCCGCAGCCGGAGCGGCTCTTCGACGTTGTACGCGAATTTCCGTCGGGCGCCATTACCTCGCAGGATGGATTCGCATGGGAAGGGCTCAAAGATGGGAACTCCTACACAGTCGCGGCGATTGGAGGCATCCTTGGGGTCAACCTCGCGGCCGGCAATCGTGCATTCTACGTGCATCAACAGCGCGTGAGCGCTCATTATTTTTCGGTGCTGGGAATTCCGATGGCGCAAGGGCGCGAGTTCGATCTCGCCGAGGATCGCGACGGAGGTCCTGACGCGGTGGTGCTGAGTTATCCCATCTGGAAGCGATTCTTCAATGCGGATCCTTCGATCGTCGGACGCACGATTCTGTTGCGCGGCTCGCCCTTTCTGGTCGTCGGCGTCTCGAGTGCCTCCTTCATACCGCAGGAAGAGGTCGATCTGTGGACGCCCTTGCGGCCATCGACGAAAGGCGAGGGCGGCGGCACGAATTATCAGATCATGTTAAGGCTGAAACCGGGCGTGACGGTTGCCGAGACGCAGGCGGAAGTGCAATCGCGTGGCGCGGCAGTGTTCGAGGCGCGGAAGAGTTCCGAACCGATTCACGTGCGAATGTCGATTGCGCAGTTCGACAAGACCGATCAAGCGGGCCTGCGCGAGCGGCTGTTGATCCTCTGGGCGGCCGTAGGAGTGGTGCTGGTCATCGGCTGCGTCAACATCGCCGCGCTGATGCTCGCCCGCGGTGCGACGCGCCGGCGTGAGATGGGAACGCGCATCGCGCTCGGCGGTGGAATGGGTCCGCTGATCCGCCAGCTCACGACCGAATCCGTAGTCCTCGGCCTGATGGGCGGCGCCGCCGGTCTCGCGCTCGGATTCGCAGTGATTCAAGCTCTACATCGTTGGATCGCCGAGTACGGCGTCTGGCAGGATTTGCGGCTCGATAGCACCGTGCTGCTCGCGACCCTTGCGCTCACCCTCGTCGTCAGCATCGCGTGCGGACTGGCTCCGGCGATTCAAGCGGCGCGAGTCGACGTGCGGGCGACTCTGCTGGAGGGCGGTTCACGCGGCGTGGCAGGCGGAGGATCCCACTGGCTGCGGCGGACGCTCGTGCTTGCCGAAGTAGCCCTGAGCCTCGTGCTGTTGGTCGGCGCGGGATTGTTGATCCGCACGCTGCTGCATCTCGAAAATCTCACGCCCGGCTTTGATGGAACGAACGTCCTCGCGGCGAGCGCCTCGCTGCAGGACGCGCGTTATGCCGACACCAAAAATATCAACCGGCTGTTCCGCGATACGACACAAACGATGGAGAAGATCCCCGGCGTGCAAGGCGCGGCGGTTGCCTTGCACCTTCCGTATCAGCGCTGGCTCAATAGCGGAGTCAACGTTCGCTCCGGCACCGATTCTCAGGATAGGGAAGTCGGAACGTCGATGAACTACGTGACGCCCGAGTACTTCTCGGTGCTGAGGATCCCGCTTCGCGATGGGCGGCTGTTCACCGATCAGGACTCGAGCAGTTCCGCGCCCGTGGTGGTCGTCAACGAAACCTTCGCGCGGAAGTTCCTGAACGGCCATTTGAGCGGCTACCTCGTGGGAAAGGACGCGTCGCGCCAGATCATCGGCATCGTCGCCGATGTGCAGCAGCAGCCGGGACTCCAGCGCTCCGGGCCGCTTACTCCCGAGCCAGTCGTGTACTTCCCGGCAACACAGTTCCCCACAGCTTGGTTCCAGATGGCCCACACCTGGTACTCGCCGAGTTGGATCGTCCGCTCGGCCGGCGCACCGAATGAAGAACTGTCGCGCGGCATCGAGCAGGCGATCGCGAGTTCCGATCCGATGCTGCCAGTCGCCGAATTCCGGTCTCTGATCGACGAGCGGAATTCCGCGCTGTCATCGCAGAGGAGCAACGCCTGGCTGTTAGGATTTATGGCGGCTCTGGCGCTCGCGCTCGCAATGGTCGGAGTATACGGAATTGTCGCGAATTCTGTCGTCGAGCGGACCCGCGAGTTCGGTATCCGCATGGCGCTCGGCAGTTCGATCGGCGGTGTGATTCGGGATGCGGTCGCTCCAGGCGTCATCCTCGCGGCGTTGGGCGCGGTGCTCGGCGGAGGACTGGCGGCGGTCAGCGTCACAGTTCTCAAGGGCCTGCTGTACGGCGTGCAGCCGATGGATCCTTTGACGTTCGTGCTGATGAGCGTCGCCTTGATTGGTGTCAGCGCGATTGCCAGTTTACTGCCGGCGCTGTCGCTGATTCGCCTCGAGGCATCGAGCGTCCTGCGTCAGGACTAAAGCTTGACCAAGCCCATGCGGATCCCCCGCATCACCGCCTCCGTCCGCGTACCTGCGCGGAGTTTCGCGAAGATCGAGTTCACATGGAACTTCGCCGTGTGATCGGAGATGCCCAGCCGGTATGCGATCTGCTTATTGCTGAGACCCTCCGACATCATCTCGAGCGTCTCGAGTTCGCGAGGAGTGAGGACCTCGTGCGGCGTCTCGGCAACTGAGTCGATCGACACCGGCAGCGCCGCCGCGGATTCCGCCGGAACTGCAACCAATCCTGTAGCCGCCGCATGAAGCGCGGCCACGATCTGTTCCGGAGGCGCGTGGCGAGGCAGCACTGCCCTGACGCTCGATCGCAGCAGAGCAGCCGTCGGCGGCGCATCGGTCAGCAGGACGACGGGCGTGTGATGCGGCGCGGTTTCCTGTGAAGCCTCGAGCAGAATGACGTCGCCGTCTGCGGGGGATTCGGCCGGTTCGAGGCCAGCAGCGCTCTCGAGCAAGGCTACAAGGCCGGAGCGCAGCAGGGTACTCGAAGTCTCAATCCATACACGGATCAAGCCGCCGCCTCCCGCTGTTTGTTCCCGCCCAGTTGCACGACGACTTCCCGTTCCCGCGACCGGTCGCCGCGGAAGAATCTCAGTACCAGCGGACGTCCGGCCCGCTCCGCAATCGCGTCGCTCAAATCGGCCGAGGACTCAAAAGGAAGCTCGTTCGCCGCGATGAGCAGATCGCCGATCAGCAGCGACGCTCGCTCGGCCGGACTACCGGCTTCGACTTGCAACAGCAATAATCCGATTCGATCCCGCCTGACGCCCAGACGCGCGGGGCGCACGGAAACGCCCAGGCGCGGCGCCGCACCATGTCGAATAAAAGCTTGCGCCTCACTTGATGGCACGGCGAGCGCGACGCCGGTCGAGGTGATCATGGTATTCACTCCGATCAATCGCCCCGAGGCATCCGCAAGCGGACCTCCCGAATTTCCAGGCGCCAGCCGGATTGCGGATTGGATCCAGGTTCTGCGCCTCCCGAGCCCGGGAAACGGCCCGGTCGTGTGAACTGTACCCTGTGTCAACGCGCCCGAGAATCCCATCGGATTGCCAACCGCGATCGCGAATTCTCCCGGGCGCACGGCTGTTTGCCGCGGCTCGATCGCGTCTAACGCGAACGTATTGATGCTGAGCCGCGCCAGATCCCGAGCGGTGTCGCACGACTCGAGCCGGCCAGGGAAGCTGCGGCCGTCCCACAGGTCGACTTGCAGATCGGTTCCTGCGCCGACGACGTGCGCATTCGAGAGGATCGTTCCCGTGGAAGTCCAGATGATCCCTGAGCCTGTGCTCTGGCTCCGCCCGTTTCCGGAACGGATATGGACCGTCGACTTCCTGAGCCGTTCCCCGACTTCGCCGATTCCCATTGAGGTCCTCAGTTCTCTTTCCGTTCCGCGATCGTAATGTCGAGGCTCACCAGTTGGCCGCCGCGCAGTAGACGCGCAGTCAGCGTCTTGCCGACCGAATCCGCCGCGAGGATCGTCCGCACCTGCATTGGCTGATCCGTTTTGTTGCCGTCGAGTTCGAGCAGCACGTCCCCGATCAGCATCCCAGCCTTTCCCGCTGGGGCGTCCTCGTCGACACTCACGGCCATCAGTCCACGGGAGGTCGTAAGCCCCAGGCTGGACTTTAGATGCTCGGGGATGACGATTGGTTGTAAACCGGCGCCCAGATATCCGCGGCGGATCTTCCCGTGCGCCAGAATCGACGACGTGACGCGCTCGACTGTTGTCAAGGGAATCGCAAACACTGACACCCGCGACAACGCGTCGGTGGCGATGCCGATGAGGTTGCCCTCGACGTCGATTACCGCTCCGCCCGCCGCCGCCGGATGCAGCGTAAGATCCAGCCGGATCACCTGATCGAGCTTGCCACCGCGCCAGGTCTGCGAGGCTCCGGTGACGTTCGAAATGACGCCGAGGGCGGAGTTCGCACTCTCGAGATTCCGTCCGACGGCGAGGACGAGACTGCCGGCGCGATGGGCGACCACAGCGGACTTGGGCGCGACCGGAATCGCGAGATCCTTGACGCGCAGGACGGCCAAATCCGTGCCGGGATCTCGCCCCGCAAGTTCCGCCTGGTGCTTCGAGCCATCAGGCGTGGTGATGACGATCTCGTCGTCGTGACGCAGCGTATGTTCCGCCGTCACGATGACGCCCGGCGACCAGTGGACGCCGCTCGAGTTGAAGCGCGGACGCGCGTGAATAGCGACGATCGACTCGGAGGCCTGAGCAGTGAGAGTAGCGAGTTGTTCTGAGAACGATGCAAGCGAGCTGGACATGTTTGAATTCCCTTTCCTCCATTCCAGAGTGCCCGAGAGAGGGTCGACGGGACATCCGCAGAACGGGCAGGTAACGCCCGCCCATTCGGAGGGAGAACGCGCTGCGCTACAGTAAAAGAAAATCATGACGCGAACGAATAACGTAACCGAACTCGAGACGATCGCGAGGCGAATCCGGCGGGAAATCGTCACAATGATCACCGCCGCGAAGTCCGGCCACCCCGGCGGATCTCTCTCCGCTGTCGAGATTATAGTGACGCTCTTTTTCGATCAGATGCGTCACGATCCGGCGAATCCTAAATGGCCCGAGCGCGACCGGATCATTCTGTCAAAGGGGCACGCCTGCCCGGTCCTCTACTGCGCGATGGCCGAGTGCGGATACACGCCGCTCGATCAACTGAACACGCTGCGCAAATTGGGTTCGATGTATCAGGGACATCCGGATGTCCGGTTCATTCCCGCGCTCGAGGCGTCGACAGGCAGCTTAGGATTGGGTCTCTCGCTCGGCGCAGGAATGTCGCTTGCCGCTCGCCTCGACAAGAGTCCCTCGCGGACCTACGTCATTCTGGGCGACGGCGAGACCCAGGAAGGGCAGATTTGGGAGGCCGCGATGTTCGCGCCGTACCATAAGATCGACAACCTGGTCTGCATCCTCGACTACAACAAGATTCAACTCGACGGTTTCGTCAAGGACATCCTCGATCTCGAGCCGCTCGCGGCGAAGTGGCGGTCGTTCGGTTGGCACGCGATTGAACTCGACGGCAATAGTATTCCGGCGGTGCAAGCCGCGCTCACTGAAGCCACGTATGTCAAAGGACGGCCGACCGTGCTGATTGCCAACACGATCAAGGGCAAGGGCGTTTCGTTCATGGAAAACAATCCGAAATTCCATGGCACCGCGCCGACCGAGGATGAGTGCAAGCGCGCTCTCGCGGAGCTGGCCGATCCGGTCGCGGCCTGATTGAGCATCTGCATGAAGTCCTATCGAATCGTCATCGTCGCCGCGGTATCGCTCATGATCAATTCTTCGTGCCGTGAGACGGCCTCGCTTCCCAAGGTGACTTATCCGGTGGCCGCCAAGGGCGACACCGTCAATGATTATTCCGGAACCAAAGTCGCTGCTCCTTATCAGTGGATGGAGGATCTCGATTCGAAGGACGTGTCGAACTGGGTTGCCGCCGAGAATAAGGTGACCTTCGACTATCTCGCCAAACTGCCGCTGCGGGAACATTTCAAGGACCGCCTGACTCGCTTGTGGGATTATCCGAAGACGACCATCCCCGAGCGGGAAGCGGACCGGTATTTCTACACGAAGAACAGCGGATTGCAGCGCCAGGCTCCGGTCTACATGCGCACGAATCTGTTCTCAGGCGAGGCAACGCTGGTCATCGATCCGAACGTCCTCTCGCCCGACGGATCGCTTTCACTTGCCCAGTGGGTCGCTTCACCCGATGGAAAACTGTTGGCCTACGGCCTCTCCGAAGGCGGCGCGGACTGGCGGACCATCCATGTGCGCAACATCGACTCCGGCAAGGATCTCTCGGACGTCATCCATTGGATGCGCTTCTCCGGCATTTCGTGGACCAACGACAACAAGGGATTTTATTATTCGCGCTATCCGGAGCCGCCCAAGGGCAAGGCGCTCGAAGCCGGACTCTCCGGGCAAGCTCTTTACTATCACCGCCTGGGAACTGCGCAAACGCAGGATCGTTTAGTTTACTCGCGCCCGGATATGCCGACCTGGTTCATCGGCGGCTCGGTCACTGAGGACGGACGCTATTTGTTGATCTCGATGGCTCAAGGGTCAAACAACAGCAATCGGCTGTACTACGCCGATTTGCACGATCCGATGCATCCCGCTATCGACGCGCACATTCAACCTGTCTACGAAAAAGACGATGCCGAATTTTCGCCCTTCGGCAATGTCGGCTCGACGCTCTATCTGCGAACCGATCTGGACGCGCCGCATCGCAAGGTGCTCGCGGTCGACCTCGCGCATTCAGCACCCAGCGATTGGAAGACGATCATCCCCGAGGCGAAGTTCTCGATCGAACGTGTGAACCTGATCGGCGACCGCATTGTGGCCCAATACCTCGCGGATGTCCAAAGCCGCGTGTCGCTGTTCGGGATCGACGGCGCGGCGCAAGGCGATCTGACCCTGCCCGCAGTAGGAACGGTGGCCGCGCTGTCTGGCCGTCAGGATCATCCGGAGATTTTCTATTCGTTCAGTTCGCCTCTTTATCCAGCAACCGTGTTCGAGTACGATCCGAAAACGAAGCAGTCAACTCCGTTTGAAGCATCGAAGCCCCCGATCGATGCGGACCAGTACGAGACCAAGGCCTTGTTCTCCACTTCGAAAGACGGCACGCGCGTGCCGTTCTTCCTGACGGCGAAGAAGGGAATCCCGCTCGATGGAAGCAATCCGGCGATCGTGTATGGCTATGGCGGATTTTCCATCAGCATCCTGCCGGAATACTCGAGCAGCGTGCCCGCGTGGCTCGAAAAGGGCGGCATCTGGGTGACGGCGAGTATGCGCGGCGGCGGTGAATACGGTGAGGCCTGGCACAAGGCCGGTGAGCTCGCGAATAAGCAGAACGTCTTCGACGACTTCATCTCAGTCGCCGAGTACCTTGTGAAAGAGAAGTACTCGTCTCCGGCAAAAATGGGGATCATGGGTGGATCGAACGGCGGGCTCCTCGTCGGCGCGGTTGAACTGCAGCGTCCTGATCTGTTCGCCTTCGCGCTTCCGGCGGTGGGCGTGATGGACATGCTGCGCTACGACAAGTTCACCGGCGGACATGCCTGGGTCGGCGAGTACGGATCGCCTTCGAATCCAGAGGACTTCAAGTATCTGATCAAGTACTCGCCTGTGCAGAACATCAAGCCCGGCGTGTGCTATCCGGCGACACTGGTGACGACCGCCGATCATGACGATCGCGTCGTTCCGAGCCATTCCTTCAAGTTCACTGCCGCTATGCAAGCCGCGCAATCGTGCGACCGTCCGGTTTTGATTCGAGTGGAAACCGAAGGCTCGCACGGCTACCGTCCGACTGACAAGCGAATTGCCGAGACCGCGGATCTGTACACTTTTGCGGCGGCCGCGGTGGGTATGGAGAACAAGTAATCCATGACGAATACAAAACATGAATTGAAATTGGGCGCGGCGACGCGTGAAGCGTTCGGCAAGGCCCTCGCCGATTTGGGACGCGTCAATCCCAACGTGGTGGTGTGCGACGCCGACCTTTCGAAGTCGACGTACACAAGCTATTTCGCCAAGGAATTTCCCGATCGCTTCGTCGAGTGTGGCATCGCCGAAGCGGATATGGTGGCGATCGGATCGGGCCTCGCTTCTGGAGGCAAGATTCCCTTCGTCTCGAGCTTCTCAGTCTTCGTGATGAACAAGGGCTTCGAGCAGTTGCGCGTGACCGCCGCATTTCCGCACGTGAATTTGAAAGTCGTCGGCACGCACAGCGGCATTTCGATCGGTGAGGACGGCCCATCGCAGATGAGCATCGAGGATCTGAGCCTCGCGTGTTCGCTCGCCGGATTTACGGTCATAAGTCCAGCCGATGAATTCGCCATGCGCGCGCTGGTCCACAGTGCCGCGGAGATGTTCGGGCCGGTATTCATTCGCGCCGGACGTTCGAAGGCTGCGATCATTTACAACGCTGATCAGAAATTCGAGATCGGTAAGGCGATCGAAGTCGTTCCGGGAACCGACATCACGCTGATCGGCACTGGCCTGCTGGTCGCCGAGTGCATCCGCGCTTCGGAAGCACTAGAAGCCGAAGGAGTATCCGCCCGAGTGGTCGACATCCACACCATCAAACCGATCGATCGCGAGATGATTGCGAAGGCCGCGGCGGAGACACATGCGATCGTCGTCGCCGAGGAACACCTCGTCGATTCCGGATTGGGTGTGCGCGTCGCGCAGGTCGTGGGCGAGTCGACTCCTTGCGTGATGGAATTTGTGGGTATCCAAAATACTTACGCCGAGTCAGGAACTCCGGAGGAGCTGCTCGACAAATATGGCCTCATCGCTCGCGACGTGATTGCGGCGGCCAAGCGCGCGCTGGCACGGAAGCGGTAAGCTAGAAGCGACATAGTTCTCGGGAAGGCGTTACTTACGAACAGCACTGCCACACGCATGGTTCGCAAGGCGGAGGACAGCCCGGTATCGAGGCTGGATCCTCAGGAGCGTCGTCTGGAAACGGTTGCCCGTCGCCTGGCCGAGCTCGTGGCACAGAAAGATTGGCGCCTGCTCGAGACCGGCCGGTTCCTGCACGATGATTTAGGACAACTGCTGACGGCCGCGGGCATCCGCCTCGATCTCATCGCGGGTCATATGGACGCGGACACTCCCGCGGAATTAGCCGAAACAGTTCATTTGTTGCAGGAGTTGCTTGAACAATCGATGGTCCGCGTGAGGAGCCTCAGCGAGGATCTGAACCGCTCGACCGCCGATCGGCTCGGCCTCAAGCCGGCACTCGAACGTTTGATTGAGAAATGGGAGCCCGCTATGACGGCGCCCCTCCAATTCATCTGTCCGCAGCAGTTGCAGTTACCGCTCCTGCAGGGGCGCGCCATCGTACGGATGGCGGAGTTTGCATGTGAGTTGGCAGCGAATAGCCTGACCTGTCGCAGGGTTGAGCTCCGGGCCAAGGTGAATACCCGCAAGTGTATCGTGACCGCACACCTCTATGGGGTAGGCGATCCTCAGCGGGAGCCCGAATCGGAAGTGCAGTGGCGGATTTTAAAGGCCTCAGCCGCATTGGCGGGGGGCGAAATAGAGATTAGTGTTGCATTCAGGACGGAAGACGTTACAATCATGAGAGCCGAGTTCCCCACAAAATTTCCCACTGGTTTTTCCACAGGGGCGATGGGGAAACGAGGTCAAATCGTACAAGGTTCGTAAAAGTACGAGGTAAAGCGTCGATCCTTAGAAGGACCCCTAGGAACGATTTATGCCTTTTGATATCTTGCTCGTCGACGATCATCGGATCGTGCTCGACGGCATCAAAGCGATTTTAAAACACCATTCAGAGTTTCGAGTGGTGGGGGAAGCAGCCAGCGGACAGGAAGCGATCCAACTCCTGAAGCGCACTCCGGTCGATCTGATCGTGATGGACCTCAAGCTGCAGGGCTTGACGGGTGTCGAGACCACGAGCGAAGTTCTGCGATTTTTCCCGGAAGCGCGTATCGTGATGTTGTCTGGTTTTGCGGATGAGGACTCGGTAGTCGGCTCATTGAAGGCGGGCGCGCGTGCGTTTGTCTTGAAAGACGCCGGCGAATCCGACTTGATCGACGCGTTGCGTACGGTCGCGCGCGGTGGAACCTATCTGAGCGCCCAGGTCTCGGACGGATTGCTGCGAAGGCTGCAGAACGGCAACCTCGATAGCAAAGCGCAAGGTCCTCTCATCGAAGGACTGTCCCCGCGTGAGCTGCAGGTGATGCGCATGGTCGCCGAAGGCAAGACCAGCAAAGAGATTGCAGTCCTCCTCGATCTTGGCCTGCAGACCGTGCGTAGCTATCGCAAGACGATGATGAAGAAGCTGGGCGTCAATAACGTCGCCGGCCTCACGCAAGCGGCCCTCGCCGCGGGTATTACGCATCTGCCGGAAGCTCCGGCGCGGGCGCGTTCGCACGTAGCGGGTTAGGACTTGCCGGCATCTCGTCCATCACAGGTGCGCGTATCGGACGCGCACATTCATTTCTTTTCACACCGCTTCTTTGAACTGCTTGCCGCAGCCGCGGATATCCACTCAAAGGATACTTTGACCGCCCGCCTCTATGGCTGGGAACTTCCAACCCCGGATCCCACAGCTTTAGCCGACGTGTGGATCGACGAACTCGACCGTAACCAGGTAGAACATGCAGCGTTGATCGCCACCATTCCTGGAGATGAATCCTCAGTCGCCGCCGCCGTTCGCAGAGGCGCAGGGCGCTTCGTCGGATATTTCATGTTCAATCCCGTCGCGCCCGATGCATTGGAGACGTTGCAGCGTTCGCTCGACTCCGGCTTGCGGTGCGCCGCGTTCTTCCCGGCGATGCACGGCTACGAGATGACCGATCCGCGAGTCGCCGGCGCGATTCGGATCCTCGACGAATGGAAGCCCGGCCGCACCGCCGCATTCGTTCACTGCGGACTATTGAAGGTCGGAGTCCGCAAGCGCGTCGGCCTGAGCTCGAATTTCGATCTGCGCCTGTCGAATCCAGTGAGCATCCACGGGCTCGCCTTACGCCATCCGAATTTGCCGTTCATCATCCCCCATTTTGGAGCGGGATATTTCCGCGAAGCATTGATGGTAGCCTCCTCGAGTCCGAACGTATATTTAGACACCTCCAGTTCGAATGAATGGATGGCGATCGAGGGGCTGACGCTCGAGCAAGTGTTCGCGCGGACCCTCTCGGTGGTAGGTGCGAAAAGGCTACTGTTTGGCACGGATTCCTCGTTTTTCCCACGTGGATGGAACGGGAGTATCTTCGATGCGCAGACCCGGGTGATGGACCATCTGAAGGTCGCGGAGGATGACGTCGAACGCATCTTTTGCGACAATTTTCGAGAACTTTTCGCGATCGGCTGAGATAAATCGTGCCCCGCGCCCACTAATTCAGTGAGCGTGGAACACTGATGTCAGCAACTTTCCTACACCCGATTACCCCCGCCCCGAGAACGGCGCTTCTTGAGGACTGGTCGATGCGCACTGGCATCTGGCAGATGGGCAGCATCCGTTCGATCTCCTGCGGGTCGGGGATCGAGTGGCTCGAACGGCTCGAGCGGTTCGAGCCCGAATCGATCGCGGCCTCGCCGAACCGGTTGTTGCTGCTCGCCGATTTGAAGCGCTTCGGACGCTTGACGCTTCCCACGGTCCGGCACTCCTTAGTGATGCAATTCGAACTGGGCGAGGCGTGGATCAATGAGGATGAGCGCGACGAACTGTGGCGCGCCTTCCAAGTGCCCGTGTTCGAGCAGTTGTGCGATCATCGCGGACGTTTGCTGGCGCATGAGTGCGAGGCGCGCGACGGGTTGCACATCGGCGACGGACAGACGTGGATCGTCGACAAGGAAGCGCGCCTGTGGCATGCCTCCGGGCAGAACGTGATCAACAGGAATAAGATCGTTCCGCAAGCGAGCGGGCTGCATGGCCGCGTAGTCCTCGACGGATGCGCATGCGGACAGCCGGGCCCACGGCTCAAGATCTATGGGTCGGAGTTGCCGTGGCCCATGCAACAGGAACTGCGACTCGTCTCGTAATCCTCACTTTACGGCATGGATTAGCGCCGGCACGCTCGCGTTATCGCCGAACGTCTCGCTGATATGGGCGAATAAGTCCACGTTGCCCGGCGCGAAGACGAAGCTTCCGCCCAGTTGAAAAGGATTCTTCCCCAGCTTCGTCTGCTGATGCCCGGCCGCGGTCGCCCGCTTTTTCGCAACCTTGTTGTCCGAACGGAACATGTGAAAAATGTTTGCGGATCGTAGACCGACCGCTTTGTACGCAACGCGGTCTTCGTCGATCAGCAGAGGGAACGTGATCCCGGTCTCTTCCTGAAAAGCCTTGGCGAACGTGCGGTCGCCGAGTCCGATGGCGGCGAGATTGATTCCCTTCGCGTCAAACTCAGCCTGATGTTCGCGCAACTGCGCGACATGCTCGCGGCAGAAGATTCAACCATAGTGCCGTAGAAATACGACAGCGGCCGGGGCCTTCTCCCACAAGGATCCGAGCCTCACCGGATCTCCATTCACACCGGGCAACACGATCGGCGACAGCGCCGCGCTCAAGGTCTTCATCGCTTACTCCCCGCTCTGTTGCAACAGCTTCGCCACCAGGCCGGTCCAGCCCGTCTGATGGCTGGCTCCCAGGCCGGCGCCGTTATCCCCGTGGAAATACTCGTAAAAATTGATGTAATTCGCGAAATGCGGATCCTTCTGGAACAGCTCCGTCCCTCCGTAAACGGGACGCCGGCCGTCCTTCTGAAGGAACAGCCGTGAAAGGCGCCGCGACAGCTCGACCGACACATCCCACAGGTTCATCATGTTGCCCGAGCCCTTCGGACACTCCACCTTGATCTCGTCTCCGAAGTAGTAGTGGAACTTCTGGATCGATTCGATGAGCAGATAATTGATGGGAAACCAGACGGGGCCACGCCAGTTCGAATTGCCGCCGAACATCCCCGTGCGGCTCTCCGCCGGTTCATAGTCGACGCGGTACGTTTCCGCGTTCACGGGCAGCACGAACGGATGCGCTTCATGGAATTTCGAAATCGACCGGATGCCGTGCGGCGACAGGAACTCGGTCTCGTCGAGCATGCGTTCGAGAATCGGACCAATGCGTGTGCGTCCGACGATCGACAACATGCGACGCTGCTCGACGCCCTCGCGCGTCATGCCCGATGACACGTTGCTCGTCAGGCCCGGACGATTTTGCATGAACCATTCCATGCGCTTCTTGAAACCCGGAAGCTTCTCGACCTTCTCGACCTCGAGTACCTCGACCGCGAACAGCGGAATCAGTCCGACGACCGAACGGACTCGCAAAGGATAGTTCTCGCCTCCCGGCATTCGCAGGACATCGTAGTAAAACTGATCCTGCTCATCCCACAATCCATCGCCGCCGATCTTATTAATCGCGCTTGCGATGTAGAGGAAATGCTCGAAGAATTTGCTGGCAATATCTTCGTACGCAGGCTCGATCGTCGAAAGTTCCATCGCGATTTTGAGCATGTTCAACGAGTACATCGCCATCCAACTGGTGCCGTCGCTCTGTTCGATATAACCGCCGGTCGGCAGCGGCTTCGAACGGTCGAATACGCCGACGTTGTCGAGGCCGAGGAATCCGCCTTCGAAGATGTTGTTGCCCGCCTGATCTTTGCGGTTGACCCACCAGGTGAAGTTCAGCAGCAGCTTGTGAAAGGCGCGCTCGAGAAATTCGTAATCCGGCTTGCCCTGGATCTTCTTGTCGATCGTGAACACGCGCCAGCACGCCCAGGCATGCACCGGCGGATTGACGTCATCAAACGCCCATTCGTACGCCGGCAACTGCCCGTTCGGGTGCATGTACCATTCCCGCAGGAACAGGTGCAGTTGGTCCTTCGCGAATTCCGGATCAATCAGCGAAAACGGGATCATATGGAAGCTCAGATCCCACGCCGCGTACCACGGATATTCCCAGTTATCCGGCATCGACACGACGTCTTCGTTGAACAGGTGCACCCAACCCGAGTTGCGGCCGTGCTTGCGCTCTTCAGGAGGCTTGGGCATTCCGGGATCGCCATCGAGCCACTCGTCGACGGCGTAATTGTAAAATTGCTTCGACCACAGCATTCCCGCGAATGCCTGCCGCTGCACCAGGCGCCCATCCGCGCTCAAGCGTGGCGGAGCGAACGAGTAGAACTCGTCCGCCTCGGCGATCCGCGTGAGGAATACGCTGTTGAAGTCGACGTTCGAGTCATCGGCCGACAGACGCAAGCGAATTTCGAAAGGCATGCCTGGCGCGATATCGACGGTATAGAGTCCGCAGGCCTTGGTTCCGCTCGCCTCCGGACGCACGGCGCTAGTCTTGCCGTGGATCAGATATTCGTGGAACGCGTCCTTGTAATATCCATCGTTCGACTTGTAGTTCCATAGCCGCTCGGTGTTCGACTCATTGTCGGTGAACAGCAGTTGCGGAGTGCCGTGCATCGTCGCGAACCGCATCCCGAGCCCCTGGTGGTTGATCTCGATCCGGTTGCTCGCGATCGCGTGCATTTCCGGCTTCGCCGAGCCCGGATTCCAACTCCACGTATTGCGGAACCAGAACGTCGGCAGCAGGTGCAGGCGCGCAGTCTCGGGTCCACGGTTGTGGACCGTCAGCCGGATGAGAATGTCGTCCTCATCATTCTTCGCGTATTCGATGAAGACGTCGAAATAGCGGTTCTCATTGAGGACGCCGGTGTCGATCAATTCATATTCCGGATCCTGCTTCGTACGCCGGTGGTTCTCCTTGACGAGGTGGTCGTATGGATACTCGGCCTGCGGATATTTGTAGAGCGCCTTCATGTAGGAATGCGTCGGCGTCGAGTCGAGATAATAATAATATTCCTTGACGTCCTCGCCGTGATTTCCTTCGTTGCCTGTGAGTCCGAAGAGACGCTCTTTGAGGATCGGGTCGCGGCCGTTCCACAGCGCGACTGAGAAACACAGCCGCTGATGGTTGTCGCACAGACCGGCGATTCCGTCTTCCGACCACCGGAAGACACGCGAACGGGCGTGATCGTGCGGGAAATATTCCCAGGCGGCGCCAGTCGCTGAATAGTCCTCGCGGACGGTTCCCCAGGCGCGTTCCGATAAGTACGGTCCCCACCGGCGCCAGTGCTTGGACCTGGCTTTCACTTCTTCGAGCCGGCCGCGTTCGGAATTTGCCATGTGTCCATCATATCGGCAGACCGGCCTGCGGTCGCACGGCCGTCAATGATACTATCCCTTTTATGGAGCAGGCAGGATCGCGTCAGGAGCCGTTGGACTCCGCAAACGAACTCTGCCTGAACACAGGAATCTTTTTATGGCGATGATCCAATTCGTCCGCAACTACGACGATCTGTCGACGGACAAAGGCTATCAGTTCAAGTTCAACTGCGATAAGTGCGGCAACGGTTTCATGTCGCGGTATCAGACCTCGACGCTCGGAATGGCGAACTCGATTTTCCGCGCCGCCGGGGATTTATTCGGAGGCTGGGCCAGCGGAGCCGGTCAGTCGACATATGAAATCCAGCGCGCCGTGGGCGGAAAAGCGCACGACAGCGCGTTGTCCGAGGCCGTCGAGGAAGGGAAGACCCATTTCCACCAATGCGCCCGCTGTGGACGCTGGGTCTGCCCCGAAGTCTGCTGGAACGAGAAAGCCGGCCAGTGCCTCGAATGCGCGCCCGATTTCCAGCGCGAGCTCTCCTCCGCCCAGGCGCAGGCCAAGGCCGATGCAGTCAGGCAGCAGGCGCATGAACTCGCCCAGAAGCAGGACTATATGCAAGGCGTCGACATGAGCGCCGACTCCTACATCCATTCTCCGCAAGCTCCCGGAACAGCAGCCGCCGCGGCGCGCTGCGTCAACTGCGGAGTCTCGGTCGGATCCGCCAAGTTCTGCCCGGATTGTGGTACTCCCGTGAAGTCCGGTCCTAAGCACTGCCCCAACTGCGGATCGAAGGCCGACGGAGCCAAATTCTGCCCGGATTGCGGGCACAAACTCGAGTAGCGCGGGCCAAGATTTTCTAACATCGGACGTTGGTTGGACGATAAGAGCCTTTGATGTGGGCTCTCTCCTCAATCGGCCTCCGGAAGAAGCGCTGGCTCATCTACAGTATCTCCGTAGCTCTGGCGGTTCTAGCCGCGGGTGCCTGGAAGACCTACCAAAAACCTGATCCGCGTGTCTATCGGATGGGCGCCTATCGCGCGTCCCGTTACGTGCAGATTTCGTCCACGGGCGCGGTTTCCGGCTTGGCGTTCGACGTAATGACCGAAGCCGCACGCCGCAGTGGTGTCAAGCTCACCTGGGTCGTCACCGATGACGAGCCTGACATTTCGTTTCGGACTGGCACCTTCGACATGTACCCGACCGCGACTCCATCGGAGTGGCGAAAGCGGAACCTGCACATGACCTCGAGCTGGCTGATGAGCAGCATGGTGCTGATTTCGAAATCAGAACAGCCGGTGCGATCCCTGAAGGATGCGGGCGCCGGCCGCATCGCTTTCCGCGAGAGTCCGGGTGTCGAGGAACAGCTCACGAAGGTCATCCCCGTTTCTTCGCAAGTACCCACGCGCACCTGGGACGAGGCGCTGATGCTGTTGTGCGCCGGCCACGTGGAGTCGTCCCTGATCGAGGCCCGTTTCCTGGGCTCCGTCTCGCTGCAACGTCCACCGGGATGTGAAGCCGCGCGATTCGAAATCGCCGAAGCGGATGAGGCGAGTGTGACTGCTGTCATCGCCGCCGCACCCGCCGCGTCGATAGCTGCGGACCGCCTGTACGAGGCGATCCTCGACATGATGGACGATGGAACCCTCTCACGGATCATCCATCACTGGTCGCCTTTTACGTCTGTTGACGGCTACTCAGCCGAACTGATGAATTCCGTAACGAAGCGTTCGAAGGCGCTCGCCTGGAGCGTGGGCGGATTGTTGATCCTCGCCCTGCCGCTCGGCTGGGCGTTCCGCCAGACTCTACGCGCCAAGCACGCGGCGGGACGCGCGAGCGCCGCGAAGAGCGAATTTCTCGCCAACATGAGCCACGAGATCCGTACGCCGATGAACGCGATCGTGGGCTTGAGCGGACTCTTAACGGAGATGCGTCTTCCCGCCGAAGCTGCCGAATTCGCGCAGATTATCCGCAAATCATCCGACGCGCTGCTGACGATTCTGAACGACATTCTCGATTTGTCGAAGATCGAAGCCGGACGTCTCGATCTTGAAAAGGCACCCTTCCAACTGCGGTCCTGCCTCGAGGATGCGATTTCACTGCTCGCCGCGCGCGCCGACGAGAAAGGTCTTGAACTCGCGTGCGACGTCAACGCGAACGTACCGGCTTGGATCGATGGCGACGTGACCCGTCTGCGGCAGATCCTGATCAACCTCGCGGGTAACGCCATCAAATTCACTTCCCGCGGCGAAGTGGTGGTCAGCGTCCATGGGATCCACGGGCCGAAGGGCGAACGTCTGCTGCGGTTTTGCGTAAAAGATACCGGCGTCGGCATTCCTCCCGACCGCCAGCGCGACTTGTTCCAATCGTTCTCCCAACTCGACGCCTCGACGACGCGCCGCTTTGGCGGAACGGGCCTCGGCCTCGCGATCAGCAAGCAACTGGTCGAGTTGATGGGCGGCGAAATCGGAGTGAAGAGTAAGCCCGGCGAAGGTTCGACTTTCTGGTTCGAATTGCCGCAGTGTGACGCGCCCGCTCAAATCGATCCAGAAGCCGCGGCGCCCGGATGGCAGGGGCTACCCGCGCTCGTCGTCGATGACAACGCGACCAACCGCCGCATTCTCGCGAAGTCCCTTTCGAACTGGGGCTTCGAGGTGACTGAAGCGGGCGATGGCCCGGCCGCGATCGCGCACATCGAACGCGTCATACGGCGCAATGAAGCTCCCCCGGATGTCGTCCTGATGGACTTCCTGATGCCCGGCATGGACGGTCTCGAAGCCGCCCAGACCATCGCGCGCCGCGTGCCTGCCGCGCAGATCATGCTGCTGACCTCGACGGCCGCAGGAATTGACGAACTACTCGAGGGTAAGCCGAATCCGTTCAAGGCAGTCGTGCGGAAGCCGGTGCGAACTGGCCTGCTGAAGCAGACGCTCGCGAACGTTCTGCCCGAAGCGCCGGCTCACAAGCGGACGCCGGCGAAGGCTCCGGAAGCCGCTGTGCCGGCACGATCCTCGGAAGATAATGGGGCCGCCGATCTCGAGCTCTCCTTGCGGATCCTCGTCGCCGAGGACAATATCGTCAACCAGCGCGTGGCCGTGGAACTCCTGAAGCGGCTTGGCTTCGATGATGTGATGGTTGTCCAGAATGGACGCGTCGCCGTCGAGGCAGTCATGGCCCGCGGCTTCGATCTCGTTTTCCTCGACCTGCAAATGCCGGAGATGGATGGACTGGAAGCTTCCCGCGAAATCTGCCGCCGGCTCGCTGCCGATTCCCGTCCGCGACTGGTGGCACTCACGGCGAATGCTCTGAAGGGGGATCGTGAAATGTGCCTCGCCGCCGGCATGGACGACTA
>DASXZC010000130.1:0-14044 GCA_036502165.1 Bryobacteraceae bacterium
GTGGCATTGGTAGCAGTCATGGCGTTCCTGGGCACTTAGATTTTGGGCCTTCGTCTCGCCGTCGAAGGCGTCGTAGCCCCAGCCGCCGGTTGCGGCGTAGAGATGGCTGTCTTTGACCATGACTCCGATGGCGCGGCGGGCGCCTTCGGTGGAGGCTCCGCTCTTTTGTTGATGCGTTTCGAGGACTTCGTCGGCGATGATGGAGCCGTCGGCGAAAGTCCCGCCGGTGCGGAAGGCTTCCATAGCTTTGTCGTTCGCATAGAAATGATAGATGCCCCCGGTGCACGGGCTTTCGCATGGATGTTTGGCGAAGGCGGTGTGCTTGGGGCCAACGATCGTGCTGTGCAAATGGTTCCAATGCCGGTAGCCTTCGGGGTAGGGCACGGGCGGGTCGGGGGCGGTGGCGGCTTGCGCGAGGAAACAAAGGGCCAGGGTGCAGATCATCTTCTTCATACGCTAGTTTCCATGATGCCGGGCCATTGGTACAATTGGAAGGTCCATATTGCAACTGCTTTTTGGACCACGGCGGGAGTATGCCCAAAGACATCAGCTCGTTTGAACTTACGCTGGATGATCGGCCGCGGGATGCGACGTTGACGAAGTGGTTGCACGACGGGTTGCGGCACGCGATTCTCGATGGGAGGCTGAGGCCGGGTACGCGTTTGCCGGCGACACGGGATTTTGCGAGGCAGTATGGAGTTTCGCGTGGGACGGCGGTTACGGTGTTCGATCAACTGCTGTCGGACGGATATTTGCGCAGCCAGGTGGGATCGGGGACGTGGGTCAATGAGCTGCTGCCGCAGCCGGCGACGGGTGGGGCTTTGCGGGCACGGCCGATGAGGCCGAGTCCGCCGGGGCCGCTAATTGGGTTGAAGTTTCCCCCGCAGGCGCGGCCGTTCCGGTTGCATGAGCCGGCGATGGCGGAGTTTCCGGCGCAGGTATGGGCACGAGTCGCGAGCCGGCGGATGCGGCGGTTGTCGCCGGCGCTGTTGGTGGGCGGACATCCGGGGGGACATGCGCCGTTGCGGGAGGCGATCGCGGGGTATCTGGCGTCGGCGAGGGGCGTGAAATGTTCGCCGGATCAGATCGTCGTGACGAGCGGGGTGCAGCAGGGGCTCGATATTCTGGCGCGGTTGTTGGTGGGACCTGGGGATTCGGTGTGGATGGAGGATCCGGGATATTTCGGGGCCGCGATGGCGTTTGGAAATGCGGGGGCGAATATGATTCCGGTGCCGGTTGACGGCGAGGGATTATCGGTCGCGCGGGGAATCGCGGCGGGCGGGCGAGTGAAGTGCGTGTACGTGACTCCGGCGCATCAATTTCCTTTGGGGATGGCGATGTCGATCGAGAGGCGCGTCGAGTTGCTGGCCTGGGCGGCGGCGAGTGGGGTGTACATCATCGAGGATGATTACGACAGCGAGTTCCGGTTCGAAGGGAGGCCGGTGCCGGCGCTGCAGGGGCTCGACCGGCATGAGACGGTCGTTCATTTGGGGACGTTTAATAAGCTTTTGTTTCCGGCGTTGCGGATGGGTTATGCGGTGTTGCCTCCGGCGCTCGCGGAGCGGTTCCTCGAGTTGCGGTATGGGACGGAGCTGCACGGATCGAGTCTTGACCAAGCGGTGCTGTGCGACTTCATTGTCGAGGGGCATTTGGGGCGGCATATCCGAAGGATGCGGGAGTTGTATGGGGCGCGGCTCGAGGCGTTGTTGCAGGGCGGGCGGGAGTATTTGGCGGGGCTGCTGGAGATTTCGAGGATCCAGGCGGGGTTGTACACGATGGGTTATCTGCGCAATGGGATGACGTCGCAGCAGGCGGAATCGGCAGCGACTGAGGCGCGGGTCGAGACGATGGGGCTCTATCGGTTTACGCGCGGGACGCCGGCGGCGGAGGACGGGTTGTTGTTGGGATTTGCGGCGTTTGATGAACAGGGGATCCGGAAGGGGCTGGCGAGTTTGGCTGGGGCGCTCTCCTCTTAGCGCAGCCAATTTGCGAGGATTCTGTTTTGCAGTTCGTCTCTTTGAGGGGACTCGCGGATCGTGTAGGTGCGTTGGGGCGTGATTGCGAGTTCCGCTTCGATGTCGCCGCGGTCGAGGTGGAGCTTTAAATGATCGCCGGGCTTCTTCGCGGCGATTGCGTCGCTGAGGACTTTCACGGTGGCTTTCGTGCCTTCCACTTCAAGTACGGTGTCGCCGGGATTGAGTCCGGCTTTGGCGGCGGGTGAGGCGGGGTCGACGTCGACGACGGTAAGGCCTGTGTCGCGGGCTTGCAGATTGGCGCCGAGGAATGCGCCTTTGCCTTCCTTTTCGGCTGCGTCAATGAGGAGTCCGGCATAGGCGAGGTATTTCGCGTAGTCCATTTCGCGGGGGGAAGCGGCGTATTCGAATACTTCTGGGAGGCTTGTGCCTGCGGCGCGTTCGCATTCCTCGCGGAATTCCAAGTCGGTGAAGCCGCGATGGCGCTGCTGATAATAGTTCCGATATAAGGCGCGCATGACGTCGTCGAGGGATTTGCGGTTTGCGCTTGCGTGGCGGATCGAGAGGTCGAGGATGAAGCCCAGCATGCCGCCGTTGTCGTAATAGGAAATGGTCGTATTGCGATCATTGCCGACGCCGCCGGTCGACCAGGTAGTCCAACTGGATTCGACGGCGCTTTGGTAACGATGGCCGGGGGCATTCTCGAATTTGGCGATCGCGGCGCGGAGGACGTCGAGATATTGGGCGCGGGTGAAGAGTCCGGAGCGCAGGCAGAGGAGATCCTGATAGTAGACGCTGAGGCCTTCGCTGACCCAGAGCATGTGCGTGAGATTTTCGCGGCTGTAGTCGAAGGGGCCGAGGGCGATGGGGCGGATCCGCTTGACGTTGTAGTGATGGAAATATTCGTGGGCGACGTAGCTGAGCCATTTCCTATAACCTTCGGGCGTCGAGAGATTCTTGCCGTTGAAGGCGATCGAAGAACTGTTGAGATGCTCGATGCCGCCGTTGCCTTGTCCCATTAAAAGGAACGTGTAGTGTTGATAGGGAATGTCTCCGATTAAGTCGACCGAGGCTTGCACGATCTTTTGTAAGTCTTTTGTGATTTGCTCGCGGCTGATTGCGGGTGGGATGTCCTCGAGGGCGATGGTGTGCGGGACGCGGTTGACTTCGAAGTGCAGGAGCTCCTGCTTGCCCAGGAGGATCGGGGTGTCCATGAGGACGTCCACATCGGGGGCGCGAAAGGTGTGGGGGTGATCCTTGACGGGGTCGAGTCCGGTCGAGATGGAAGTCCACGCTGCGGGGGCGTCGACTTCGACTGTGGCGGGGAGGTCGAGGCGGTTATCCACGTAGAGGAACAGGCTGGGCGGGGCGAGATAGGCGCGTGATTCATCCACCAGGCTTTGGGCGGCGAAGCGGGTGGTGGCGGCGACGTCGTAGTCGAGGATCGCGGAGTGGCTACCGGCGGTGACGATCCGCCAGGTGTTGCGGGTGGTCTTTTCCGAATCGAGCGGCTTGCCGTGATCGTCGGCGGCGTGGAACTTCGAGACCTTGTCGGCGTAGTAGAGGAGGCGGTAGAAGCCGGGCATCCACGCGGACATTTGGAAATCGTGCCATTCGCCTTCGAGTCCGTGGCAGCGCATGGTGACGTGCACGGACTTTGCGCTGGGATTGGGAATCGACAGCTTGAATTCGATCGACGGAACGGACGCGGCAAAGGCTACTGGCGCGAGAAAGAGAAGGAGGCTTCGAAGCACCTGTCAATCTTAGCGCTTGTCGATGTGGATCGACCCGTTTGACGTATTGAGGTCGATCAGCGGGCCGCCGGAGCCGATTCGCGAATCGAGGGAGTGGCGTTCGCCGTGTTCATCCTGATTGGCTTCACTCTCGCGGGAGGTTTCAAAATCGGAAGTGACTTTGGCGTGGCTGGTGCGGGCGTGGATGTCGGCGTTGGCGGTGCTGGGGAGGTGAATGCGGATCGAGGAGTTCGTCGTTGTGGCGCGCAGGTCGTGGCCGGCGTCGAGGGTGACGTCGATGCGGCCGTTGCTGGTGATCATGCGGAGTGGACCTTTGCCATCCATGTGGGCGATGTGAAGTTCGATGTCGCCGTTGGTGGTGTGGGCGTCGACGGTTCCTCCATCCACGTCGCCTTCGATGCGGCCGTTGGTGGAGTTGAGAAGGGAGTCGCCCTGGCAGCTCGAGAGCTCGATGGATCCGTTGGTGGTGCGGCCTTCGATGCGGCCGTCGACGCGGGTGAACTTGAGTCCGCCGTTGGTGCTTTCAAGCGTGACGGGGGCGGCGACGCCTTCGACGTTGATACCTCCGTTGGTCGAGTGGATGCGGTCGAGGATCATGTGCTTGGGGACGCGGATGGTGTAGCGGGCTCCGGAATTGCCGTGGATCGTGTGCTGGCGCAGGGTGCGGATGGAGACGAGGGTCGGCGTCGCGTTCGACTCAATTTTGACGTCGCTCAATTGCGATTGCGAACTGGCGTATTTGGTGGCGTTGACGTCGACTTCGTTCTTGTCCCAGGCGAGGATTTCGACGGAGCCGTTTTCGTTGTCGAGGGAGAGGCGGGATCCGGAGTCGACTTTGAAGTTGGCGTGGAAGTTTTCCTGATATTGGCCGCCGCCGTCGTTGCCGTCGAAGTCCACGCGGCAGGCGGAGGTCAAGAGAAGCGCCGCGGTGGCGCTCGTGTAAGCAAGGAAGCGGAGTGTAAGCACGGAATTCACCTCGGGTCAGAATTGGGTACGCTGCCCGGGTGCGGTTTGTTCCTTGGATTTACGCTTTCGGCGGAGGGACGGGGTGGGCGGCGTAGAAGGCCGCGGTCAGGTCATAGAGGGACGGCAGGGGCTTTTCCTTTTTTAGGTGTTCGAGGATGCCGGCGCGGTCGCCTTCGTTGTGTTCCTGGCCGAGTTTGAATTTGCCCTCGAGGAGCTCGATGTTCATCTCGAAACCAACGATTCCGCCCAGCATTCCATTGATGTAGCTGTCGGGGAGCTTCGAGAAGTCGTAGCCGGTGTTGCGGTAGTCCTCATTTTTGGAGATCAGCTTCGCGAGCAGGGCGTGGAGTTCCGGTTTATCGGTGATGGGGCGGAGCTTGCCGGAGGCGTGGACGACTCCGAAATTCCAGGTGGGGACGGCGCGGTCGTGTTTCACATACCAGGTGGGGGAGATGTAGCCTTCGGGTCCGCGAAAGACGATGACGGCTTGTTGGGAATTGTCGAACGCTTTGATCTGTTGGTTGTTGCGGGCGATGTGGCCGTAGATGGTTCCGTAGTCGCCTTGGGTGCGGTTCATGAAGCACGGGATGTGCGTGATGCGGAGGGTCGGCGAGGCGGTGATGAGATCGACAAAGGAGTACGTCTCCATGAAATCGTGAAGGAATTTGCGGTCCTCGACGTGGTGGACTTTGGGGATGTAGAGAGAGTCATGGATTTCGTCGGCGGGAGCGGCTTCGAGATCGGTGAAAGCTCCGGCGAAGGCGAGAGTGGCCAATAGATTTCTTCGATCGACCTTCATGATCGAACCAGTATACAGGGGCTTGGCGCGGTGCGGCATGATAGTGAGTGCATCATGAGAAAACTGCTCGCCCTGAACCGGGGCGAAATCGCAATCCGCATCCTACGAGCGGCTAATGAATTAAAGATCCGGACGGTTGCTGTTTATTCGCAGGAAGACCGGCTGAGCCTGCATCGATTCAAAGCCGATGAAGCCTATTTGATCGGCGAGGGAAAGGGTCCCGTGCAGGCGTACCTCGATGTCGAGGGGATCGTTTCGATGGCCAAGGAGAAGGGCGTCGATGCGATACATCCGGGATACGGATTTTTGTCGGAGAATCCGGCGCTGCCGAGGGCTTGTGAACAGTACGGAATTACGTTCATAGGGCCGAGCGCGGAGTTGCTCGAGTTGTTGGGCGATAAGACGGCGGCGCGGCATATGGCGCAGAAGGCGGGGATCCCGGTCGTTCCTGGGACTGAGGAAGCTCTTACCGATTCTTCACAGGTCGCGGAGATTGGCGCTTCGATCGGATTTCCGCTGATCGTGAAGGCGGCGTTCGGAGGCGGCGGCCGCGGGATGCGCGTCGTCGAGCGGGCGGAGGATTTAGAGGCGCGAGTCGCTGAGGCGCGGCAGGAAGCGGGGGCGGCGTTCGGCAACGATGCCGTGTTCCTCGAGCGCTATATCAAGCGGGCGCGGCACGTCGAAGTTCAGATTATCGCGGACAAGTACGGGAACATTCTGCACTTGTATGAGCGCGATTGTTCGGTGCAGAGGCGGCATCAGAAGGTCGTGGAGGTGGCGCCGGCGATTGGGCTCGATCCGCGGATCAGGCGCGAGTTGGCGGATGCGGCTGTGCAACTGGCGAGGGCGTCGAATTACACACACGCGGGCACGGTCGAGTTTCTGGTCGATGTCGATACGGGTTCCTGGTATTTCATCGAGGTCAATCCGCGGGTGCAGGTCGAGCATACGGTGACGGAAATGATCACCGGCGTGGATATCGTGCAGAGTCAGATCCTCATCGCGCAGGGGAAGAAATTGCACGGGCCGGAGATGGCGCTGCCGCAGCAGGCGGATGTGCCGCTGCATGGCTGCGCTTTGCAGTGTAGGGTGACGACCGAGGATCCTTCGAACGGATTTGTGCCGGATTACGGGAAGATCCACACGTACCGGTCGCCGGCGGGGTTTGGGATCCGGCTCGATGCGGCGTCGGCGTATGGCGGGGCGGTGATCACTCCTTACTATGATTCGCTGCTCGTGAAGACGACGGCGTGGGGGCGCGTGTTTCCGGAGGCGTGCCATCGGATGGATCGGGCGCTGCGGGAGTTCCGCATACGCGGCGTGAAAACGAACATCCCGTTCCTCGAGAACGTCGTCAATCATCCGAAGTTTCAGAAGGGCGATTTGACGACGGCGTTCCTGGCGGAGGAGACGTCGCTGTTCAAATTCCCGGTGAGGAAAGATCGCGCGACGAAGCTGCTGACGTATTTGGGGGAAGTGATCGTCAATGGAAATCCGGAGGTGAAGGGGAAGCGGGCGACGATTCCACGGATTGCCGCGCCGTTGCCTCGCGATGCGTCGGAGCCGCCGCCGGGGACGAAGCAGTTGTTGACGGAGATGGGTCCGGAGAAATTCGCGCAGTGGACGCGCGAGCAGAAGCGGCTGTTGCTGACCGATACGACGTTCCGCGATGCGCATCAGTCGTTGATGGCGACGCGGGTGCGGACGTATGACATGATGGCGGCGGCGAATTTCGTGTCGCATCAGATGGCGGGGTTGTATTCGCTCGAGATGTGGGGCGGGGCGACGTTCGATGTGTCGCTGCGGTTTTTGCTCGAAGATCCGTGGATGCGGCTGCAGAGGCTGCGCAAGGCGGTGCCGAACATCCTGTTCCAGATGCTGCTGCGGGCGTCGAATGGGGTTGGGTACACGGCGTATCCGGATAACGTGGTTGCGGAGTTTATACAGGTCGCGGCCGGTGAGGGGATCGACATCTTCCGCATCTTCGATTCGTTGAATTGGCTTCCGAATATGAAGCTGCCGATTGAGGCGGTGCGGGAGAAGACACAATCGATTTGCGAGGCGGCGGTTTGTTATACGGGGGACATCCTCGATCCGAAGCGGGACAAATATTCGCTCGCGTATTATGTGCGGAAGGCGAAGGAGCTCGAGAAGATGGGCGCGCATGTTCTCGCGATCAAGGACATGGCGGGGCTGTGCAAACCTTATGCGGCGTTCAAGCTGGTCGAGACTCTACGGCAGGAAGTTGGGATTCCGATCCACTTCCACACGCATGATACGAGCGGTCTGAATGCGGGATCGATTTTGAAGGCGGCCGAGGCGGGGGTCGATGTGGCGGACGCGGCGCTGGCGTCGATGTCGGGAACGACGAGCCAACCGAATTTGAATTCGATTGTTGCTGCGCTGGCGAATACGGAGCGGGCGACGGGGTTGAGCCAGGAGGCGATCGATCGGGCGTCGGATTATTGGGAGACGGTGCGGACGTATTATCAGCCGTTCGATTCGGCGCCGAAGTCCGGGACGGCGGAAGTGTACATACACGAGATGCCGGGCGGGCAGTATACGAATTTGAAGGAACAGGCCGAGTCGATGGGGCTCGGTGGACGTTGGCATGAGATCGCGCGGACGTATGCGGATGTGAATCTGGCGCTCGGGGACATTGTGAAAGTCACGCCGTCGAGCAAGGTGGTGGGGGATCTCGCGATCTTTCTTGTGAACCATCGCATGAAGGTCGCGGACATCGTGAAGCTCGGGCCGAATCATAATCTGACGCTGCCGAATTCGGTGGTTGAAATGTTGTCGGGCGATTTGGGCGAGCCGGATGGAGGATGGCCGGCGGACATACAGGAAGTCGCGCTGCGTGGGGCGAAGCCGAGCGTGGGACGCCCTGGGGAGCGGTTGGCTCCGGTGGATTTGGTGGCGACCCAGGCGACGCTCGAGAAGAAGGCGGGGCACAAGGTGTCGCGCACGGATCTCGCGAGTTACCTGATGTATCCCGAGGTGTTCCTCAAGTTCGACAAGGCGCGGACGAGTTATGGGGACGTCGAGGTGCTGCCGACTCCGCAGTTCTTTTATGGACTCGAGAAGGAGAGCGAGATTGCGGTCGAGCTCGAGCCGGGCAAGGCGCTGGTGATCAAGCTGCTGACAGTGAGCGAGGCGCATCCGGATGGGTCGCGGACGGTGTTCTTTGAGTTGAACGGGCAGCCGCGGGAAGTCAAAATTCGCGATCAGAAATTGAAGGCGGTGGTGTCGGCGCGGGTTAAGGCGGATCCTTCAAAAGTCGGGCAGGTGGGGGCTCCGATTCCGGGAGCGGTGACGAGTGTCGCGGTCGCTTTGCATCAGGCGGTGACGAAGGGCGAGCGGCTGTTGGTGATGGAAGCGATGAAGATGCAGTCGACGATTTATGCTCCGGTGGCGGGGAAAGTGACGCAGGTGCTGGCGCAGGTTGGGGACAATGTCGAGGCGAAGGATCTGCTGCTGGTGATCGAGTAGTTCTTACTCGCCGGCGATGCCATATTCTTCCATCTCACGGCGATTCGAAGGGAGCGCGAAGAGCTCCCACAAATTCGTGTAGATGCGCCATAAGGGATCGTGGCGGGCGATCGAGAGGACGGCGGTTTGCTGTGCGGGTGTGAGGTGCGCCTCGAACGTCGGAGGGGATCCTTCGAGTCCTGCGTATTCGATATAAGGCACGCCGGAGCCGCGATGATCGCGAGGCCAACGGTTGCGCAAGGGCGCGAACCAGGGCCAGATGAGGATCCGCACGAGCGACTTCAAGATGATGATCGTGGCGCCATCGTAGCGCTGTTCGGTGCCGTCGAGGTTGACCATCCGATAGCTGGCTTCTCCCCAATTTTTGCGGCGATCGCGGAAGACGAGGCGCAGGAGACGTTCGGCGAGGAGGATCGCGAGGTTCTCGTCGGGAGCGGATTTGAGAGCGGCACAGAGGGCGTCGACCTGGCGGTTGAGGCTCAAGAGTCCGATGGCTTGGACGAATTGATCGGGATCTCCGCAGGTGTCGGTGAAGCCGCGCTCGGTCGATTGATTGGCTTCGATGAACATGCGGACGAGGTCATTCACGCATTCATCGCTGACGTCGTTCCGTAAGGTCGCGAACTCGGCGCAGCGGAGCAGGAAGCGGCTTTCAGGATCGGTCTCCGTGATGAGCGTGGCGGCTATGAACTGCGGCCAGTCAGGGACGCGATCGGCGAGGCGAAGCAGGCCGGCGAGGAGCTCGCTGCGGACGCGAGGATCGATCGATTTCAGGAATAGCTCGCGGATTTCGATGGCGGTGTCGACATCGTCGCAGGCTACGAGGAGGCGCGCGGCGAGACGGCGGGTGGCGGCGTTCCGGTCATCCAAATCGCGACGAAAGCGGGCGCGATCGGCGAAAATGGCGCGGAGAACGGCGAGTCCGTCATCGTGTGTGCCGGCGGCGCAGGGCTGCTCGGGAGTGGAGAGGACGGCTTCGCGGGCGGACTCGGCGACGGCGGCGAGGACTTCATACAAATACGTCTTTTCGGGATGAACGGCGGTGTCGAGCATCGAGCCGAGAGCGCGGGTCGCGTGGGATGTGGCGGGGAAAATCGTGCCGTTGTACCAGATGCGGGAACACAATTCTCCGAGGGTTTCTTCGAAGGCGGGACCGGTCTGGTGACGCAGACGTTCGAGGAGAATGGGCAGGTCGCGGGCGGTGCCGTACGCGTCGCGTAAACGGCTCCAGTCGGCGACTTGTACTACACTTCCCGCTGCCATGGGCGTCGATCTACCTTCTACTAACGTAACCGAAGTTATTCTTGCGGTTGCAGGCGTACCATGCTGATATTGACCGACATCACACGATCGTCATCGGGTGCGATGAAGGTCGGTGCGGCGTCGATTTCAATCCGGTATTCATCGGATTCGGGCACGGGTGCTTCGAGAATAAAGACGCCGGTGCGCTCAATTGGCCAATTACCGATTAATTGACCATTTACGCGGACGGATATCGCCGGCGGCGTGGCGGCGGAGGCGAACCATTTGTCGACGGCGAGTCCACGGATGCGGAGTTGTTGGGGGCCGTCTTTCACGCGTTTCAGGACGAGCGATGCCTGCGCGCCGATCCAGCGGTACTTGTTGCCGTAGACTCCTTCGAGTTCACACCAGCCGTCGCGGAGGAGCGCTTCGTGGCCCGGGAGGGAGAAGTCCGCAATGTCGTCGCGGTCGCCCGGATAGAGTTCCGCGCGGAGTTGTGTGGAGAGCAGATTGTAGACTCCGCCTTCGTTGGGGGTGTCGAATTTGCAGTTAGCGCAGACGATGGCGTCATCGGCTGTGCGCGAGACGCGGTTGCCGCAGTCGGGGCATTTGAGGGCGCGTTCGAAGTGTTCCGGATCGAAAGATGGGATGACTTTGTCGCCGCCTTTTTTGCAGATGGCGGCGAGGGTGCCGCCGAGGAGGCGGGCGCCGGTCCAATCGGATTTCAATTTGTCGAAGGCGCGAGCGACGGAGGCGACGGAGGTTTCGCCCCATCCGCGGCGGGGAATGAAGAGCTCGTATTCGTGATCGGCGAAGTGCTTGCGGATCAGGTCGTGCCAGTCCTTCAGTTCGAATGTGTGGTTCTGTTTAATGCCGAAGCTTTCTTCCTGATGGGCTCCGATGACGTCGCGGACGAGGTAGCCGAGCAGGCCCCAGTCGGAGAGCTTGCGCTCCCAGGGCTTCATGTTTTCGTAATAGGGGCAGCGGTAGAGGCGGGCGGTGAGCTTGCGGCGCATGGGTTCTTCGGCGAAGAAGAAGATGCCGCCGGGGGCGAGGACGCGCTTCACTTCGAGGAAGACGGCCTCGATGTTCATGAACTGCGAAAGCATTTGGAACGCCATGACGAGGCGCATGGAGTTGTCGGCGAAGGGGAGGTGCAACGCATCGCCGGCGAGGCGGACGGGGGCGCGAGAGTAGCCCCATTTTTCCTGGAGCGCGATGCCGTGGCGGAGGGAGTCGGCGGAGATGTCGAGGGCGAAGCCGTCGGCGTTATAGACGTTCGCGAGGTAGTAGCTGGTGTGGCCGGCGTTGGCTCCGATTTCGAGGAACGGTGACAATTCGCCCATGAATGCGACGTGATTGCGAATGACGGCGCCGCGGCGTTCGTTCTCTTCGGCGTAGACGCGCATGGCGCGCTCGGGCTCGCCGAGGGAAGCGAAGTTGTGAAATTCGACTTCGGCGCGCTTGACGGCGAGGGATTGGGCGGCGTCTAGTTCTGCCATTGGCCGTCCTTCATGGTGCGGGTTTTGGAGTCGCTCTTGAGGACGAGGTTGGCGGGGTTGCCGGCGTCGATGGTGGTTCCTTGAGTGGCGGGTTCGACGGTTTGGTTGAGGCCGTCGACGACTTCGGCGTCCTTGGGGAGGGGGACGAGGGCTTGGGATCCGACTTTGACGATGGTCTTGCCTTGGATGAGGACGATCGAATGATCGATGGGGGTGCTGCCTTTGCCGTCGATGAGTTTGGCGCCGACGATGGCGGTGATCTTGGGCTCATCGGAGGAGGATTGGCAGGCGGTGAGTGTGAGGGCCAGCAGAAGTATGGGGACGAGGGATTTCATTTGTGTGCGAGGTAGTCGATGTTCAATGCGCGAAGGTCTTCGATCAGGAGGTCGGGGTTGTGGGTGGCGAGTTCCGATGCGGGGACGACTCCGGTGGCGACGGCGATCGAGCGGACGCCGTTGGCGCGGGCGGCCATGATGTCGTTGGGGTGGTCGCCGATTAGAGAGATCGGACTTTTATTGTCGATCCAGCGTTCGCGGCGGGCTTGGGCGACGGCGAGTTTCACGAGTCCGGCACGGTCGCGGGCGAACTCGGCGAAGGCGCCGAAGCGGAAGTAGTGGTCGAGGCCGGCGCGTTCCATCTTCTTCCATCCGATGGCGGTGAGGTTGCCGGTGACGAGTCCGGTGGGGATGCCGCGGCGATGGAGTTTCCAGAGGAGCATGCGCACGCCGGGGCAGACTTTGCTGTGGAGTTTCGGGCCGCGGCCGAGGACGTAAATCGATTGCGCGGCTTTCACGAGATCCGGCATTTCGCGCCGGATCATGGCGGCGGATGCGCCGGCGGTCGTGAGCATGATGCGGAGGATGTCGCGGTCGAGCATGCCTTGCGTGGGGATGCCGTCGGTCGATGCGCGGATGCCGGTGACGCGGTGGACGGCGGCCTCGAGCGCTTGCCGATGATGCGGGCCGGCGCGGCGCACGATTGTTCCGTCGATGTCGAAAAGCACGAGGGCCACTCCTTTTACTATACCGGCTGAGTGTGTTGCTAGAATCGGAGAAGCATGCAAGTCTTGCAGGCAGGTTCCCAAAAATTAATTCTTCTCGAGCTCGAGTCGGAAACACTCGAGAATATTTTGCGGCAGTCCGGATTTGAGCATCAGATCGCAGATTCGCCGCGAAGCGTTTCGATGGATTTGCTGGCTTCAGAGAGGAAAGCGCCGCTGTTATTGTTCGATGCATCCGACCCAGGGAATCTGGGATGGTTCTCGCGCTGCCAGTTCTACGTCGATGGCACGAGCGGAGTGGTGCTGCAGACGCCGATCAGCCTGGCGAACATACACGATCAGAACGGGCGTCCGATGCCGTTCTCGGTGCGGGTGCAGATCGCGAAGGAATTGCCCGCGGATTTCCGGCTGCCGGGAAAGACGAGCGTCAACGAGCAGACGGTGTACGCGGTGCTGTTTAACTTCCTCAACGCCTTGTTAAATACGGGCGTCGGATTGTGCGGGCGGGCGGTGGTGCAACCGTTGACCGGGCGTAGCGAACCGACCTGAGGGTTCAGTACTACAAGCGGATTCTGCGCCGCACAGTACCAAAGTGCCTTGGTCGTTGAACGTAAGCGTGGCACTCTCAGGAAGGGGCTCCGGGGTTGGTTCGGAGGAAGGCTCCGAGTAGCCCCTCAATCCGATTTCGCGGACAATGGTAGGGAAATGAAGCGAATCGGAATCGATATGGATGAGGTGATCGCCGATACGCTGGGCGAACTCCTCGTGCGGTATAACCGCGACTTCGGGACGGTCCATTCCAAAGCAGACTTGATGGGGAAGCGGTTTTGGGAGACGATTCCACATGAGAATCGGGCCAAGATCCGCGACTACTTTGCGGATGGCAGTATTTTCGAAGACCTGCCGGTGTTCGAGCATAGCCAGAGCGTCGTTGAGGAACTGACGAAGCGGTACGAAGTTTTCATCACCACGGCGGCGATGGAAGTGCCGAGCTCGTTCAGTCCGAAGTTCCGGTGGCTCGAAAAGCATTTTCCTTTTTTGAAGCCCAGCCACATTGTGTTTTGCGGCGATAAGAGCGTGCTCGCTGTCGATTATCTGATCGACGACAACACGCGGCACTTCGAGCGGCTCGGGGGCGAGGGGATCGTGTTCACGGCTCCGCATAATGTCCACGAGACGAAGTGGCGGCGGGTGAGCGACTGGCTCGAAGTGCGGGCGATGTTCCTCGAGTAGACATCCGGGAACAATCGGTAGAGACGCGGAGTCTAAACCGATCAATGCTGGAGGTCTGCAATCTTACCAAGCGGTTCTCTCGG
>DASXZC010000131.1:0-3918 GCA_036502165.1 Bryobacteraceae bacterium
CGGCATATTCTGCATCGAAGGGCGGCATCGTCGGGATGACGCTCCCACTAGCGCGGGATCTCTCGCGTCTGATGATCCGCGTGATGACGATCGCACCCGGGATCTTCGATACGCCGCTGCTCGGAACTCTCCCACCGGAAGTGCGACAAGTGCTCGGCGCGTCGGTTCCGCATCCAGCGCGGCTCGGCAGGCCGGATGAATACGCGAGTCTCGCGCGCCACATCATCGAAAATTCGATGCTCAACGGCGAGGTGATCCGGATCGACGGTGCACTTCGGATGCCTCCAAAATAGGAGCTCGAAAAGCCCTTGCTTCCCGCGCGCGCTGTGTCTAAAATTGGCGCATGAGCCTGAAAATCGCGCTCGCGGCTTTGGTTTCTTCTCTTGCGTTCGGACAATTCGCAAGCATCCGCTCGCACATAGACGGCGAGACGATGACGGTGACGTTCAGTTCTCCACAGATTATCGTCAACGAGGCGACCGGCGCCCCTTACTCAGGCGAGCGGGTCTCCGAACATGTCCAAACGCTGCCCGACGGCACTCACATCAAGCAGACCATTTCCCGCACGAAGATCTGGCGCGACTCTCAAGGACGCACGCGGACCGAGCGGACGTTGGGCGCGAGCCAGCCGGGGAGCGGTAGCGGAGGGTTCTTCGTCATTGAGATCCTGGATCCGGTTGCCGGGTTCATGTATGTTCTTGATGATCAGCAGCGGGTCGCGCATCGCTTTGCAATTTCCGCGGCACCACCGCATCCCCGGCCCGTAACGGCGGCCGGTGCGCCGAAATCGGCGGCTACGTCCACCTACGAGAAGTTAGGGACTCAGGATATTGAAGGAGTGCCGGCGGAGGGCACGAGATCGACGCGGACGATCCCGATCGGTGAGATCGGCAACGACGGTCCGATCACGACTTCCACCGAGAGTTGGTTCTGCCGTGATCTGCGATTGTTGGTATTGATGAAGCGAGTCGATCAATTAGGGGAGCATACGATGCGATTTACCCAGATCGACCGTTCGGAGCCCGAACCGGCTTTATTCATGTCACCTGCGGGGTACACGGTAGCCGAGGAAAAGGACTCTCTCACGCTGACGCTCAAACGTCAATAGGAGCATTGCTTCCGGCGAACCTCGGGATTAGAATTGGCGCATGAGTCTGAAAATCGCGATTGCGGGTCTGGTTTCTACTCTTGCGTTCGGACAATTCTCCGGCATGCATTGGCATGTGGACGGCGACACGATGACCGTCACGTTCAGGCCTCCGGACATGCAAGTCAGCCAAGTGCCCGACGCACCTTATTCAGGCGAGCAGGTCGCCGAATATGTCCAAACGCTGGCAGACGGCACTCACATCAGGCAGACCATTGCCCGCGAGAGACGGTGGCGCGACTCTCATGGACGCACGCGCACCGAGCAGGAGTTAGGAGCAGGCCGGCCAGGCATCAGCAACGCAGTGTTCGTCGTCGCGGTGATCCTGGACCCGGCCGCGGGGTTCAGCTACGTTCTCGACGATGAGCATGCAATCGCGCACCGCTTTGCGATTTCGGCGCGGCCACCGCGTCCTACACCCATGGTGGCGGCAGTTCCGCCAAAATCGGCGACGGCGCCCTCCGTCGAGAAATTAGGGTCTCAGAATATTGAAGGCGTTCCTGCAGACGGTATGAGATTGACGCGCACGATCCCGATCGGCGAGATTGGCAACGACGGCCCGATCACGACATCCACCGAGACTTGGTTCTCCCGCGATCTGCGGTTGTTAGTGTTGACGAAGCGGATCGATCAATTAGGGGAGCATACGACGCGGTTGACCCAGATCGACCGTTCGGAGCCGGATCCGGCTTTGTTCATGCCACCGGCAACCTACACGGTGGCCGAGGAGAAGGAATCCTTCACCATGACGGTCAAACGTCAATAGGTTGTGTTTTCCCGCCCCCTCATGTACACTAAAAGTTCGTGGGTCTTCAAGTTCGGGACCGCACCGCAAGTGTGCATCGCGATCTCCCGTTCCCCCCAAAGCGCTAACATCAAGTAAGGATTGAAGCTATGTACGCAGTAATCGAAACCGGTGGCAAGCAGTATCGCGTCTCGCCGGAACAGACGGTGGATGTGGAAACGCTGCCCGGCGAAATCGGCGGCGCGATCGAATTCGGCCGCGTGGTGGCGATCGCCAACGGCGAGAAATTGCTGACCGGCGATGCCGTGAAGGGCGCCAAGGTCACGGGCACCATCGAGGCCCAGGCTCGCGCGCCGAAGGTCATCGTTTTCAAGTTCAAGCGCAAGAAGCAATACAAGCGGACGCAGGGCCATCGCCAGAACTTCACGCGGGTGAGGATCGACGCGATCGAGGGCTAGGTCAGCAGAGAGATTTGAACCATGGCAAGTAAAAAAGGCTTAGGCAGCAGTAGAAACGGCCGCGATTCGAATTCGCAGCGGCTGGGCGTGAAGCGCTTCGGCGGAGAGACGGTTCCGGGCGGATCCATCATCGTGCGCCAGCGCGGCACGCAATTCAAGCCGGGTGTGAACGTCGGTGTCGGCAAGGACGATACGCTGTTCGCGAAGGTCACCGGTGTGGTCGAGTTCCGCGACCGTGGACGTATGGGCAAGTTCGTCAACATCGTAGTCCCGGCCTGATTTTCCAAATCGAAGCCAAATGAACGCCAACGGCGTCAGAGAACCGATTGAAGCCGAGGATGCCGATCTCTCCGGGTCGCGGTTTGTTAACGTCAAGCTCGCCGGATCGCAATTCGAGGATGTCAATCTGTCGGCCTCGAACCTCACGAACGTCAACTTGGCCGGCGTGCGCGTCGAGAATGCGAATCTAGCCGGACTGCGGATCTCGAACGCCAACCTGAGGGGCGCTTCCCTTACGGATTGCCGGATCGATGGAATGACCATCGAGGGGATCCTGGTGTCCGACCTGATCGCGGCTTATGAGCGAAATTCCAAGTAGCTCCCTCACAGTTCCCGATTTTTTCCAACGGGCTACAGCGGCCCGGTTTTCCTTTCAACATGTTCATCGATGAAGTTAAGATCTGGGTCAAGGCCGGCGACGGCGGCAATGGCTGTATGGCGTTCCGCCGCGAGAAGTTCGTCCCCAGGGGCGGGCCTTCCGGAGGCGACGGCGGCCACGGCGGCTCGGTGTACATGGTCGCGAGCGAGCATTACAATACGCTGTTGCATTTCCGTTTCAATCCGGAGCACCGGGGCAACCGCGGACGCCACGGCGAAGGCAGCAACAAGACCGGCGCGGACGGCGGGGACATCGAACTCCCGGTCCCGGTCGGGACGGTCGCGTACGACGAAGAGACCGGCGAGCTGATTCACGACTTCGCAACTGCCAACGACCGTCTTATGATCGCCCGCGGAGGACGCGGAGGGCGTGGGAACGCGCGCTTCGCCACTTCGACTCATCAGGCCCCCACGCACCATGAACCGGGCCGTCCGGGGCAGGAACGGAAGTTCCGCCTCGAGCTGAAACTGCTCGCGGACGTCGGACTGGTCGGATTTCCGAACGCCGGCAAGTCGACGCTCATTTCCGTCATCTCGGCGGCGCGGCCGAAGATCGCTGATTATCCGTTCACGACGCTCGAGCCGAATCTCGGAGTCGTCAGTTGGGGCGATCATTCGTTCGTCGTCGCCGACATTCCGGGATTGATCGAGGGTGCGCACGAGGGGCATGGCCTGGGGATCCGATTCCTCAAGCACATCGAACGTTGCCGGCTGCTCCTACACCTGGTTGACATATCGGAAGGATCTGCGCGCGATCCGCTCGAGGATTTCAAGGTCGTCCTCAAGGAACTCGCGAGCTTTAGCGATGAACTGGCCGCGAAGCCGATGATCGTCGTTGCGAACAAGATGGATGCGGCACAGGATCCGGCGCGTGTGAAATCGTTACAGGCGGCGGCGCGGCGGCGGAAGCT
>DASXZC010000132.1:0-12932 GCA_036502165.1 Bryobacteraceae bacterium
AATAGAATCAGCGGAGCCAGCAGCCATCGGCCAGCTTTCATGCTGACTCGCTCTCCAATCGCCGCAGCCAAGATCGACAGGAACACGACCGTCATAGGCAGCCGATCCCAGAACAGGCGCTGATCGTCCGGGTGCCAGTGATAGTAGCTCGACCCCGCTGCAACAGCCGCGGTTCCGACGAGCACGCAGTAGAATGCGTAGCGCTCCCAGCGCTCAATGAACACCGCGCCGCGCAGTTTCCAAAATCCGTACAGCGCGGCCAACAGAAAGGGGATGTTCGACACGACGTTCCACCAGTTCGCAACGCCCCACAGCGTTCGCGTGTCGGCGAACGAATGATAAGCGGGATCCTGCGGGATGGGCGGGACGAATAGGAACACGGCGGCCGCGAGTGCGGCAATGCCCACCATTAGACCAGTACGGCGCATGTCGAGATGATTCATGCGATCACTGAATGCAAGGGTAGGGCCAACTGGCGCAGCTTGTAATTACAATAATTTGACTTTGAAAGTTGACAACTGTCTGTACATGGAATGTACAAGGAACGGCAGCGGATGCCAACGCGCCGACTCAGACCTCGAACCGCTTTCGCAATTCCTTCGGCACCAGCGGACATACCTCGTCGCGCTTGCCGAACAGGTGATAGCGCACACGCGCTATGAAATCGTAGGCAAAATCTCGAACCGATTTCGGGAACACACGCGCGCAACCTGCGAGAAAGGACCAGAATCCACCGAGCCCCTCGAGCACATGCAACGCCGCGTCGGACTTCACCAGCAACGATCCCTGCGGCCCACGAACGACAATGCTGTCCGGCAATCCGCGGCGCTCTGCGTCACTTAGCCGGTCGAGCGGCGCGAACCGGTAGCGTTCCTCTGAGTCCCGCTTGACGACGAATTTGACGAAGCCGTGGCACAGGCCGCAATGTCCGTCGTAATAAACCGTCTCAGGCACGTCCGGTCAACCTTTCGGCGGCGGTGGTGGCGTCGCTGAAGCCGGCTTCTTCGATGCCGGCGAGGGTGTTCCCTTTGGCCGCGTGAAGTGTTCGACGAGTTTGTTCGGTGGCTGCGCCATCGCTGTGATGATCAGCACCAGCACGAAGACGAAAACGCCGATAAAAATGTAAAAGAGCAACGCGTGGACCCCTCAATCACTATGGTATCGAAAACGCCCGCTTACCTATCGCACAATCACTTTCGCCAGCCCGGCGTTCCCTGCCGAATCGTACGCCCGGAACACGACCAGATGCTCGCCTGGTTTCAAATTGTCAAGCCGCAGTTCATAGCGCTCACGCGGCGAATCCGTCACTCCATCGGATGCCTCGAGGGGAAGCCACGATGCCGCATCGATCGAATATTCGCACCGCCGCAGCGCCGTTGCCTGATCGGCGACATCGACGTCGATTTCGAGTTTCGCTCCCTCGCGCCGCGGAGTTCCCGGACGCACCACGGGCGGCGTATTGTCGATCACCACCGGCGGACTGACTCCCTCGGCTTCGCGCGCGTACACGGCCGGATTCGACGGTTTGTCGGACGCAACGACTCGGAAGAAATAGCGTCCATCCGCCAGCACATCGCCATCGAGCAGGTACGATGTCTCGAACATCCCCGCGCGCAACAACTTCCATTCGTGTTCATCCTCACCGCGGAAGTAAAGCGAGAACATCAGCTTGTCGTTCTCCGCATCGTCGGCCTGCCATTGGATCTGCAACTGCTGCCCCGCGCCTCGGGAAAGCACTTGCGACGGAGTCCCCGCGGACGTCGACGCTTCACCGCTGTCGGTAACAGTCACGCTGAATGCGCTCGAAGTCGAAGAGGAGGAACTGCTCGACGCCGCGGCGCCTGCCTTCGCAACCGCACTCGCCGAAACGCTGCGCACGACCGGAGCGGTGTTCTGCGGCAGATACGCCGCCGTCACCGAATACAAGCCCGGCGTGGCCGTTCCATTCGATGCCGTGAACTCAGCCTTCCATTGGATGTAGCGCGCATTCGGACTCGTGATCAGCGCCGATCCGCCTTGGCCCGTAAGGGGACCCGACCAGTCGCTCCACGTATTGTCGGGGCGCGACGAATTGCCGGTGCGCGTGTGGAACGCGAGCTTCGTTCCTGCTGGAACGTCCGCACGCCAGCTCAGGCGTCCCCATCGCGACGTCGTCCCCGCGTCATGCACGGGAGCTTCGAATTCACCATCCGGCGCGAGCGTCGTTCCGATCCGGTAGACGCGCCCCGCCGATCCGGTCGCAGTGTAAATAGAATCGCCATCGGCGATCAGGCGCGTCGCTTCGGTTTCGTTGGTCTGCTCGATCAACGTCGGTTTGCGGTCGGGGTTCAGCCGGTAAATGCGGCCTGTGCCATCGGTCGAAAACAACAGCGCATCGCCGGCCGCCGCAAGGTCGAAAATGTTCTCGTCCTTCGAACTGTAGACGGTCTCGACAGTCTGATCCGGATTGATTTTGTAGATCGCGGATTTCTCGACGCCCGTCACTTCATACGCCTGCGTCACGGCGGCCGTGCCGGTATTCAATGTGGAACTGACGACCGGCTTGCTGGAGTCGGGCTTCTTCAAATCGAGTCCGGCTTGCGTATCGGTCACCGTGATCGACGTGCCTGGAGCGGTGACGATCGTGCCCGAAGTCAGCGCCGAAATCGCTCCCGCCGCGCCCGCGCGTTTGTTCAGCGATCCGCCCAACGCGACCGCGTAAATCGTCCCGTCCGGCCGCGCCGTGATCGTTCGGATCTCCGGCAGTGTCGAGTCGTAAAGCGCGAACGCCTTTCCCTTAGCGGTGATCCGATACAGGATCCCGTTCGGCTCGCTGCCGGCGAGCAGATGGCCCTCGCTATCGAGCGCCAGCGAAGTGATGTTCGCTTGCCCGCTTTCGTAAAAGACTTCGCCCTTGCCTTGGCCCGTGATGCGGAACACCTTGCCGGTATCCCCGGTGCCGGCGTACAGCACGCCATCGGATGCGAATTGAAGAGCCCAAATGTACTTCGCTCCCGGAGCGAAATACTCGACAGCCTTCCCGCTCGGGTCGATCTTATAGATCTTCCCGTCTGGCGAAGTTCCCGCGTACACAACGCCCTTCGCGTCGACCGCGAGCGCGAACACTTCCGGCTGATCGGAAGTCCACAGGATCTTCGCCGAGCCCTTCGGATCGATGCGATACACGCGTCCGCGATGACCGGTTCCGACGTACAGCGATCCGTCGGACGCCCGCGCCAGGCTCCAGAGCTGCGGCTGATCGGGCGCGAACACCTGTTCGAGCTTGGGCGCCAGTGCCAGCTTGCCATCCCGGTTCAGCGACAATCCCGTCAGCTTGCCGCGGATGAAATCGTTGTACGCGTTCATCTCCCAGACTTCCGTCGTAGCGGCCAGCGCGGGAAGCCCCGCGGCCAGCAGGAGGAGGAGTACCGCAAATCCAGTCGAGTACGGCGTTCGGATCGGACGCATTATTGCTCCTTGATCTCCACCTGCGTCGTCTTGGTGCCGCTGGTCACTGCCATGCCGAGATCGAGTTCGAACTCGGCCACTTTGGCTCCGCGTACTGTCGTCAGCGCCGCCACCGTTGGCTGCGCCTTCGCTAGCAGCAGCGCCACCGATGGAGGAGGGTCGGGCAACTCGGATCCTTGCACCTGGTAACTGGGTTCCGCACGCGACAACCGGACCGAGACCCGGTTGTATTGGCGCAGCGAGTTCACCAGTTTGATTACCTGCGCTGGAGTCCGGCTGCGCACTCCGGCGGCTTGCGAGAACTCGACGAGGTTGGCAGTCATGCCGTCCGATACCGTCACGAACAGCGTTCCTAAAGGAGCGCCCACTGGCACGGGATATTTTACTTTCCTAAGAATTTCGCTTCCATTTTCCGCCGTCAAAGAAATGTTGAGTTCGATTGTTTCCCCGGGGTGCACCTCGCGATTCGATGGCCACACCTGCTCGACCTGCAATTGATTGCGGCGATCGGAGGTCCGCACGTCGAGCGTGATGCTCTTCGGGCGCATGCCTTCGAGTCCGCTCTGCGCCAGGTAGGAGAGCGGGATCGTCGAGTAGACCGCCGCCTGGGCGATCGCATTCGAATCGGCCGAGTAGACGTTGTCGAGTTGGATCGGGGGTAGCCCACCCTCGAGCGCCATCTCCCCGTGGACGATCACGCTCCCCGGGCCAAGCGATCGTTCCGTGCCGTCGAGCGCGGAGTAAATCGCCATCTGCGCCAGCAGGGGCGACAGCGTGCGGTCAGAGATGAATTCCATCTTATATGTACGCGGAGTCTTCAATCCCGCGCCGTGGACCGTGATCGAGATCGGAACCATGGGAGCCCGAGCCCCCAGCACGCCGGCGATGGCGGCGTTGCGGTCCTGATTAATGACGCCCATCAGCTCGCGGCTGGTCGAGATTTTGAACGACGCATTCACGTTCGGCAGCAGCGCCAGCACGTCGGCGCGGGCAAACGGAATCGGCAGTTCGCCGCCGGCCATGAACCGGTGGCCAAAGGCGTACATCTCTTTGCCGTCGATCGCCGTTACCGTGCCATCGGCCGAGACGGCCATGTCTCCGGTCATCAGCAGCACGCTGATCATCGAGCCCGGCTCGAGGATTTTCGGATCGCCCATGCGTCCCTGGCTGGTCGTCGCAGCGCCCCCGCCGCCGAGCGCGCCCTGCATCGGCTCGAGCCCCATGGCTCGCAGCTCCGGAGCGAAATGATCGAAGGCTGACCGCGTAAATCCGGCCAGGGAAAGGGGTGTGGAAATCTCCATCAGCTTCGACTGTGCGTCGCGGCCGAATGCCACTTGCGTCCGCTCGCCCGTGGGAGCGGGGTCCCGCGTCACGTCGAGCATCTCCTCAATCGGACGTACTCCGGCGATGGGTTCCTTCGCGAATGGGAAGGCCAGGGCGACGGCTCCGACGAGCCGGCCATTGATGTAAACCGGGCTTCCGCTCATGCCCTGCATGACGCCGGTTCGCTCGATTTGCGGACCCCCCAGGCGAGCCAGAATGATCGACTGTTTCGGGCCCAGATTCTCCATGACGCCTAAGATTTCGACCGGAAAATCCTCGACCTTTGAATCGGCAAAAACCGTCTTGCCAATACCTCGCATGCCCGCCTTCACTTCTTTGAGCGGCATAATTCGCAATTGCCCAAACGCTAATGCGGTAAAACTAATAGCGGCGATGATTCGGCAAATGAATCCTGGTTTCAAAGTACCCGCTCCTCTTGCTTGCATCCTCATTGTAGCCGCCGCTTTCCGGTACCGGTACGCCCCAGGGGCCCCAGAAGCCCATTTTGAGGGTACACTGTAGGCATAACTCATGGATTCCGCACTTGACGCTGGCCAACCCGTCGCAGCCTCGTCCGAACCCCGGTCTGCGCCTCAGAACATCGATTGGGCGCCCATCCTATGGTTCTCAGCTTTACTGCTCGTGAGCTATGCGGCCGTTTTGTACGCACTGGGCTATCAGTGGACCTTTGATGAGGACGTCAGCCACGGACCTTTTGTTCCCGTTGTCGCCGCCTACATCGCCTGGCAGCGCCGCAAGCAGTTCGCCTCCACTCCGGCGGAAACGAATTATTGGGGGTTGGCAGTCGTCTTCTGGGCCGTACTGCAAATGCTGGCCGGAACGCTCGGCGCGGAACTGTTCCTGCAACGCACCTCGCTGATTATCGCCATTGCCGGAATCGTCCTGTTCCTGGGCGGATGGAAGATCCTCAAGCTCGCCGGACTCCCGATTTTCCTGCTGCTGTTCATGATTCCGCTTCCCAAGGTCATCTATGGCCAGATTACGCTGCCTTTGCAGTTGTTCGCCAGTTCCTGCGCTGAACAGGTCCTCACGATCCTGAACATCCCGGTGTTGCGCGAAGGCAATCTGATTTCGCTCTCCGGCCATACGGCGGACGGTGCGGAATTCATCAAGACCCTGAACGTAGTCGAGGCTTGCAGCGGCATCCGTTCGTTGATGGCCCTGTCGTTCCTGAGCCTGGTTTACGGATTCTTCTTCGATTCGAAACCCTGGATGAAGTGGGTGCTACTGGCCGCGACGATCCCGATTGCGATCACCGCCAACGCCAGCCGCGTCGCGCTTACGGGCATCCTCACCGAATTCAATCCCGATCTGGCCGAAGGATTTTTCCACATGCTCGAAGGCTGGGTCATTTTCGTCGTCGCCGGAGTGATGTTGTTCATCACTCACCAAATCATCAACATCCTTTATAGGCGCTTCTTTAAAGCAAAACCTCAGCCGGAAGGGGCTGCCGCATAATGAACTTCGCATTCTTAAAATCGAAGCCGGCAATTATTCTGACCGTTCTATTATTGAGCCAGGCCGTGCTGCTGTACAGCTTTACCCAGAAGGAAGCGGTTCCCCAGACCCGCCCGCTGGTCGATATGCCGCCGATCCTCGGCAACTGGACCAAAGTCCAGGATGGCGTCATCGACCAGGACACGTTGAACGTTCTGCAGTCGGACGACATCATTAACAGGGAATTCGTCAATCAGAACGGCCAGCATGCCAATCTGTTCGTCGCGATGTTCCGTTCCCAGCGCAACGGCAAGGCTCCTCACTCGCCGAAGAATTGCCTGCCTGGAGCGGGTTGGGTGCAGCAGACCACCAATACCATTCACATCGCCGTTCCTGGCTTCGCGACTCCTGTCGAAGCCAACCGGTATGTCGTGGCGAAGGGCGATTTCAAAGCCGTCGTCATCTATTGGTATCAATCGCGCGAGCGCTCGGTGGCATCGGAATATTGGGCTAAATATTACGTCATTGAGGACGCCATTCGATACAATCGCACCGACACGTCGATCATCAAAGTGACGACGTTCGTCGGCCCCGGCGGAGTCGAACAGGCTGACGCCCTAGGCGAGGATCTCGTCAAGGCGTCGTTCCCGACGCTACGCGCGTACCTGCCAAAGTAAACTACATCTTCGCGGTAGGCTGACCGGCTTTCGCATTGTCGATCTTGACTGCCTCGAGCGCATGCAGTTCGCAGGCGTGTGAAGCGATATCGTGCTTCGGATGTTTGAAGCCACCGGCCGCGTCGTAGTCCACGAAAGTCGCATCGCCATTGTGGCTGATGCAGATCTTCGCGTCCGTCGACTTCGGCCGCATCACTCCGTCATAGATGATCGAAGGAACCGGCGAGCCGAGCACCTGGGCCAAGTCGGCCGCGCGTCCCGCAGGCTTGTGCCCGCCGCCCGTGATCGAGTTGTCATGGATCCAAATGGACTCGACGAACGGATCGTACTTCGGATCCTTCAGCGGATTCCCAGTCGTCAGGTAGCTGACCAGTGACACGTTCGAAGTCTCGTTGTCCTTGAGGTTGTTCTTGAAGATTTCGATGTCGTGGGTCGACATGACCATGATGCCGGTACCCGTCGGAACCTTCGCCACGATGTTCCCCTTGGGAGCGAAATTGTCCGTATTGTTCGCAAAAACCTGATTGTCGAACACCCGCGTGAACGATCCGCCCTGCACCGGCAGGTCGGGCAAATTGAATACGAGAAGTCCACCTGTATTGTTGGTTGCCGTGTTGTTCTCGACGTCGGCGTTGATGGAGTTTTCGATTTCGATGCCCGCGACGTTGAACTCCGCGCGGTTGCGGCGGACGATGATCTGGCGGCTCTGGCCCACGTAGATGCCGGCGTCGGAGGCTCCGATGGCGACGGAATCTTCGATGAGGACGTTCTTGCACTGCACCGGATAAATGCCGTAGGAACCGTTCGTTTCCTTCGGTCCACCGGTCCATTGCGTCTTCACTTTTCGGATCGTCACACCGTTCGCGCCGTTGATCTTGAGCGCGTCGCCCTTGGTATCCTCGATCGTCATGTCTTCGATCGTGAACGCGTTTCCTGTGGCCAACAAGCCGGCCGAACCGCTCTTCTGATTCTTGAAACTCAGGACCGTCTTGTCCATCCCCTGTCCGCGAATCGTGACCGAGTCGGTGGTCAGTGAGAGCTCGCGATCGAGATCGAAGCGGCCTTCTGGAATCTGAATCACGGCGCCGGGTTTGGCGGTGATAAGAGCCTCCTGCAGCTTCTTCGGGAAGTCAGGTCCGGCAGCCAGCTCATCCTTTTTCGCGCAAGAAGTGAGGGCCAACAGAGCGATACCGAACAAGGGCAGGACGCGGTTCATAATGACGGGTATTCTATCATCCCCGGCTTCTCACTTAAAATCAAAAGAGCCCTTCATGGAACACGTTGTCTCCACCCGCTCCCTCGCTGGCCATCGCCTGACGACTGTCTGGTTGAACCGCATCTGGGATGCCCACATTCCGCGCGTTGAACTGTACTGCGCGCGCCAGCATTTCGACTATCGCGACAAGGCGCAGATCGGCGAGCTCGGGCATTGGTTTCGCGATGCGGAATTGAAGGTGCTGTCGGCGCATTCGCCCGTCCACAGCGACACGTTCTCAGGACGTTCAGGACCGGAGTCGCATTTGAACATCACGGAAACGCGCAAGGCGAATCGTATTCAGGTGGTCGATGAAATCAAGCGCGCGATCGAAGTTTCGGAGACCATTCCATTCACGTACTTCATTCAGCATCTAGGCGTCGAATATGACGAATACGACGAGCGTAGGCTTGATGCGGCCTTCACATCGCTCGAGGAACTGAATCTGTTCGCGCGCCAGAGGGGCGTGGAGATCCTGCTCGAAAACATGAACAGCGGCATGGCGTCCGCTGAGCGCCTCGATCACTTCAACAACGTCACGCATCTGAAATTGAAGTATTGCTTCGACGTCGGCCACGCCCACCGCATGCCCGGAGGCGTCGCTGGCGAGTTCGAAATCATGCGGCCCGGTGTGAAGGTCGTTCACGTCCATGACAATAATGGAAAAGAGGACTCGCATTCGTTTCCTTTCGCGCCAGCCACAGCGGACAGTGGAGTCGCATGGCAGAAGTTGATGCACCTGGTGCGCCGCGGCGCATCGAATGCGGCGCTGGTGCTCGAGACGTCGGAACGGCACGAGTCCGCGAATCCGCTGGACGATGCACGGCGGACGTTCGAGCGCCTCGCGAGTTTGAAGCCGCTTGAGGACGAGCGATCCGAGTCCGAAAGATAAAATGATCACCGCAAAACGAACTACCGTAGCCGATGCCGGCAAGCACGCAGGCGAGACCGTCGAAATCACCGGATGGCTCTATAACCTGCGAAAATCGGGCAAAATCGCGTTCCCGCTGCTGCGCGACGGCACGGGGATCATCCAGTGCGTCGCCGTAAAGGCGAACCTTCCCGAGGAGACGTTCGAGACGATCAAGAATCTGACGCAGGAATCGTCGATTATCATCCGCGGCAAGGTTCGTGCCGAAGCGCGCGCGGCCGGCGGATATGAGATGGACGTCGAGGAGATCGACGTGATCCAGCGCGTACCCGAGGCGACGCCGTATCCGATCACGCCGAAGGATCACGGCATCGATTTCCTCATGGACCATCGCCACCTGTGGCTGCGCAGCAAGCGTCAGCACGCGGCGATCAAGGTTCGCCACGAAGTGATCAAGGCGATCCGCGATTATTTCGATTCGAACGGCTTCGTGCTGGTCGACACTCCGATCTTCACGCCCGCGGCTTGTGAAGGGACGTCGACGTTGTTCGAAGTCGATTACTTCGAGGACGAGAAAGTCTACCTGACGCAATCGGGGCAGCTCTACAACGAAGCGAATGCGATGGCATTCGGCAAGGTCTACTGCTTCGGTCCGACGTTCCGCGCCGAAAAATCGAAGACGCGGCGGCACCTTACGGAGTTCTGGATGGTCGAGCCGGAGATGGCCTTCGCGACCCTCGAGGACGTCAAGCGCGTGGGGGAAGAACTGGTCACATTCGTCGTCGGACGAGTCCTCGAGAACCGGCGCGAAGATCTCGCGGTGCTCGAGCGGGATGTGTCGAAGCTCGAAGCCATTAAGGCTCCATTCGCGCGGATGAGCTATGACGAAGCGGTCAAGAAACTACAGTCGAAAGGCAGTGAAATCCAATGGGGCGGCGATTTCGGCAACACCGATGAGACGCTGCTGACCGACGATCTCGATCGTCCGGTGATCGTCGAGAAATATCCAACGGAAGTGAAGGCGTTCTACTTCCAACCGGACTCCGAGCGTCCTGAACTCGCGCTCGGCGTCGACTTCATCGCACCAGAGGGATATGGCGAAATTATCGGCGGCGGCCAGCGCATACACGACCTCGACTTGCTATTGAAGCGTCTCGAGGAACACAAGCTGCCGCGCGAAGCCTTCGAATGGTATCTCGATCTGAGACGCTTTGGATCGGTCCCGCACGCCGGGTTCGGGATGGGCGTCGAGCGATTCGTTGCCTGGATGTGCGGGCTCGAACATATACGCGAGACGATCGCGTATCCACGGATGCTGTATCGAACGAGGCCTTAAATATGATGATGAAGAGCGGTCGCGCTGAAGCCGGCGAATACGCGGCGTACGCGCAAGCGGACATTGATCTGGTCGAGGGCGACGACATCCTCGTTACGCTCGCGGCACAAATCGAGCAGACGCTCGCGTTGTTCGAGGACGTCGACGATACGCTTGCGGGCACGGTTTCCTACGAGCCCGGCAAATGGACGTTGAAGCAGATCGTGCACCATCTGAGCGACGATGAACGGATCTTCGCGTACCGCTGTCTATGCCTCGCACGCAACGATCTGCGTCCGCTCGAAGGATTCGATGAGAAGCAATACGAGCAGCATGCCGGCTCGAATGAACTGCCGCTCAGTGAATTGGTCGAGGAGTTGGGAACGGTCCGCGAAGGGACGCTCGCGCTGTTGCGGAGCTTGCACGACGAAGCCTGGATGCGGCGCGGGACCGTCAACGGCTACAGTGCGACGGTTCGCGGATTGGCTTTCCACATCGCGGGTCACGAGTTGCACCACGCTCGCATGATTCGCGAGAAATATCTGCCGCTAGTTCGCAGCGGCGGGTAGCGCGAAGACGAGCACCGCGCCCCCAGACGATTGGCCGCTCTTGCCGCCGCCGCAGACGATCGCCACATACTCGCGTCCATTAACTTCGTACACGGCGGGCGTCGCGTTGCCGGCCGCGGGCAGCACGGTTTCCCAGAGCAGCTTGCCCGTAGCCTTGTCGTAGACGTGCATCTTCTTGTCGAAGTTCGTCGCGGCGATGAAGAGGAGTCCGTTCGCAGTGACGACTGGGCCACCGTAGTTGAACGTGCCGGTGTTCTTGAGCCCTTTCGCGGCAAGCTCCGGATATTCGCCGAACGGAATCTTCCAGCGGATTTCGCCTTTGTTCAAATCGATCGCATTGAGTGTTCCCCAGGGCGGCTCGACGGCCGGATATCCGTCGGGATCGAGGAACAAGTTGTATCCATCAGAGCGATACTTCTGCCAGTTCGGATCCTTCAAAGGGTCCGCCTGGGCCTCGCGACCTGTCAGCAGATATTCGACAATGTCGTTGATCGCGCTGTTGCCGAGGGATGAAAATCCGGGCATCAGTCCGGCGCCTTCGCGGATCCTCTTGACGATCTGATCGCGCTTCATCCGCTTACCGATGTCGACGAGCGAAGGGAACATCGGAGGCGAACCGGCGAGATCGGCGCGGTGGCAGGTGGCGCAGTTGCTCTTGTAGAGCGAACGCTCGTCACGCGGGACGAGGCGCAAGATCCATGGCATCTCGTTCGCGTTTACGTAGAGCAGGCCGGTTGCTGGATCGAAGGCCGCTCCGCCCCACTCGGCGCCGCCGTCGAAACCGGGGAACATGACCGTTCCTTCGAGCGATGGCGGATTGAAGAGGCCGTTCGAATTCAACTTGCGGAATCGCTCGAGGACCGCGGCATGCGCCTCGGGAGTGCGGTTCGTAATCATGTCCTCAGTGAAGCGCTCACGTGTGAATGGCGGCGGCTTCATGGGCAGGGTTTGCGTCGCGGACAGTTTCTCGCCGTCGACTTTCGATTGCGGAACTTCGCGAGTTTCCACAGGAAACAGAGGCGTTCCGGTGTGGCGGTCGAGCATCCACACATATCCGGATTTGGTAATTTGCGCGATCGCTTCGACCGGCTGCCCGTCGTGCGTCACAGTGACTAGATTCGGTGCGGCCGGGAAATCCATGTCCCAAACATCATGCTTGACGGCTTGAAAATGCCAGACGCGCTTACCCGTTCTCGCGTCGAGCGCGAGCACGCAGTTCGCGAACAGATTGTCGCCCAGGCGATTCGAGCCATAGAAATCGAACGAGGCGGATCCGGTGGCGGCGAACACCATTGCGTTCTTCGCGTCGATGGTCAGGCCCGACCAGGCGTTCACGCCGCCGATGATTTTGTACGCGTCCTTGGGCCACGTCTCGTAGCCGAACTCGCCCGGCTGCGGGATGGTGTGGAAGATCCACGCGAGCTTGCCGGTGCTGGTCTCATATGCGCGGATGTGCCCCGGCGAGCCCGGCAGCGTTTCGCTGACCGTACTGCCGAGGATGAATAAGTTCTCGAACACCACGCCAGGACTGGTGGCACTGATCGTGACGCTTTCGGGCGCCCGGCCGAGGTTGTAACGCAGGTCGACGAATCCATCGCTTCCAAATTTCTGAATCGGCTTGCCGGTCGCGCGATCGAGCGACCACAGGCGATCGCGGTAAGTAAAAAATACTCGGTCTTTGGTGACGGTGACACCGCGGTTGCGAAACGTGCTCGTCGACTTGCGGCCAGGCTCGGGATCGAAGCGCCACAGCTCTTTGCCGCTCGCGGCGTCGAGCGCGAAGACGCGGAGCTTCGAAGAAGTGATGTACATGACTCCGTCGATGACGATCGGATTCGTCTGCATTTCCGAGCCATTTTGGCTATCCTCGGTGTCGAATCGCCAGGCTTCGCGAAGGTTCGCGACATTCTCAGGCGTGATCTGCGACGCTTTGGTGAAGTGCATGTTGTCAACTCCGCCGGCGACGGGCCAATCCGATTGGGCGAGCAGCACGATACTCGACAAGACGATCGATACG
>DASXZC010000133.1:0-16939 GCA_036502165.1 Bryobacteraceae bacterium
TCCGTGAGCAGCCGTTCGAGTTCTTCCACGGTTCGTGATTTTGGTTCTGCCATGCACGCATTTTCCGGAATTCGCCTTCACGATTCAACAGGGTTTCCTCGTACGCTTACGTTTCGTCGGCGGCCATAGCGCGATCGACACGTTCTACAAATGGCCGGAGTATGGCGAGATGGTCGGGGCGTATTTCGATAACCACCCGTGGGGGCAGTTCGATGCGCCGATCATCGTCGAAGACCGGAACAGCCCAATCACCAAACACTTTCCCGCGGAGTTCGTGATCAAGGACGAGATCTACCAACCGAGTCCGCTGTTCTCGCGCGAGAAGCTGCACGTGCTGATGCGCCTCGATCCGGCGAAGGTCGACTGGAATCACGCGAACGTCAAGCGGACCGATCACGATGTGGCGGTCGCCTGGATTAAGACCTACGGTAAGGGGCGCGTGTTCTACACGACGTTCGGGCATAGGGAAGAAGTCTACGAGCGGCCGGACATCCGCAAGATGTACCTCGAGGCCGTGAAGTGGGCGCTCGGGATTACGACTTCGGATACAACTCCGATGCCTATACCGAAATAGGACCGCCGGTCACAATACGGACTCGGGGCCCACTCTGCAACGAATGACCTGGGCCTCGTCCATCGCTGTCGGCGCGACTACCGCATTTATTGCCTCTATCTGTTTCTTAATCGTCGGCGGTCAGTACCAGCAGCAGCACGTGTGGGATCCCGCCGATATTTTGATACTCGGATTGCAGTGGATGATAGTCCCCTGCGGGTTCGCCGGCTTCATCTTTGGCATCGTGATGTCGCGCCTCGTGACGACGGGGTCGGGAACGAGCGCCTGGGTATATTCCGTGGGTGGTGTCTTGGGTATTTCAGCCGTTCTGTTGATGGTTCTTCCCAAGGATCATGTGCCGTATATCGACCAGGAATACCTGGCGCTCGTTGTACAAATACGGTGTCCGAAGAATTGGAATCCGGACTACCACGTTTTGTTCTCCACCAGCTCACCCATCTTTCATATCCCGAGTTCAGACGGGTCCGTCGACTGGAGCAAAGCCACAATGGAAGACGGAAGTTGGATCGTCTCAGCCTCATGCTCCCTGCTTTCCTCCCGTGAGGATCAAATCGCGAGGACGAACCTCGATGGCAAAACGCCGCTGCAGTTCCATGTTCCTCTGCCCAGTCAACCGACCGCCGCGAACGAACAATGGGGCGAGTGGACATCGAAGGAGTTCGTCGATGAGACGCGCTCCGGCTTCAGCGTTCGCGCGCGCGTCGACCATCCCGCCATGTGGAAACGGGATCATCCCACGCAGCCCGAGGCGGAATACGCCGCGCGAGAAGCCAAGTTGAAAGCCTTATCCCCCGCCGATCCGCTGGTGCGATGGCTCGGGCTATTCGAGCCCACCCGAACGAGGCAGATGACGATCAATGACCAAATCCAAAACGATCCGCCTGAAGGACCGGGACTCGCCATGGTCCAAGAAAAAATTTCAGAACTCCCCGGCGTGCTCCGCGCGAAAGACTCGGACACGATCCGGGAGGCGATCGAGGCGGTATCCCTGATGAAGACTATTCCCCCCGAGTTAGCCCCCGATCTGATTACCAGCGGTCGCAATGTGACGCTCGGAATGATTGGGGAGGCACGTGCGAGCCGCCGCCCGGGTTGGAGGGATATTCGCGCCGATCAAAAGGCCTATTGGTTCTTCAGAAAATGGGATGAGAATGTCTTAGGGAAAATAGCCCTGAATACCACCGATGAGGAGCAGCGCATCACCGCTATCGATGCCGTCATAGCGAGCGTCGACCACGAACACGACAGCTTCCTGGCGGAATTGGCCAACACCGCGCGCGAGGCAAAGAAAAGAAGATCCGCGAAACCATAAGCCGGTTTCTGTGTCCGCGCCCGTCGAGGACGCGGCGGCAATCATTCCTCTAGGCCGTCCATTACTGAACGGCTCAAGCAACCTACCCGGGAGTTCACAGGAACGGGCCGTTCCTCCTCCCCTATTTGGTCTTACTCCGCATGGGGTTTACCCTGCCCTGCGAATTACTCCGCAGGCGGTGCGCTCTTGCCGCACCTTTTCACCCTTACCCGCATTTCGGACCTTGCGGCCCACCATGCGGGCGGTATATTTTCTGTGGCACTAGCCGTCCAGTACGCTTGAACGTACCTGCCCGGCCGTTAGCCGGCATGCCGCCCTATGGAGACCGGACTTTCCTCTCCGCCATCCGGTCTCGTCGACCATCAGCGCAGCGATCGCCGGTTCCGCGAATCTTCTGTATGAGTATGACATAACACACATAATTCCGGCAGGATGGTCGAGATGTTACTTGATTCTTCCGCGCCACAACTTATAGTGGTAGAGTCAGGTAAATCGCGCCAATTGATGGATTGCGAACGTCCAATCGCGCTAACCCCTTGATTTTTCGTGGGGGAGACGCGCGGGCAAGACATTTTTGGTGTATTCTGTTTTAGAGACTCAAATAATGCTAGGACCCTCAGGAGTACTAGCGCAAACTGCAGACACAGGAGAGGTTAAACAGAGCCATATGGTGCAACGCTACTTGGTCAATCTTACGCTCTCGTCCGTTCTGGCGATGACGTTCGTGGCCTCCGCATCGAGCGCGTTCGGTCAAGGTTTAGACACACGGGCGTCGAAGGACGATTGGGAAGAGATTAATTTCGACTTTAACTCAGCGGTACTGACCGATGGATTCCCCAGCATGCTGCGACTGGCCGAGCTGCTGAAAGCGAATCCTGGATATAAAGTTCGGGCCGAAGGGCATGCCGACGGTGTCGGCAGCGAGTCTTACAACGAGCACCTCGGGCTGCAACGCGCACAGACCGTGCGCGACTTCCTGGTGAAGTACGGCGCCTCGGCGACTCAGGTCGAAACAACTTCGAAGGGTAAGGATGATCCGAAGGTCAAGGGCGAGAAGCCGTATTACTCCGCGACAGATGAAGCGCGCTGGATGAATCGCCGCGTGCTGTTGACGGTGATGGATGCCCAGGGACGGACGATCGGCGCGGGCGGCGCGGCCGACGCGATCCGCTCTATGGCCGGCAAAGGCATGCAGGATTGTTGCGACGATGTCCTCAAGCGGCTCGATAAACTCGATGAAATCATGAAGATGTTGCGCGATCTCAAGGATCAGAACGCAGCCCTCAAGGAGGACATCGACGGATTGAAGCGGCAAATGGGCGGCGGCAACACCGGAGCGACTGGCGCGACGGGTACCGCGGGCGGCAACAATCAGACTGCCGCAAATACGGGTAATAACACCGGCAATGGAAATGCGAATGCCGGCAACGGGAAGAACGGTAACGGCATGATGGGCCCCGGACTCTTCGGCGGCAAGCTGGCACTGCTCGGCGCGAACGTCGGAGCCGATGACATGGGTCACACTTCGGCATCGGCCAAGGCGCGCTACTTCTCGTTGATCAACGACAGCGTCGCTGTCCAGGCGCAAGGCGAGTACATGTACTACCAGGGCCAGAAGGAAGGTCAGTTCGATCTCGGTCTCGTCGACCGCATCGGCAACTTCCAGGGCGGCTTGTTCGGCAGCATGAAGTACGTGAAGCTGAACGGCGGCGCCGGCGTAAACCTCGGTGAAGCGGCGATCACCGCGGACTACCTCTTCAAGTTCGGCAAGGTCGGTATCTTCGGGACCAAGGGCTTCATGGATGGCGGAGTGACGAGCCTGACGCAGAACGTTCTCGCGAATGGCGCGCTCGCCCCGAACATGTTCACCGAGCAATACCTCCGGATCGTAGACCAGGTCGGATTGTCGACGACGATCGGCATTAACAGGCATGCCTACCTCGAAGGGAACCTCGGCTATCTCCGGTCCTACGGCGCGGCGGATCGTCCGGGTGGTACCTTGCGCTTCATCTTCCCGTTGAACGACAAGATCGCGTTCACGGCCGAAGGCGGAGTCAACGAGACTCTCGTCGGTCCTGGCACACACGGCCGCGCGGTGTTCGGTATTCAATGGGGCAACCTGATGAACCCACGCAATTTCGTCAGCGCCGGCAAGCCGGTTCCTGTCGATATTCCTCGCGTGCGGTATGAAGTGCTGACGCGGCAAGTCACCAAGGGCACGGTGCTGCCTCCAGTTGCGGACGCGGGTCCGGACCAACTGGCGATCCCGGCCGGCACGGTGAAACTCGACGGATCGAATTCGTATGATCCGAACGGTCTCGCTCTGACCTATCAATGGGTGCAGGAGATTGGACCGGCGGTGACGCTGAGCGCTCCGACCTCGGCTGTGACGACGTTCACGGCGGCGGCGGGCACGCAGTATGCATTCCGCCTGACAGTCACCAATACTCAGAAACTGTCGGCTTCGGCCCGCGTCCGTGTCACAACCACAGCGAGCCTGAAACCGCAGATCCTGTTCTTCATCGCCAATCCGAGCTCGATCACCGCGGGTCAGACCAGCCAGTTGCAATGGCAGACTCAGAACGCGGACTCGGCTACGATCAACACGCAGTCGGTGCCGGTTACCGGATCGATGGGTGTGAGTCCGATGACCACGACCACCTACACGTTGACGGCGACCAACAAGAACGGTTCGACCACGGCGACGGCGACCGTCACAGTCGGTCTCGTGCCGGTCTCGGTCAGCAGTTGCTTCATTACTCCCGCGACCATCATGAAGGGTGAGGCGGCGACGTTGGTCTATACGACGACCGGAGCGACATCGGTCAACATCCAGCCGGGCATCGGATCGGCTGCGCTCAACGGATCGATCGCGGTCACTCCGCAGATGACGACGACGTACACGGTTACGGCGACTGCGGCGGATGGCAGGACGGACACCTGTTCGGCGGCGGTCACTGTGTCGACTCAACCGAGTCTTCCGAAGATCGACCAATTCACGGCGATGCCGAATCAGATCGTGCAAGGCGCCAAGTCGACGCTGACCTGGACGACTGAGAACGCGACTTCGGTCTCGATCTCTTCGCTCGGTTCGGTTGCGATCAACGGCTCGCAGGATGTAACGCCGGCCAACACGACCGTTTATGTACTGACGGCGACGAACGCGGCTGGTTCAGTCACGGCGAACGCGAGGGTCCGAGTGACTCCGGCGGCGACGATCTCGTCGTTCACGGCGACTCCGCCGGTATCGCCCGCTCCGGGCTCACCGGTGATCCTCAAGTGTTTGGCGAACAATTCGACGAAGGTCGACATTGAGCCGAACAATGGACAAGGAACCACGGCGACGTCCTCGTCGACGCAGGTGTTCCCGCAACAGACCACGACCTACACTTGCACCGCGACGGGTGCGGGTGGAACGTCGGCAACGCAGACCCTGACGGTGAACGTAACGCCGATTCCGCCTCCCGGAAACAACGGCGGAGCGCCCATCGTGAACATCGCCGGCGGCCCGGTGATCGAGACGAACGTCCGCCAGGTCACCCTGGACGCTTCGGCCTCGACGAGCCCCGCGGGCAACCTGCCCTTGACGTTCAAATGGGTATCACTGAACGGCCAGGCGGCGGTCTTGAATCCGACCTCGCCGACTCCGATCGTGCAGTTGAACGAGTTGATCGGCGACTATCTGTTCACCCTCACGGTGACGGATAGCAAGGGTCAGTCCTCGACGGGTACGGTAACGGTGCGGCTGGTGAAACAGCCAGTGATCGGGCCGGCTAAGTAGCGGCTCCTTAGACACGAACCAAACCACGCGGGCGGCGAGATTCTTTGGAACTCGCCGCCCGCAGCGTTTTTGGATCGACCTCTTACGCCGAGCAGGCATTGGCGATGGTCGATCACACTCTTACGCCTGACGGATAGCAGGGATGATCCTCGATCGGTAATCCTGCTGGGATCGATCAATCAGGAGCGTGATCAATGTTCAACGCCCAGACGTTCACTCAATAGGCCCGATCCTCGACCGGCACCGTCGCTAATAGGGATGAGGCTGGATAGGCATGAATCAGCCAGCAGTATTTGTGGAAGCGACGCCTTCTGTCCTTGACCAAGGGTCACTGCCGACCTCCTAGAACCCTCGCCGATTCGCCACCGTCTTCGTGTGCGCCTCCGCACCTTCCGACGCCGGCAATAAGAGATGAGCCGCGACAATCCCGTCGAGGATCTTCGTGATCGTCAATTGGTACCTGTCGCCGTTCCACTCGTTGTAGAACACGATCGGCTCGCCCGGCTTGCGGTTCGACAACCAGATCGTCCGCCGGTTCGAGCTCACTGATACCCACGCCGACACGAGCTTCCGATCCGGGTCAATCTCAGTCACCCCCGCGAGGACTCCCGGCGCCAGCATCTGCGTGTGTCCCTTGATAAAGGACACCGTAACCGCTCGCCGTTTCCCGGTCTGCTCCTCATCATCACGCTCGCTGTGCGACCAGCGTGGACGCTCGATCGCAGGAAGATTCGCCGCCGCTGATGCCACCTCCGTATGTGACGGCTTCGAAGCCGCCGCCGGCTTGTTGTCCGGAATCATCGGCGTCTGCTGGACCCTTCCCGCAACGACCGACAGCGGCACTTCCCGCGCCTTCACAATGAAGCGGTCCGGAGCGTTGCCGATATAAGCGAACGGATAACACGTCACCAGCGTCATCTCCGGCGAATCGCCCGCGCGTAACACTTCGATATCCTTCGGCTTCACGATCTGCAGCGAAGTGACCTTATATGTATACGTCCCGTTCGTCGTCTCGAACCGCAGCAAGTCATCCTTGCGGATCCCTTCGAGCCGGCGGAAGAAGGTATCCCGATGGCCCGCCACTCCGACATTCCCACGTTCTTCGCCTGGAAACGCGGTGCCAGGGATATGGCCCAGCGATGAGAACAGCGTCCCTTCACCATCCCCTTCACGCACCATCGTCTCGATCCCGAGCCTCGGAATGCCCAGCCGTCCGATGACGGTGTTCACAGGCAGGATGATCTGTTCCGGCGCGGAGTGATGCGGCTCCGGCCCCGCGGGTGAGATTATGCGGATCGACGACGGCGCCGAAGCCAAGTGCAGCCGCACCGCCGTGTCCTCCCCGAAGTCCCGGCTGCGCGATGCGATGTATCCCAATACAGAAGTCCTGCGCCCGTGGGTACGCTGGCTGAAGGACCAGCTATCCCAGTCCGGCACGATGGTCACGTTGATCATCGACCATAGCCAAACGCCAACACCCATGACGCCGAGGTTGTAGAGGATGGCCGCTGCAATGCGGCGTCCCTTACTTTTCTTTGGCGTCTTTGTTGTCGTTGGCGGCTGCTGCGTGAGTGTCTGCGGTCTGGTCATAGCGGTAGCTGCTGCGCGATCGTGCGATCAATTTAGAATTATCCGGGCCTTTGACATGGAGACGAATCTGACGCAATTCACTGCTGGGCGCGCCTGCCGCGCCTTCAGCCGGCGTATAGCCGACCGTGTAACGTTCTCGTATATCATTGGCGATTTTATGGCAAATAACGGGCAATTGTGCGAGTTCGGCGGGGAAATATGCCTCGCCGCCGCTAATTCTCGCGAGCTTGCGGAGCAGCGCAGGATCCTGATCATCGCTTTCCCTTTCATAGAGGCCGATGGCGTAGACCGTCGCCGCGCTGTCTTCCAACTGATTCAACAGATCCTGCCGGGTGTGGTGGCTCGCGTTATCCTTTCCGTCGCTGATGAGCACCACCATCCTTCGATCCCGGCTTCCTTTCTTCACCTGCTCCAAACTGGCGATGACCGCGTCATACAACGCAGTCTTTCCCGCCGGACGTCCCCGATAGAGCGCGTCGTGGAGCAGCTTGGGATCCGATGAAAATGAAACGCCCGGAGGGAGCCCGGGACGCAAGCTTTCATTAAAATTCAGAACGAAGACCTCGTCACTCGGGTTGCTCTCGTGCAGCAGCAGTTCCGCGGCTCGTAGTACGTCATAACGTTTAGGAATCATGCTGCCGCTCGAATCGACTACAACACCCATGGTGACTGGAAGGTCGCGGCTCGTGAACACCTTGATGTTCTGCTCGCGCCCATTCTCGTAAACCGAAAAATCATCTTTCGTGAGGCCGGAGACAAACGCGCCGTCGTGATTCTTCACGCTCACGTCGAGCAGCACCAGGCGGACATCCGCGCGAATCAATCCGGTCTCGTCGCCTGAAGCAGAAAGAGGGAACACTGAAACGGCTGCCGCGCCCGCTGCCAGTAAGCTCGCGACCGCCACGACTCGTCTCATGGTTCCCTCCTGAAGGGATCACGCCCTTCTCGTTTCTTTACTGAAGTAATAAATGGATCACAATCCGCGTTTCAGTCCTTTTTCGCGAATCAGTCCAAACAGCATCAGGCAACAGAGTCCACCGAGTCCGACGGCGGAATAAGTTCCGGCAGTCTTAGGCAGAGTAGATTGGGCTGGTGCTGGTGTTTGCGGCTCAGGAGCAGGCGCGGGCGCCGCTTCCGGAGCAGGTTCGGCCGGAGCCGGTTCTGCTGCTGGCGGAGGCGCGGCGCTAGCCGTCTCCTGTGGAGGAGGCGCAGGAGCGGGGGCTGGTGCCGGCGCAGCTTGTTCCGAAGCCTGCGGTGCAGGTTGCGGTTCGGGCGCGGTCTGCATTTGTGTCTGTGTCACTGACGCGGTTTCAATCGCAGTCAGGTGCTTCGGATACGGGAATTCTTGACCAAAATTGTCACCAGGATAGTACCAGGAACGCAATGCCTTGGCATATCCCGGAGGCGTTTCATAGAATCCGAACCGAGAGTTACCTGTCGGCTCTAAACGATAATTGGGAATCGCCAAAATTGTATTGATGATGTGAGTCTGATCTGCATTGAAGATCTGGACCACATGGCGATCTGAAGCGGAATTGAGGAGCTTGAACACGTACGTCCCCGGTTCGAGGACGGTCTCTCTCACCTGGATCGGCTCGTGAATCGTCAGAACGGTCTTCTTGTCCCACTGGTCTGCTTTGGCCTGGAACACACCCAAACCACCGACCAGCACGATTCCACAGAGGCTAGCAAAAGCGATCCGTAAGTTGGCGCGAAACAATTTCATCCACACGCGAGTTCTTCCTTTCTTTTTTACGACTCTCGACTCTGCCGCCGGGACGAAGCCGGAAAGCCTTGATCGGCCTACGCAACTAAGTCCTGCAACTAGTGGGCCAACTGGAGGAACCCGTCTCGATTCATGCCGGCCCACAATTGTTAGAACCCGCGACCAGTAGATTCGTCCCGAATTTTGTAATTCTTACCGGAGCCGGAGCACCTTTCTTCCCCTCATCTCTTTGAATTTTCTACGCCGGGAATTGATCATCAGGAGTGGCGCGCCGAAAGCTCGGCACCGCGTGTTTTGACAACGGACTTTGAATTGCCAGCAGAAGCGCATGCCTTGCCTCATTGTGTTGATAGCCGCGGCCTTTCCCAGGCTCGCAATCGCCTTGCTGTTCTTCTTCACCACGTTCTTCGACCGCGCGTTTCATTCGCTGCTGCTGCTCGTGCTGGGCTTTCTGTTCCTGCCCCTCACGACCATCGTCTATGCGTGGATGATCAACGGCGGCTATCCTATGGCGGGGATTTACCTGGTCGCACTCGCGTTGGCCGCGCTGTTCGATCTCGGCATCATCGGCCACGGCGAATACCGGCGCCGCAGCCGTTGACGTCCTCTACGACCTGATCAAATAATGAATCGGCGACACGCCACGCAGCCGCTCAGCGGCCGCTTCCGCTGTGATATCTCGTTGCGGACTGGCGATCAATTCGTAACCCACCATGAACTTTCGTACCGTTGCCGAACGCAGCAGCGGAGGCAGGAAGTGCGCGTGAAAGTGCCACTCGTCATGCGCCGATCCGTCGTTCGCCGGCGGAGTGTGGAAGCCCATCGAGTAAGGAAACGAAACTTCAAACAAATTGTCGAAACGCGTAGTCACCTGCTTCAGGATGTCCGCCAGCGCATCGCGTCCAGCATCGCTGAACTGCTGCATGCGCCCGATGTGATCCTTGGCGAGCACCATGATTTCGAAAGGCCAGATCGCCCAAAACGGCACCACCGCCGCGAAGTGCGCGTTGTCGCACACGAGACGTTCCTTCGAATCGAGTTCAATCTTCAAGTAGTCGCAGAGCAGGCATGAATGTTTGGCCTGGCGGTACTCGACCTGAGAGTCGAGCTCGCGCGCGACCTTATTCGGCAGCGACTCGCTCGACCAGATCTGACAATGAGGATGAGGATTGCTCGCGCCCATCATCTCGCCGCGATTTTCGAACACCTGCACATAGCGGATCCAAGCGCGCGACTCGATGTCCTCATATTGTCCGGCCCACGTGTCGACCACACGCCGCAGTGATAACTCATCCATCCGCGCGACCGTCAGATGATGCTCAGGTGAGAAGCAAACGACACGGCACAGGCCGCGCTCGGTCTCCGCGATCAGCAAGTCTTGCTGATTCTCGTGAAGCTTCGGGACATCGGGCTTGAGCGCCGCGTAATCGTTGTCGAATACGAACGTGTGTTGATACCGCGGATTCACTTGGCCCTGCGCGCGCGTATTGCCTGGGCACAAATAGCAGTGCGGATCATATGGAACGTCCGGTGGCCGCTGGATCGTTTCCACCTGCCCCTGCCACGGACGATCGGTCCGGTGCGGCGAAACGAGGATCCATTCGCGCTCGAGCGGATTCCATCGCCGGTGCGGGGTCGTCTTCCAAAGGTCGCTCATCACGACCATTCTCTCTAATCGGCGGCGAGCAGGGTGTCGAGATATTGGTTCAGATGCGCCTCGACGCGCTTTAATGCGTCGTCGCAGCGCTCGACGCGGCTGATCATGAGCGCGCCCTCGAGCGTCGCAATAATCAAGGTCGCGACCGCTTTGGGATCCGTTCCCGCTTTGATCTCGCCGTGGTCGGCCGCGAGCTTCACCATCGAGCTAATCTTCGCGCGCCACGTCTTGAGCGCCTTCGCGACTTTCGCACGCAGCACCGAGTTTCCGTCGTCAGCGTCGACCGCCGTATTCAAAACGGGGCAGCCACCGGCCACGCATCCACGGCGATCGACGAACGCAGAGATCAGTTGCCGCAACTGTTCGAGACCCGGCGCGGTTTCGTCGACCTGAACCATGCGTGCATTCCACGCTTGTTCCCACGTGTAGTCGAACGCCTCAGCGGCGAGTTCTTCCTTGCTCGAGAAATGACGATAAATTCCGCCCTTCTTGAGCCCCGTCGCAGCCATCAAGTCATTGATAGAACTACCCTCGTAGCCGCGCCTATTGAAGATCGGGGCGGCCGCCTCCACGATCTTTTGCCTGGTTTGTTCGCCCTTGGTCACGTTAGTAAGATGCTATCCGAGACCGTTCGGTCTCAATTTGATTGTAACTCAAGATTCTTGCGACCGCTCGGTCTCTTTTGCATCTGACCCATTGTACAAGGAAGGAACGTCAATGGCTGCGAGTCGGAAACAATATACAGGATGGATGGTGGTGGCGGCGTTCACATCAAGTCTGCTGACTGGTCAGACATCCGCGCAAGGGCCGCTGAGCTATTCCGTCGTGACTCCCCGCCCGGTAAGTCCCGCACAGGGCACTACCAATCCGAGCGCACTAGCAACGCAGAGTCAGAATCCTTTCTTAGGAAGCATCCCCTCGAAAGCGGACGCAGTCATCTCTCTTTCATTGCACAACGCGATCGAACGCGGACTCCGTTACAACCTCGGCCTCGTCGAGTCCACGCACGCAAGCGCGGACGTTCGCGCTGAACGCCTGCGGGCTTTGTCGGCACTCCTGCCGCAAGTATCAGCCCGTGGACGCCAAGCCTACCAGGTTCTGAGTCTCAAGGAAATTGGAATCAAGCTTCCCCCGATCCCCGGGTTCCACGGCCTTCCGCCGACAACAGGCGCCTTCGGATACCAGGATGCTCGCATCGCGGTCGATCAAACCATCTACAGTTCTGAATTGCGCGACCGCTACAAGGCGCAAAAGCAGGCCGAAGAGTCCTCGATCCTCAGCGCGAAAGATTCTCGGGATGTCGTTGTCTTCGCTGTGGCCACCGCTTACCTGCAGGTGATCGCGAGTACGGCTCGCGTCGAAGCCGCGAAGGCAGAGCTTGCATCCGCACAGGAACTCGATCGCCAAACCGCCGACCGCGTGCAGCATGAAGTTTCACCGGAGATCGACTCTCTACGTTCCCAAGTCGGCCGCCAGTCCGCGGAGCAGCGCTTGACGAATTCATCAAACCAATTGGAAAAGGACAGGCTGACCTTGGCCCGCGTGATCGGATTCTCGATCGACCAGAAGTTCTCAGTGACAGAAACGCTCGCCTCGCATTCGCTAACTGACATGTCAGAAGAAGCGGCCACCACGCAGGCCCTGCGGTCCCGCTCGGATCTTGGAAGCTCCGAGGCGGCGATCCGGGCAGCGGAAATGACTCTCCGCGCCGAACGCGATCAGCGGCTGCCCGTCGTCTCCTTCAGCGCCGACTACGGCGGTGGCGGAGCGAACGTCGGCAACTTCAATCAGGTTTACACCGTCGCCGGCAACGTCAACGTTCCGATCTACACCGGCGGACGGATCCGCGCCGACATTGAGCGGGCACAATCCGATCTCGAACGCCGCCGTGCTGAATATGGGGATTTAAAAGGGCGAATCGCCTACGACGTTCGCGTCGCGTGGCTCGATTTGCAGGCCTCGCGGTCCAGCGTCCAGATCGCCGAGCGCAACAAGACGCTCGCCGACAAGGCGTTGACGCAGGCCGAGGACCGTTACGGCAATGGCGTAACCAACTATCTCGAAGTCGTCCAGGCGCGCGAAGCCGTCGCCCAAGCCGACGACAACCGGATCGACAGCCTGTACTCGTTGAACGCGTCGATCGTCGCCCTCGCCCGAGCCATGGGCGGAGCGGATGCAAGGCTACAAGAATTATTAGGAGGCAACTGATATGACACAGGAACTGGAAACCGAAGAACTTCACAAGGTGATCGAGGAAGAGGAGACGATCGTCGAAGCGCCCGTAGACGCCCCCAAGCGCAGCAATCTTACACGCTGGATCATCTTGTTCGCAGTCGTTCTGCTCGCCGCCGGCGCGTACGCCTGGTGGAACTACTCAGAAGGCTTCGAATCGACCGATGACGCCCAGATCGAAGGCCATCTCGACTCGATCAGCTCGCGCATCAGCGGCACCGTGACGTACATCAATCCGGATGTCGAAGACAACCACCTCGTCCAAGCCGGCACGTTGCTGCTCGAGCTCGATCCGCGCGACTATCAAGCGCACCTCGAACACGCCAAGGCGGACCTCGACACCAATACCGCCGAGGCGAGCGCGGCCCAGATTTCAGTTCCGATCGTCAACGCAAACGCGTTTGGCCAACTGCGCGCCGCCGAAGCGTCACATACGCAAGCGCTCGCGAGCGTCGATGAGGAACAGTCCAACTTAATAGCCGCCCAGCATCGTCTGCAACGCGATGAAGCCTTCCTCTCGCGCGCCGAGCGTGACCGTGTGCGTTACCTCGCGCTCGTGCAAAAGAGGGAGATCTCGCGTTCCGAATATGACGCCCGCGAGACCGAATCGACTGCCGCAGCCCAAGCCGTCGAGGCCGACCGCGCCGGAGTCACTTCGATCGAACGGAAAATCGCCGAGGCTCGTGGACTGGTCGCGCAACGTGAGGCGCAAGTCGAAGCCGCACGCACCGCTCCGCAACAGGTGACCGACGCCCGCGCCCGTTCGCAGTCCGCGTCGGGTCACGTCGAGCAAGCGCTCGCGGACCTCCACACCGCGCAGCTCGATTTGAGCTACACAAAAATCTACGCCCCGGTGACCGGCGTAATCGGCCGCAAAACAGTCGAGCTCGGCCATCGCATCCAACCCGGTCAAGGACTCCTCGTGATCGTGCCCCTCGACGACATATGGATCACCGCGCAGTTCAAAGAGACCCAACTGAAGCGTATGCGCCCCGGCCAAACGGTCGACATTCACGTCGATGCCTTCGGACGCGATTTCACGGGACGCGTCGAGAATCTCCCCGGCGCCGCGGGCCCGCTGTTCAGCTTATTTCCGCCCGAGAACTCGAGCGGCAACTACGTGAAAGTCGTGCAGCGCTTCCCGGTGCGAATCCGCCTGAACAAAGACCAGGACCCCGAGCACCTGCTCCGTCCTGGCATGTCAGTTGAGCCCTCCGTCACCGTCCGGTAAGCGCGTCTACGAGGAGAAGCTTCGATGAAACCCCAAGCCAAGCCAGTGATCAACCCGTGGCTCATCGCCATCACGGTGACGCTGGCAACTTTCATGGAACTGCTCGACACGTCGATTGCCAACGTCTCGCTGCCCTACATCGGCGGAGGACTCGGACGCAGCTACGACGAAGTCACCTGGATCCTCACGACCTACCTGGTCGCGAACGCCGTTGTCCTGCCAATGTCCGCATGGCTGAGCCGAGTCTTCGGACGCCGCGTGTATTATCTGGGCTGCGTCGCGCTGTTCACGCTGACGTCCTTCTTCTGCGGAATCGCGCCGTCGCTGGGCATCATGCTCTCGGCGCGAGTGCTGCAGGGGATCGGCGGCGGCGGACTGGCTCCGGTAGCGCAGGCGATTCTGGTCGACACCTTCCCCGAGTCGAAGCGCGCCTCCGCATTCGCGTTGTATACGATCGTCATTGTCACGGCACCCGCCATCGGCCCCGTTCTCGGCGGCTGGATCACCGACAATTACAGTTGGCGCTGGATCTTCTTCATCAACGTCCCGATCGGCGTGTTGGCATTTTTCCTCAGCAGCAAGATGGTCAAGGATCCGCCGGAGTTTGAAGCCGAGCGCGCCAAAGCTCGCGTGAACGGCAAGTTCAGCATCGACGGACTCGGCATCTCTCTAGTCGCCCTCGCCTCCGCGGCACTCGAAGTGGCGCTCGACCGCGGACAGATTGAAGACTGGTTCGCGAGCCCTTTCATCGTGTGGATGCTGGCGATCGGCGTATTCGGATGGATGGCGACGATCTATTGGGAACTGCACGCGAAGGATCCGGTCATCGACTTCCGCCTCCTCGCAAACCGCAACTTCGCCATCGCTACCGTCTTCTTTTTCGTCTTCGGATTCGGACTCTTCGGAAGCACCACGCTCATCCCGCAGATGCTGCAATCGCTCTACGGGTATCGCGCGATCGACGCCGGCCTCGTGCTCGGGCCCGGAGCATTCGTCATCACGCTGCTCGCGCCGGTCGGCGCACAATTGATCCAGCGCAAGATCGTTCCGCCGCAGATCCTCATCACTGTCAGCTTGCTCGTGGGCGGCGCAGCGATGTGGTATTACAGCTCATTCAACCTCGCGACGAATTACAATCACTACGCGCTCGCTCGCATCATCCAAGGCGTCGGCTACGGATTCTTCTTCGTGCCCGTGAACGTCATCGCGTACTCGCAACTCTCACCCGATCAGAACAACAAGGCGTCGAGCCTGACGAATCTGTTCCGCAATTGGGGCGGCAGCTTCGGCATCGCGTTCATCACGACCGCGGCCGAACGCCGTCGCGACTTCCATCAGACCAATATCGGAGGCGCGGTCGTTTCGACATCGCAACAGTTCACCGAGAGGATCCATTCGCTCACGGAATATTTCATCGGCAAGGGCTTCACCGGACCCGACGCCGCCAACGCCGCGCAAGGATATCTGTATCACTTACTCGGGCGCCAAGTGAGTTTACTGGCCTTTATGGATTGTTTCCGCGTGATCGCCTGGGTCACGCTCGCCGCCGTACCGCTGGTTTTGCTGATCCGCCGCTTCACGCCGATGGCGAAAGCGCCGGCCGGTCACTGACCCGTGTCAGACTTTGCGGAGCTTCGACACACGGCCCACCTCGACCCACTCGACAACGAAGATGTTGCCCTTGTGATCGAAGCATCCGCCATGCGGGCAGACGAATTTGCCCGGCTTGAATGCCGTGCGAGCCTGCGTTCGCGTCTCGCGCCATTTCGAATCGCTGTCATCACCGAGATCGACAACGACCTTGTTGCTCTTGTCGAGCACGAGCACGCGCGCGCCGAGATCGGGCAGCAGCATGTCGCCGTTCTTGAACACTGAGAAATGACAAGGCAGCTTCATGCCGTCCGTCACCACTTCCTTTGGAGTTCCATCGAGCGCGAAGTAATGCAACCGCGCGTTGCCTCGATCCGCCACCAACAGCCGTGGCTGGCCGGAACGCATGTCCATCCAAATGCCGTGCGGTTGCTTCAGCGATCCGATGTCTGCCTTCTCGCCGCCGCCGAAGGAACGGATGAATTCGGCCTTGTGGTTGTATTGATTGACGAAGCTCGACCCGTAACCATCGCCGACATAGAAGTCGCCGTTGGGAGCGACGCACAGGTTCGTCGGCGAGTACTTTTTCTTCTTACCATCCGCGCCGGGCTCGTAGGAGGGCGATTCCTTCGGATATCCGATGCTCCAAACCTGTTCGCCGGTGAGGGTCGCTTTGACGACGACTCCGCGCTTGGTGTCGCAGAGGTACAGGAATTCGTTCGAGCCTTCCTTCTGTATGTGCAGCCCGTGCGCGCCGCCTTTGAACTCGGCGCCCCAACTGCGAACGAACTTGCCCTTCGAATCGAACACGACCATCGTGTCGGAACTTTCGCTCGACGCGTTGACCGTGTGATGGACATAGATGTTGCCGTGCGAATCCTCAATGACGCCGTGCGTGTTGCCGTACTTGATGTTCGCGGGCAACTCGCCCCAGTCATGGATGCATTCGTACTTGTGTTCGCCATCGCCGAGGATCGGGTTCCTCGAACCGGACTTGTCAGTGGCGCCGAGGATTAAAGGCGCTGAGGAAAGGGTTCCCAGAAATGTGCGTCGAGTCGTGGACATGGACTTTTAAGCTTCTCCTTCACGTTTCACTTCCGCAGGCCGGCAGGCGGTAAGGGCCAGCAGCGGAAAGTAGTCGCGATACATATGATAGGTCAAATAGAACACTCCAGGGAAGCCCGTGCCTGTTGCGAGATTCTCATCCCAACTCCCGGCGGGCGTTTGCGTGTTCAATAAATGCCGC
>DASXZC010000134.1:0-5849 GCA_036502165.1 Bryobacteraceae bacterium
CGAAAAATCGACTAACTTCTCGATCATCTATTGCTCCACCGTGCTCTGGAAAACCAGAGCATTCGCGATCACCTTGTCGCCAGGACGCACGCCGCTCACGATCTCCTGCAGATTGCCAGGCAACACGCTTCCACTAACTACCTCGAGGCGCTTGAAATGTCCCTCTTTGCCGGGCGTATAAACCCACTCGCGATCGTGCAAGTGCAGAATCGCGGTCGCCGGAACCGTCGCGCGGCGCTCATTGGAGAGCCCGTGGAACGTCGCGGATACGAACATCCCCAGGCGCATCATCCCGGGATTCGACAACTCGAGACGCACCTTCGCCGTGCGTATGTTCGGGTCAATTTGCGGCAGGATATTGTTGATCCGCGCCTTGAACACCTGGTTCGGATAGGAGTCGAGCTTGATATCCGCATATTGGCCGACCTGCACTTGCGACATGTTGTTCTCGAACACGTCGCACACAACCCAGACGTGGCTCACATCGGAAATCGTGAATGGATTCGGCGGCGACAGCGCCTGCACACCTGACGAGTTCGTGATCTGTTGATCGGTGATCACGCCCGACACGGGAGCGTACACTTCCACGATCCCCGTCGGCTGGTTAGGGTCGGAACCGAGCAGCTTCAAGTGCTCCTCGGCGGTCTCGACGTCGACGGCGGCATTGTCCTCGGTCGTCTGCGCGATTTCGAGGGCGCTCTTGGGAATGGCTCCGTCATCGAACAGAATCTTCGAACGGTTGAGTTGAATCTTGGCGAGTTGTTCGTTCTTCACGGCCTTGCGATAGTCGGCGTAGGCGCCCGAAATGTCGCTGCTGCGGACTTTAAAGAGGAGTTGCCCCTTCTTCACTTCATCCCCGAGCCTCGCGTCGATTTCTACGACGCGTCCAGTGGCGAGCGAGGGCACGGGAACCTGCCGCGAGACGTCCGCGGTCACGACGCCGGTTACGTTCATCTCGGGCGCGGCCACGTGCTCCTCGGCGGTCGCGAGCGGGAACCTCTCAGGATTCTCGACCTTGAAATTATTGGCATCGAGGTCGCTCTCAACCGTCACCGCGGCCGGACCGCTGCCCTCGGTAGGGTCGCCTTTGGCTTCCGCCTTCTTTTCGCATCCCGCGGAAAAAACGGCGAGACCAATCCCCAGAATCATTGCAATCGGAGAGTACGTTTTCATTGGATGACCTCACGGCCGGCGGCCAGATTCAGTTGCGCGGCGGCCGTCATATAGGCGCCGATCAGATTCAAATACGCTAAACGGGTGTCGCGGTATGCCTTCTCCGCGTCGAGCAAATCGAGCAGGGACGAACCCCCGTTTTTGAAAGCAATGGTGATGCGGTTGCGATTGTCTTCGGCGAGCGGCAGATATTTCGACTTGTACGGCTTCAGCATGTTCAAAGCCTCGACGAGTGTCCAATACGCGGAGTCGACGTCGCTGAAGACCAACGCGCGGTTGGCGTCGCGCAGCCGTTCGCTGCGGCCGATGTCGATTTGCGTGCGTTCTTTCTCGCCCTGGTTCTTGTCGAAGATCCGCAGCGGCACGCTGACGCTCAATCCGATGGTGTTGAAGTCGTACGGATTATTGAAGGACGGGTTGTGCGTCCACCAGGCGGAGAACGTCGGATCCGCGGAGCCGTTCGCGATCGCAAGCTGATGGTTGATCTTTGCGAGATCGATGGACTGCATGGCCGCCTTCAGATCCGGACGCGCGGCGAGAGCGGCCTCGTGAAGTTCATCGAGGGGCATCAATTGATCCACGTAGTCGTAGGGCGAGGAGACATCGAACTGCTCGATCGGCGTGCGGTCGTTCATCAACTGCAGCACCTGGATCTTACTGGTCCGCAGATTGACCGTCGCCGTTTCGAGATCCGACTCGAACTGCACCCGCTGGAGCTCGAGCCGGTTCAGATCGATCATGGCGAGATCGCCGGCGTTGTAGCGCTTGCGGTTGATTTCGAGCTCGCGATCCCAGAACGCGAGATTGTCCTTCGCGTTCTGGAGGACCGCCTTAGCTTGGAGAAGCTGGACGAAGGCGTTGCGTAGAGTGAAGAGCAGCGTGCGGCGCTGGTCCTCATAAGTCGACTGCGTGACCGCCGTATTCTGGACGGCCGCGTCGTGGCGCAAATCGCGCTTGTGTTGGCGCTCGTAGAGATAACTGATGTTGGGGGAAACCTGGGTCCCGGCGAAAGGCCGGTAGACGCCCTGGTAAGGGGTAATCTGGGTGCCATCGGTCGACAGCGTGAGGGTCGGATTCGGCCTCAGGAACGCGGTGACTTCCTGCGCGCGAGCCTCGTCGATTCCCATTTTGGCCGCTTGCAGAGTTGGGTTCGAAGCCTCAAAACGATCCTTGATCTGCTGCCAGGTGAGCGATTGAGATTGCGCAAAGATCCCGGATGGCAACAACGCCAGGGCGAGTGCCGCGCGGAAGAATGGGGCCTTTGACATCTGTCACTATAGACGTCACGTTGATCGCCAGGACGCAGGATCTTGACGCTAATCGGGGAGTCCGTTCGATTGTCTGATCCGCCAATCCGATGTTACGGCGGATGCCTATGGATTCAAGGGAGTACGAGGAATTAATCTTTCGATTAACCGTTGATCGGGCCTATAGAAGATCTCTATATTGTTCGAGCGCCTCGCGCACCAGCCGGGCACGTGTCCGAACGTTCGTTTTCGCAAAGAGCTGCTGTAATGTGTTCTTCACAGTGCTCTCGGAAATCTCCAGTTGGGTGGCGATTTCCTTGTTCGAAAATCCCTGCACGACCAACCGCAGGACGTCGGTCTCGCGCTCGTTGAGCGGCACGCGCTCGCTGTGTTCGGACGCGAATGAATTGCTGACGTTCGCGTCTTCGGTGACGTCCGCAATGATGGCGGCCAGCTTCGGCGCCGTCCCTTCCTTGTAGGTCGAGAACCATACGTCCGCTGTAAAGGACTCGCCGTTACCACGATGTCCCCGGCACTGCATGGTCGCGCGGAATTGAGCGGCTTCCTCCCAACGCAAGGCGTGATGGAGCTCGGGGAGGAACGCCGAAATCGGATCTCCAATCAGGTTCCCATCTCGAGGACTCAGCAACGCAACCGCCGCCTCGTTCGCAAGTTCAATGAAGCCCCGCTCGTCGACCGTGACGATCGCCGCCGGACTGGTCTCGACCAGTGCGACAAGCTTCACCTGGGCGTCGAGGGTGAGCCTGCGGTTGCGCACCAACTCGGCCACGAACAATCCGCAGCCGACAAGCGCGAGTGTCTCGAACGCCAGGCGGACGGTCGATGTCTCGAGCGAGCTGAACTGTTCGCTCAACAATGCGCATGCCGCGCCGAGCAGCGTGATGATCCACCGCGGCAGAAATCCGGCCGCGAGCATGATCGGAAACAGATAGAGGACGCCAAATGCGACGAACGGCTTCGTCCACCAGTCAGCGACCGCCACGACCACAATGATCGCGGCGCTCCACAATAACACCGGAGTCCGATTGCGCTCTTCCCAGACTCTCTCGAGAGGCCACATGTAGATTGGAACTCACCATTATCCCATTGCGGCCACGACTCTGTTATTTGGATCCGCTGGAAGGCTTGCGGATGAGGCTCAGATTACTCTGGTCGATCATGGTCGAACCCGTGTCGACAGCCGCGGGAATGGGCGCCTCGAGATTCTGCGCCCAGTTTCCATCGAGCGTCTTCGGTTTGTGGTGATAGAGATCGTCGAGCAAATGAAGGCCGTAGAACGCCATCGTGTACGGCTTCTGACCGATGGTCGCGGCGATCATGCCCTTCTCGATCCAGCCGAGCGTCCCTTCGTTCGAATCCATGGCGATGATGATCTTGCCCTTAATCTCCTTGCGGCTGAGAGCCTCGGCGACTTCGCTGCCAGCGGTTGAATCCATGCAGACGAAGGCGTCGACCTTCTCTTTCTTCTCCATCATCTCGGTGGTCTTGTCGAAGGCGACTGTCGGATCGCCGCGGTCGTCGATCGTCTGCACGATCTTGATGTCGGTGTTGGCGATCGCGTCCTGGTAGCCCTTGAGGCGTTCGGTGAGATTCTCCTGAGCGGGAATCGTAAAGACGACGACGTTGCCTTTGCGGCCGAGCTTCTCGACGAGCAGTCGTCCGCCCATGACTCCGGCGTGATAGTTGTTGGTGCCGATGAAGAACAGACGATGGCTCGCGGGAGCGTCGGAATCCATAGTGATAACCGGAATGCCGGCGGCCAGGGCGGAGTTGATGTCGTCGTTGAGCAGCGTCTTATCCGATGCCGAAATCATGATGCCAGTCGGCTTCTTCGACACGGCCCTGCGAAATGCTTCGAGCTGTTCCTTCGGATTGTAAGCCTCCGGTCCAACGAACTGCGCCTGGACTCCCATATTGGCGGCGCCCGCGTCGAGCCCCTTGGCTGCCTCCTGCCAATAGGGCAGCTTGGTATTGCTGCCAACGAGGAAGTAGAGCTCTTCAGGAGCGTGCCGCGAACTTGAACAGGCCGTCAGGAAGAGACTGGCGCCTGCGAGAGCGGCACTGAGAATAATGACTGTTCGAGGGGCTGAGGGGAGGTTGTAGGACATAACGGGATCCTCTTTCTGTCTGCGGAATCATTCTACATCGAATAGACAGTAGAACTCGGCAGCGAAAGGGGATCCGTTTTACGGCTTTTTGGCGCTGATCAATTTGCCGGGAAATACGCCGACGGACTGGCGGGCCTCGACGACGTCCGACGCGCCCAATTCGCGCAGGCGTGTCGAGTATTCCGAAGCATGGAACAGATCGAAAATCGCGAGCCTTCCGCCGGATTTCAACACGCGGTAGATTTCGCTGACAGCCTTGGCGCGGCCATCGAGAGTGGCGATGTTGTGCAGGCAGAGGCTCGACACGGCGACATCGAATGTGGAATCGGCGAAGGGAAGCGAAGTCGCATCGGCGGTTTCGACTTTCACTTTGTCCGCGACGCCTTCGGCCTTCGCGTTGGCGAGCGTAGCCTCGGCGGAGTTGCCCGAGAGATCCTCAGGGTGCCAGATGTCGACGCCCGTGGCCTTGCCTTTGCCGGATAACTTCTTCGCCGCGCCGATCAGCATCAGTCCACGTCCGCAGCCGACGTCGAGGACCTTCTCGTCGCCTTTCAATCCAAGACCCGCAATGATCTCGTCGCGCAGTTTGATCTTGCCGGTTTTGCTCGCGGCATACCAGGCGATCGAGATCGCGAGGAACGCGGCGCCGATCAGGCCGAGGCTGGCAAACATCGCTCCAGCGGGACCCGGATACTGCTGCCGGTTCATGACGAACATCAGAAATCCGAGCACGAGGAACGTCACTCCCCGCCAGATGTAGTTGTGCTGTTCTTTCGGTGCGTCGATTCCGTAATCTACGAGGGCCATGGATTTGTGTATGTGCTGACTACGCGGTCGCCTTCACTTCCTCTTCGACTACAGGCGGGGCGATCGGATGCTTGTACTTGCATTCAGCGTTCGGGCATTGAGCGAACGCCCCGGCCTTGAGGTACTTCTCAATCAGATAACTGCCGCCGCATTGCGGACATTTCTCGTCGATCGGTTTGCCCCATGCGACGAAATCGCAATCAGGATAGCGGTTGCAGCCGTAGAACGTCTTGCCTCGCTTCGAACGCCGCTCGACGACTTCGCCTTCGCTGCAGTTCGGGCACTTCACGCCGATCGTCTTCTGCTTGACGTACTTGCATTTCGGATAATTGCTGCACGCCGTAAACTCGCCGAACCGGCCGGATTTCATGACGAGCTGGCCGCCATCGAGCGGGCACTTCTCATCGAGCAGCACATCGGCTTTCTTCTGTTCCTTGGCGTCGATGCGGCGCGTCGTCTTGCAATCCGGATATCCGGTGCACGCGTAGAACGT
>DASXZC010000135.1:0-5093 GCA_036502165.1 Bryobacteraceae bacterium
ACGACGTTGTTGGCGACAGTCGTGTGGTGGACGCCTGCCAGATGGATCCCTTCGCCGCAGTCTTCGCCTTCGCTCGTTTCGAAAGCAGGCAGCCCCGCGCAAGTGCCGGCGGCGAAATCGAGGGCCTGGTCGTTGCTCGCAATGTGATTCTGAGTAATGAAGCTGTAGGATGCATTCGTCACCAGGATCCCTTCATAGTTCGCATTGACGATTGTGAAGCCGGTCACCAGCACGTTCGAGAGTCCCGGGTTATCCAATCCATTAATGTAGATGCCGGTGGGAAGTCCTTTGGCGTTGATGACAGTGGCAGCAGATCCGGCGCCGACCAGCGAGATCGACTTATTGATGACAACACTCTCGGCATATTGTCCGAGACCGACGTTGATAGTGTCTCCAGGGGCGGCGGCTGCGACGGCGGCGCTAATGGTGGACGCGCAACCGTTCGATCCCGCGGGATTGACGCATTGGGTCGCGGCGATCGCCGCCGGCCCCAAACCTAAGGCAAGCACACCGTACAACACGGCCGCAGTGGATGGATTTTGCACATGCAGACTGAAAAGCGACATGGATTTTTCCTTTATTTGATTGGTACATCCGCGGGCTCGACGAGCCGCTCCGCTAGTCGTCGCGCATGGACGATGCGCGGTGCTGCGAGTTGAATCCCGGAATGCAGGCTTGCGCCCGCAAACGAAGTATATCCCAATCCGAAATGTTTAGCGGGGTCCGGAAGGTGTTATTTTCTCAGCGCCCATATAGGGCCGCAGCACTTCTGGAATAACCACAGTGCCGTCTTCCTGCTGATAATTTTCGACGATCGCCACCCAGGTGCGCCCGATCGCGAGACCCGAGCCGTTGAGCGTATGGGCGAACTCGCTCTTCTTGCCGGTGCGGACGCGTATGTTCGCGCGCCGAGACTGGAAGGCCTCAAAATTCGAGCAGGACGAAATCTCCTTGAATCCGTTCTGCCCCGGCAGCCAGACTTCGAGATCGTAGGTTTTTGCGGATGAAAAACCTAGATCGGCGGTACACAGCGCTACCGTCCGATACGGCAGGCCCAGCAACTGCAGGATCTTCTCGGCATCAGCCGTGAGCTTTTCGTGTTCCTCGTTCGATTGCGCCGGCGCCGTGAATTTCACAAGTTCGACTTTCTGGAACTGATGCTGGCGGATGATGCCGCGCACGTCACGCCCATAGGATCCGGCCTCGCTCCGGAAGCAAGGCGTGTAAGCGCACAGACTGATCGGCAGACGTTCCAGATCGAGCGTCTCATCCCGGTAGAGATTCGTCACGGGAACCTCAGCGGTTGGCGCGAGCCAGTAGTCAGTCTTTTCGAGCTTGAACAAATCCTCGGCGAACTTGGGAAGTTGGCCCGTTCCGAATAAGCTCGCGGAGTTGATCACGAACGGCGGCAGCACTTCCGTATAGCCATGCTGCCCGGTGTGGACGTCGAGCATGAAATTGATCAGCGCGCGCTCGAGCCGCGCACCGAGTCCCCAATAGACGCTGAACCGCGCACCTGTAACCTTGGCGGCACGCTCCATGTCGAGGATGCCGAGTTCGGGGCCGAGATCCCAATGAGGCTTCGGCGTGAAAGAGAACTGCGTAGGCGTCCCCCAGCGGCGAACCTCGACGTTATCGTGTTCGCTCTTGCCGACAGGCACGGAGTCCTGCGGCAGATTAGGAATGACGGTAAGGATCGCCCGGAACTGCTCGTCGAGCTCCTTCACCTTCTCATCCAACTGCGCGACGCGGTCGCCCATTTCGCGAACGGCCTGTTGGAGCGCAGCGGTATCCTGGCCTGCTTTTTTGAGCTTGCCGATCTCCATGCTCTGGGCGTTGCGTTGGGCCTTCAGGTTTTCGGCCTCAGTCACGGCGGCGCGGCGGTGCGAATCGAGCTCGCGGAATTTCTCCTTGTCGACAACGAAAGGACGTGTGGCGAGGCGCTCTGCGGCCAGGTCCAGATTGTTTCGAAACCAGTTTAGATCGTGCATAGACGGGGCTCCGGCGAACGGTTAACGGACACAAATTAAGAGAGGGCGGGTGCGAAGCAGCGGCTTTTACGATCGCTCGTCGATGGGAACCCAACGCTGTCCGACTTTGGCGCCCGTGTATTCCGCACGCGGCCGGATCAGACGGTTGTTACGGTATTGCTCGAGCACATGAGCCGTCCACCCCGCCATGCGGCTGACCGCGAAAATCGGTGTGAACAGATCGATCGGAATTCCCAGCGAATAATAAGTCGAAGCGGAATAGAAGTCGACGTTGGCGTTGAGCTTCTTCATGTCCTTGACGGTCTCTTCGATCTTCTTCGACGTCTGATACAGATCGAGATGGCCCGTGGCGCGTCCGAGTTCCTCCGACATTTTTCGCAAGTGAGTCGCTCGCGGATCCTCGGTCTTGTAGACGCGATGTCCGAAGCCGGGAATCTTGACCTTGTTGGTCAACCGGTAGTGTATGTGCTCGAGGGCTTTCTCTTCGGAGCCAGCTTCGAGCAGCATCTTGATAACGTCCTCGTTGGCGCCGCCGTGCAGCGGACCTTTCAACGCTCCGATGCCGGAGGTGACGGCGGAGTAAATGTCGGACAACGTCGCGGCTGTGACGCGCGCGGCGAACGTGGAGGCGTTCAGCTCATGATCCGCATGCAGAATCATGGCGAGGTCGAATGTCTTTTCAGAAATCGCCGGCGGTTTTGTGCCAGTGAGTGTGTATAGGAAATTCGCGCTGAATCCAAGCGACGGATCCGGGGCAATGACGCCGAGCCCCTTGCGCAAGCGGTCGAAACTGGTCACGATCGTCGCCGTCTGGGACATCAGGAAATGGGCGCGTTCGACGCTGGCTTCAATAGAAGTATCAGCGGCCTTAAGGTCATAAACACCGAGCATCGACACCGCGGTCCGCAACACGTCCATCGGCGGATGCTGGCCCGTTGCCTTCAGAAATGCCGTCACTTCAGCAGGAATTTCGCGCTTCGCGGCGAGCGACTTCTTCAGTTCATCGAGTTGCGCCCGCGTCGGAAGTTTGCCGTGCCACAGCAGGTAAATGGTCTCTTCGAAGGTGGCATGCTCGGCGAGCGTGTGTATGTCGTATCCCTGATAACTGAGAATTCCCGCGTCCCCATCGATGAAACAAATCGAGGAGGAAGTTGCGACCACGCCTTCGAGACCTGCACCGGCTACTGCTGCTGCCATATTGATTTTCCTGAGCTCCGTTGAACTACCTTAATTCTAACAGTTCAACCTTTGAACGACTCTAACGCCAGGCCCATCGCCGCGACGCCCGCCGCGACAAACGCCCAGGTGTAGAGCAAGTGGTGCTGGATCAGCACGCCCGCCACGATGGGGCCGACGATCAGCGCGACCGACGAGAGCGATTGCGTCAGCCCGATCACGACGCCTTGTTCGTGCCGTCCCGCGCGCTGGCTGATGAGGCTCGAGACGACTGGGCGGATCAGTCCGCTGCCGGCCATCAGCGTGGTCGCGATGATCATCATGGTGAACGTGTAGCCGAGTCCGAACGTGATGCAGCTCGCCGCCATGAATGCGAATCCGGCCGCCAGCAATTTGGGTTCGCCGAAAATCTTTACGAGGCGGCCGATCAATCCGCCTTGCAGGATGACACCGAGGAATCCGGCGTACGCCATCAGTTCCGCGACTTGCTTCGTTCCATAGTCGAGCCTTGCCGCGGCGAAGAGGGCAAAGCCTCCGGTGTAGAGAGCGAACGAAACGGCGAAGCAGAAGAATTGCCAAAGGATCGGCGCGAGGCCCGGGCGCTTGAAATATACGGCGTACGATCCCCAGTCGGTCAGTCCGAGCCGCACGCCTCCGGGGGCGACAGGTCCTGGATCCTCACCGGGCTCGAGCGCGGGGCGAACCGGATGCATCGGCAGCAGCACGAGCGTCGCGCAGATAGAGAGCGCCGACAATCCCGCAGCGGCAAAGATGGCGTAGGGATCGCCATAATGCGCGGCAATTTGCGCGGTGGCAGCCGGTCCCACGAGGAATCCGACACCGAAGGCGATGCCGATCACTGCGAATGATTTCGCGCGATCTTGCGGCTTGGTGACGTCGCTGATGTAGGCTTGGGCGACGGTCAGATTGCCAGCCGTAAGCCCGTCAATCATGCGGCTGAGAAACGCCATCCAGAGGCTCGTCGCGAAGCCGAGGATGAGGAATCCGGCGAACGTTCCGAGCTGGCTGACGAGAAGAACGGGCTTGCGTCCAAAGCGATCTGAGAGCTTGCCGAGCGGCGGCCCGGCGATCAATTGGCACAGAGCGTAAATGGCGATCAGCAGCCCGACTTCCGTTGCCGTCGCGCCGAGCGATTCCGCGTAAAACGGTAGCAATGGCATCAACATTGTGAGGCCCAGGACATCGACGAGCACGATCAGGAAGATGGGCAGAAGAGGTGAGGATCGCAAACTTTATTCTCGCATCAGTTTAAAATGAACCGTGCCGCTGACCGGTTCCGGATTTGAAATTACACGCCAGGAACTCGTCAGTTGGATCGTGCATGAAGACGAGCGGCTGCTGGTGATCGACAAGCCCGCGTTCGTACTGTGCCATCCCTCGAAGAATGGCCCGTGGTCGAGCCTGATTGGCGCTTGCCGCGAATATACGGGCTTAGCGACTTTGCACATGCCCTCGCGGCTCGATCGCGAGACGAGCGGAGTGGTCGTCTTCGCAAAGGATCGCGAATTGGCTTCGATTCTGCAAACCGCCATCGAGCGTCGCCGCGTCCGCAAGAGCTATCGCGCCATTCTGAAGGGGACGCTCGACGGGCCGGTGACAGTCGATCGGCCGATCGGCTTCGATGGCACCGGAACCGTCCGGGTTCGCCAGTGGGTGCGTGCAGAAGGGGCGTCCGCGACAACGGAATTCATCCCGGTGGATGTTCGTGGCGGCTACACGCTGGCCGATGTGCGACCACACACCGGGCGCATGCATCAGATCCGCGTGCATGCGGCGTGGATGGGTCATCCGATCGTGGGCGACAAGATTTATGGGCCCGACCAGCAGCTCTTTCTCGATTTCATCGAGCGCGGCTGGACGCCGGAGTTGGAGGCACGGCTCGAGTTGCCGAGGCACGCGCTGCAT
>DASXZC010000136.1:0-3294 GCA_036502165.1 Bryobacteraceae bacterium
GGGCCCGTTGAAGCGGCGACACGTCAGTTTCACCTTTACCGCACGCCAGCACGTCGCTCGAGAGAAAGCGTGGTGGCTCGAGACCCGCGATCATCCGGAGTTCTCCGCTGAAGAGCTCGAGCAGGCACTGAAGGTCGTCGCGGGCCTTCCGGGCGCCGGGACGATTTATGCCGCGTCATCGGTCCGTGGTGTGCGCCGCGTGTATCTGAGACGGGTTGGCCTTCACCTGTACTACACCTTCGATGACGATACGATTCTTATCCGCGCACTCTGGGGCGCACACCGAGCGCGAGGTCCGCAGCTCGAACCGTAGCCGCGTCGATCGCCTGGCGCTACTGGTTCGAGGCGCGCCGGAGCTACGATCCGGTGCGTCGTAGGGCCCCCATCGGAATGATCGCCGCCGAGTTCGGCCTCCGGCCCGAACTCAATGACCGCAAGATTGTGTCGAGCACCGAGTCGAGCTCCCTGCCAAGATCCTCGGCGAGGAAGCGCAACACCAGGAAGCCGTTCTCCTGCAGCAGTTGGTCTTTGCGTCGGTCGCGGCGGTATGCCTCTGGGTCCCGCCGACACGCGATCAGCTTGGTCTCCGACAGTGTTGGCTATTCAACACTGTCGGCATCAGACACTGTCGGGGACCAGACACTCTCGGATATCAGACTTTGTCGGATACCCTCATACGTCATCGAGCTCACCGCCGACGAGCGGGTCGCGTTGGAGGCAAGAACCCGCAAATATACGTCACCGTATCGAGACGTTATCCGCGCGAAGATCGTATGGCTGACGGGCAAGGGGTTCGGCAACGATCTCATCGCCGCGCGACTCGATACGCCACGCCAGATCGTCAGCAAATGGCGTCATCGTTTCTTCGAAAAGCGACTGCCCGGCCTTGAGGAGGAGCCTCGAGGCGGGCGCACAGCCCGCTTTTCCCCCCAGCGTCGTCGTCGACGTTAAACGGCTGGCGTACGAGCTGCCCATCGCTCGAATGTGCCGCTGGCGCGCTTCACCATCCCTGAACTGCATCGCGAGGTCCTCGCGCGGGGCATCGTGGCCCAAATCAGCGGTGTCACCTTGTCCCGTTGGTTGAGCGCCGACACGCTGCAACCTTGGCGGCATCGGAGCTGGATCTTTCCACGAGACGCGCAGTTCGCGGAGAAAGCCGGGCGCGTGCTGGATTTGTATGCCAGAACCTGGGGCAGGAGTGCGCTGGGGTCCGATGAATACGTCGTCTCGGCCGATGATCCTCAAAACCGCTCTGAGAACGCGATCGCCTGGTTGTCATATGAATCGATCTTCTCGAAGATCACTCATCGGTTGGCGAGGCAGTGGCGCTGGAGCTGCTACTGACCCTCAACCCAATCCGCCAGCACGTCCCCATCACTCGCCACGTTGATCCGGCATGTCGTCAGCGTTTCCCATAGGAATGGTGCCGGGAGCGCATCCGTGGCCGCCTGGAGCTTCTTGAACGTCGTCTGCGTCACCTCCACCGGTGTGCCCATAGACGTTGTTCACGGATAGAAGACGATCCCGACGCCCGCCCGTGTCGTCCACGAGGTGAAGGGTCCAGCAGTCTGAGAAATCCCCTCAGCGATGGTGACTGTCTTTGGGAACGAATGACCGACGAAGACGCCTACCTCTCCGAATACTGCCAGGCGCGACGTAGCCGAGTATTCGACGCCGTACGAGCCCGCCGTCCCCCACACATCCTGAGCGAGTGGTTGGTTCGACGTGTTGTGCGTGTACGAAACCCGAGGCGTGACGTAGGTTCGCACCTTGTCATACCGCCGCAGCCAGATGAGAACGTCGAGTCCTACCGCGATGCTCCGCGATGAAACCGTTTGGCCGCTCTGCGTGAGGGAACTTCCAGACATGAACAGGTCCGGCCGCAACGCGATCCTCGGTGACATCTCGAATACCGCGCCAACCGAGGAAGGGTACGCGATAACGATTCCTACGTGGTGATTATCGGCGTCTTGCGCGAACGCGCCGGACGGATAGATGCCGAGGAAGACGCCGACGAGCAATGACAAACCACTCGGAATGAGAAATCGTCGCCTCCGTGACCCGCGCCGCATCGACGGGACTATTCGCAGAAGCGGTTCACAGATTTTGATCATGGGCACACTATCTGACAGACTAACCGTCAGGCACAAGCGCAAACGAGCGGATTCACGAGATCCTCGCTCTGCTCGAATCGTGATTGCTCAGCTCGATTGCAAACAATAGCCTCAGCACCTTCCAGCCGGGCTCGCGGCTTCCGTCAGATCGGATCGCGGCGTCCACGAGATCCGGAGGCGACTTGAACTGGCCGCAACGAAAGAGCAATTTCAGGCGGTAGAGGACACATTCCTGCGGTTTCGAGTGGGCTCGGGCGTTCGGGCGAATAGCGCGCCCACCTCGGCGGAATGGCCGACGACTCCACAGCCTGAACTTCCACAAATTCGGTTCCATCAGCTTAGGCGCTCGACGATCAACTGCTTCAGCAGTCCACGCGCCCGGTGATTGTGGGCCCGACAAGGGCAGGCCTCGCGATCATCCACCTAGTCGACTAGCGGCGCCTTTGTCCACGTTTACGAGAGTACGTGGCCATCCGTAGAGCATGGAGCCGCGCTCATGACTTCAATCCGGAGGCAACGAGAAGATGCTTCGAGCCCAAACGCCGGTTGAAAGTCCACCGCGAAGTCGGGCAAAGTCCCATCCGCCAGATCCCGGCGCGTGATCAACAGACCGAAGATCGCGTTCTGATGGTTGAATGCTTCGATGTGCTGGGGAGACCGTCTCGGGATACGAGCGAGCGGTGTTATCCCGGATCCCGGTGCAACCGATCGGTCACGCCATCCCCGCGCCACGTCCGCTCGCTTCGCTCGCGTACGGTACGTACCGCGAAGCATCGGTGCGGCCCCGCACGTAGGTATGCCATCGACGGGCGGCGTATTGGCGGTTGTCCAACCACCAGCCCAGTGACCGCGGGCGCCGCGATTAAATTAGGAGTCCCTGAGCGCTAGCGCGCAATCCGGCCGATGCTCGCCCTCAAAGTCGGCACCTCGCGAGCCGATGTCGCGCCTGCTGCCGCACAACACCCACGCTTGCGGCGTCATTGCGAAGCACACGTCGGCGATACCGACGTGCCGACGCTCGGACGGGGCCACACTGAGCAACGACGGCGGCGCTTAGTACCCGACCTTGTCAGAGTTGGCGCGTTATTGCCGGGTCGACCGGTAACACCCGCGCGCGGCGAGCTCGAGCCGGCTCCGATCGTGGAGTTCCCAGGATTTAGTGGACAGGCGCTAGCATCCG
>DASXZC010000137.1:0-18919 GCA_036502165.1 Bryobacteraceae bacterium
CGACCCCTTCTCGATATACAGATTCCCATGTCCCACGCCGGCGTTGCCGGCCACTCCGCGCGAGGCGTTGCCGGTCGTCTTCAATCCGAGTTTTTTCGCGGTGTACGTATTGAGCAGATAGCTCTTCAGCACGCCATTTTCAATTACGACGGTACGTCGGCTCGGGACGCCTTCATCGTCAAACGGCGAAGTCCCGAACAGGCCTGGAATGGTCGCGTCGTCGATCACGGTCAGGCATTCATTCGCGACCTTCTCGCCGAGCTTGCCCGCAAGAAACGAGGACTTTCGATACACCGCCGTCCCGTTCACTGCTTCGAAAATATGGCTCGCGATGGTCCGCGCGACTCGCTGCTCGAAGATCACCGGACACCGTTGCGTCGCGACCTTGCGCGGATTCAAACGCCTCAGAACCCGGGCTGCCGCCTGCTTGCCCACGGACTCCGCGGACTCGAGCTTATCGAGCGAGCGCGCGCTCGATGACCAATAGTCGCGCTCCATTGCGCCGTTGTCCTTGGCCACGGGTTGCGCCGTCAGTGAACAGCTCGAATAGCGATATTCCCCAATAAATCCGCGGGAATTCGCAAACACGCGCCGGCCTGTCGAGGAGTCGAACGATCCACCTTCAGAATTCGTGATCCGCGGATCCGCGTCGAGCGCCGCCCTCTCTGCATGCTTCGCCCATTGAATTCGCTCACCCGCGGGAACGTTCAAAGTGTCCTCGTGATAGAGCTGCAGGTCACCCGCAAGCTGACCCAGGTCGCTCTCTTCCGGCAACCCCGCCATCGGATCCTCAGACGCAATGCCGGCGATTTCAATCGCCGACCGCACCATATGCCGGATCCCGTCGTCCGACAGATCGGATGTATACGCCGAACCCGCCCGCTTGCCCTCGAGCACGCGGATCCCCGCCGCGCGCGATCCTGCGTCCTTGATGTTTTCGACTTCGCCCATGCGGACGGTCGTCTCGAAACGGCTGCCCTCCGAGATCGTACACTCTGCGTCGGTCGCGCCCAGTTCTTTCGCGAGCGCGATCGCCGACTCTGCAATGTGCGTGAGCTTCACTGCGCGGTTCCCCCCACGGTCATGCGATCGATGCGGACGGTCGGAATGCCGACGCCAACGGGCACCTGCTGCCCTTCCTTGCCGCAGACGCCTACGCCCTCGTCGAGCTTCAAATCGTTGCCCACCATGCTGATGTATTTGAGCGCCTCAGGACCATTGCCGATCAACGTCGCGCCGCGCACCGGCCGCGTGATCTTGCCGTCTTCGATGAGATAACTCTCAGTCGCGTCGAACACAAAGTTGCCGCTCGTGATGTCCACCTGGCCGCCGCCGAAATTGGCGCAGTACAGGCCTTTCGAAACGCTCCGGATGATTTCCTGCGGATCGGATTCGCCCGCCAGCATGAACGTATTGGTCATACGCGGCATCGGGATGTGCTGGTAACTCTCGCGCCGCCCGCTGCCCGTACTCTTGCTTCCGGAAATGCGACCGGACAACTTGTCGGTCAGATACCCCCGCAGAATTCCGTTCTCGATTAAAACATTTTGCTGCGTTTCCGTGCCCTCGTCGTCGACGTTCAAAGATCCGCGCCGGCTCGGCAGCGTCCCGTCGTCGACCACCGTACACAGCGGACTCGCTACCTGCTGCCCGATTCGATCCGAAAACGCGGACACCTTCTTGCGATTAAAATCCGCCTCGAGCCCATGCCCCACTGCCTCATGCAGCAGCACACCCGGCCAACCCGGGCCCAGCACCACAGTCGTTTCGCCCGCCGGAGTCTCGACCGCGTCGAGTTGCACAATCGCCTGCCGCACCGCCTCCTGCGCGAACGCTTCCGGAGAATGGTTGCCCACGAAGAACTCGAGCCCCACGCGTCCACCGCCGCCCGAGTAGCCTTGCTGCGGAACGCCGTTGCCTTCTCTCGCGACTGCCAGGACGTTCAAGCGTGTCATCGGCTGGCGATCGAACTTCAAAGTACCGTCGCTATTGGCGATGAGGACGTGCTGCAGCGAATCGGCGTAGCTCGCCTGCACCATGAAAACCCGTGCGTCAGCCGCACGTGCCGCCTCATCCGCCCGCTTCACGAGACTCACGCGATCGAGCAGCGGCGTCTCCGCCGGCGGTGTCAACACTGGATACAGATTCCGTTTCGGCGCACCGGACTCCAGCCCCGTCTTTTCCACCTGCGCCGGACCGCTCGCGATGCACGCCGCAGTCTTCGCGGCCTTCAAAATCCGCTCCGGACTCAAATCGTCCGAATAAGCGTAACCCGTCCGCTCACCGCTGATCACGCGAACTCCGACGCCGAGCGTCACACCCTGCGACGCACTTTTCACAATCGATTCATCGATCGCGATGGAACTGGTGATAAGGTACTCGAAGTACAAATCGGCATATTCGCCGCCTGAAGACAGCGCCGCCGCCAGGTAACGTTCCAGGTCGCGCTCGGTGATGCCGAACTTTTGGGGAAAGAATGTGTCCGCGAATCGTGCCATGTGATTCCAGAATACCGTGCGATCTCGCTATCATGGACCGGTCATGCGCACGCGGCTCGCCATCATCGCCGGATCCCTCATCGGACTCTGCCTCCTGATCCTGATCGCGCTCCCGTTCTTCGTTGACGTCAACAAATATCGCGAGCCCGTCCGCGCGCGTCTCGAAGCCACGCTCAAGCGTCCGGTCACTATCGGATCGCTCGCCCTGCGACGCTTTCCGTTCTCAGTCGAAGCTCATGATGTCGTCATCGGAGAAGATCCCGCACTGGGCGCGGCTGCGGCGCCATTCGCACAGACGAAATCACTCTCCGTGAAGCCGCGATGGACCGCGCTGATTTTCCATTGGACCTTCGAGCCGGGCTCCATCGTCCTCGATCATCCTTCGATTGAATTGGTGCGCAAAGCCGATGGCTCCTGGAATTTCTCGACTATTGGAAAGTCCGGCGGCGGCGATGGATCATCCGCCATGCCTGCGATCGAGATCCGCGACGGCACCGTCGCCTTCACCGATCTACAAGCGCAGAAGGCGCGCGCTATCTACAACGGCGTCGATCTCCAATTGCGTGAACTGTCCGCCGGCACTGCGTACCAAGTGCATGCGAGTCTGCGCGATCCCGCGGCGAGTGCGGCCGCACAGGTCGATCTGAAGTCCGGCGCAATCGCCGCCAAGGGCACTCTTACGCTCAAGGATCCTAAGTCGGATGCTTCAGCCGACGTGGCCTTCGACTTCACCCTCGATCGTGCAACCGAATTGTTGCATATCGCAACTCTGCAAGCGAAACTCGGCGCGAACTCCTTCGGCGCCACTGGCGATGCGGACTTCCACCAGACTCCCGCCGTCGTCCACTTGAAAGCCGATCATCTAAAAGGATCCATCAAGGAACTCGCTCAATACGCCGCGCTGCTCGGAATCGCCTTCGCACCAAGTCTCTCAGTGACCGGCGACCTCGACGGCCAGCTCGCGATCGACGGACCCTACAATCACCCGACTCTGAACGGACACGTCGAAATCGCGAAGTTCGAAGCAACTTCGAAGACCTGGAAGCAGCCCGTCAAATCCCCGCAGGTCCGGCTCGACTTCACCCCGGACTCAATGCAAGCCGCGCCCATGACCGTGACCTGCGGAAACACGCAGCTCACTGCAACAGGAACCGTCACCGCCTATGCGACCGACCAGCCGCGCGTCGATGCTCAAATCAAATCGAACGCAAGCGCACTCGACGAACTCCTCAACATCGCCTCCGCCGCAGGACTCCCCGCAGCAGCCGGCGTCACGGGCCAAGGCTCCGCATCGGTCGACATCCACGCGACAGGGCCCGCGAAAAATCCAAATCTGACGGGACTGTTGTCGCTCGACAATGCCACGCTCAACCTGTCATCATTCCCCAAGCCCGTTTCGATCGCCCACCTCAACATGAAGTTCGCCGGAAACTCGGCGTCGATCGATAACCTCGCCCTCTCGACCGGTGGAACTAACATCACCGGCAACTTCTCCGTGAAGAATTTCGCGGCCCCCGATATCACGTTTGCGATCAATGCCGACAAATTTGATGCCGCGCAATTCCCGCCCGCGCCGCCGAACAAAAAGCAGGGACCCTCTCCGTTCGAAAAGCTCACCGCCAAAGGCACGCTCACGGCCGGACAACTGATCTCGAACGGCATCACGCTCACGCAAGTAAAAACGGGAGTGTCGCTCTCGCACGGAGTCGCGATGCTCTCTCCTCTCACCGCCGGCATGTTCGATGGCACTGTCTCCGGATCGATCGAGGCCGACCTACATTCGTCGACGCCCACGTTCCACACGAACCTCACAATGAATCAGGTCGATGCGAACGCGCTGCTCTCGGCGACCACACCGGTAAAGCAGCAGCTATTCGGAAAATTGGCCTCCACCAGCGCCCTCACGTTCTCCGGTACGCAAGCGTCCCTCACCAAATCTCTGAACGGCACTCTCAATTTGAAGCTGTCGAACGGCCGCCTCATGGGAGTGAACATTCTCGACGAAATCGCCAGAGCCGGCAAGTTCCTCGGCTTCAAAGGCGACGGCAAAACGTTCACGACGATCACCAACCTCGACGCTGTGCTCGCGATCCAAAACGGAGTCGCCGACGCCTCTGAACTTCGCCTCGACGCCGACGGCGCAAAGGTGTCCGGAACGGGGATGATCAACCTCGTCGACCAAGGCCTGAACCTTCGCCTCGTCGCGACGTTGAGTAAAGAGCTGCTCGATCGCGCGGGCGGCAACACCGTTGGTGGACTGATGGTGACGGCCCTCTCGACCGCCGATGGCTCAGTCGTCGTGCCGATCCGCGTCACTGGATCATTCGCTCAACCGCACGTCACGCCGGACGCTGAGCGATTCGCAGAGATGAGGATCAAGATGCTCGAACATCCCGTCGACGCCGTGAAAGGAATCTTCGATCGCCTCACGAAACGCAAGCCCGACGCGAAAGAGCAGTAGCGTCTAATCGCCACCGGCCCGCTGGCTGCGCGCCGCGCGATTTTCCTGGCGAACGATTTTGCGCTTCTGCCGTTCCATCCGCAGCAATTCCTGCCGCCGCCGGACTTTGATGCTTCCATCCACCTTGCGCCAGAACTTAAGAAAGTAGTCGATCGCCGACACCGTCGCCGCAATCACGACTGCCCACAACGCCCACATGCCGTACGGAACGAACACAGGAAAATGGATCCCCAACATAACCACTGAAATCGCGATGACCTGCAACACGGTCTTCGTCTTTCCAAGTTCACTGGCCGCGATCGTGAAGCCTTCGGTCGCCGCGATCGAGCGCAATCCGGACACTGCAAATTCGCGGCCGATGATGACGATCGCCATCCATCCAGCCACGCGATTGATCTGCACGAGCGAAATCAGCGCCGCGGAAATCAGCAATTTATCGGCGATCGGATCGAGCAGCGTTCCCACCGTCGTCACTTGTTTCCATCGCCGCGCCAGATAGCCGTCGAGGATGTCGGTCGCCGCAGCCGCAAGAAAAATCGATACCGCAATGAATTCCTTGCCGACCACCCAAGGCCTCGACAGCCAGAATCCATCCTGTACCAATGCCGCGACTAGCAGCGGTACAAAAAAGATTCGCAGGAGTGTGAAGAAGTTCGGCCAGTTCATTCGAATCGGCTCAATATCCCTTAACAACACTATAGAGGATTTCGTGGCCGGCTTTGCCAACATGTATGCTGATCGCAGTGGATATTCATCTGGTCGACGGCACATATGAGTTGTTTCGCCATTTTTATGCAGTCCCTTCGGCGCGCGACGCCGACGGGCGAGAGGTCGGTGCGGTTAAGGGAGTGATCGCTTCTGTTCTCGGAATGATTAAACAAGGCGCGACGCACATCGGGTTCGCGACCGATCACATTATCGAATCATTTCGCAACGACTTGTGGCGGGGATATAAGACTGGCGCCGGGATCGATCCGGCATTGAAAAGTCAATTCGGTTTGCTCGAACAGGCGATGTCCGCGATGGGGATCGTCGTATGGCCCATGGTCGAGGTCGAAGCGGATGACGCACTCGCGGCCGCAGCCGAGCTCGCCGCTCGCGATGAGCGCGTCGATCGAGTCATTATCTGCACTCCCGACAAGGATCTCGCTCAATGCGTCCGCGGAACGCGCGTCGTGCAAATGAATCGCCGTGCTCGCACGACAATTGACGAAGCCGGAGTGATCGCCAAATTCGGCGTGCCGCCGGCATCCATTCCGGATTATCTGGCGCTCGTAGGCGACACCGCCGACGGCTATCCAGGATTGCCGGGCTGGGGCGCGAAGTCGACCGCAGCCGTCCTCGCGAAGTTCGGACATCTCGAATCCATCCCCGAGGATTGGACGACTTGGAAGGTCAATGCCTCGAGCGCAGCCACCTTGGCTGCAACGTTGATCCGCGAGCGGGAGAACGCGCTCCTGTTCCGCACGCTGGCCACTTTGCGCACGGACATTCCGTTATTCAAATCCGTGGACGAACTGCAATGGAAAGGTCCCACTCCCGCCTTCGAAGCGCTAGGCTCGAAAATCAATGCCGCCGTGACCACCCGTAAAACCTAGCCTTCGAAGAGCTCAATCTGCGCCGGACTCGCCGCCTTCGGCTTGCGCGTCACCGGTTGCCGCAGCGGACTCCCGATCACGCCCATCACCTGCGCCTCCATCAGCGCCAACTTCGGGATGTAAATCCGCTGATTCAAAAATGACGGATCGGGAGGCACAACCGTGAACCCGGATCCCTCGAGCGTCAGCAGGTTGTTGGGGACTACTCCGTCGAGCCCATCCAGATCGCGGAACCGGAAGCGCAGCCACAGTCCGCCAGTCTTCGGACGCACCGCAAAAAACCGGTTCGGACGCCACGCATCAGGCGCCGGAAGTTCCTTTACGAAGCAAACTGCTTTGATTTCATCGAACGCCGCACGCGCCAGAATCCCGGTCGCCGTCAGGATTTCGAGGGCCGCCGAGTCGTGGAATGACGAAGGATTAGTCACCCCGGCGAGCGGCTCACGATCGAACCTGATTACCACAACCTTTTTGTTTGTTGAAGATGCAGCCATTTAGGGCGTCCGGCGCCTGCGCGATACCGCTAATTGTTCGAAACAAATTTGCACCATATTGTATCATTGGCTTAATGGAGCGCGCCGCACCGGCACGCGGTTTGCCGGCACCAGTTTCGGCTTTTCTCTCCTTCTGCCGTGTCGAGAAGGGGCTGGCATCCAATTCTCTGGACGCCTATCGCAGGGATTTGCTGCGGTTCAGCGACTGGATGGACCAGCACGGAGTCCGGCTCACCACAGCCGGACGCGAGGACTTGCGTCAGTACATCGACTCGCTCTACGCCAACGGACTCAAGGGCCGCTCCGTGGCACGGCACATCACGACGATCCGAAATTTGTACAAATACCTCCTCGAGCAGCGCGCCGTCGAAAACGATCCCACGGAGTTCCTGACCTCGCCCAAACTCGGTGCTCCGCTGCCGAAATATCTGAATCACGAGCAGGTCGGCGCCGTGCTCGAGGCCAGCAATGCGATCGATCCCGCGAAGCCCACGCAGATCCGCGATCGTGCGATGCTCGAACTCCTCTACGCCTCCGGCCTGCGCGTTTCAGAATTGTGCGCCGCTCAATTTTCGGATGTCGAAACGAATCTCGGAATCATCCGCGTGATGGGCAAAGGCAACAAGCAGCGGCTCGTGCCGATGGGCGAAGAAGCGATCAAGGCGATCGAGACGTACGTGAGCACTGTCCGTCCACAGTTGCTCGCCGGCCGCGCCAGCCCGTATCTATTCGTCACCTCCCGCGGCGGACGCCTCACACGCCAGGCGTTCTGGAAATTGTTAGGCGAGCGCGGCAAACGCGCCGGTATCTTCCGCGGCTTGTCGCCCCACGTGCTGCGACACAGCTTCGCGACCCATTTGATTGAAGGGGGCGCCGATTTACGGAGCGTCCAAACCATGCTCGGCCACGCGGATATTTCGACCACTCAAATCTACACGCATGTCGCCAGGACCCGGCTGCGCAAGACGGTCGACGAACATCATCCGAGAGCCTGACACAAAAATGAGCACCACAGCAGTAGCAGCAAGGGAAGCAGTAAGGACCAAAACATGAGTGACTACAAGTTCATGCTGGAAAGCCACCTGACGGCCGAGCAGAGCCGTGCCTTGGCCGTCGTCCAGCGGCACGCGGGGGATGCGGGGTTGAGCCTCTTTCTCACCGGCGGCGCGATGCGCGACATGCTCGGCGGATTCCCCATCCGCGACCTCGACTTCACGCTCGAAGGCAACGCCGTTAAATTCGCACGCGCCATTGAAAAAGCCAAGGACGCCAAGATCGTTTCGGAAGACGAGAACCGCAAGACGGTGGAGCTCCTGTTCGCCTCCGGCGTGACCATTTCGATCGGCATGTCCCGCGTCGAGAAATTCGGCAAGCCGGGCGCGAGTCCGAAGGTCACTCCCGCTTCCATTTATGAGGACCTGCGCGGCCGCGACTTCACCATCAATTCGATCGCGCTGTCGTTGAACAAAGCCTCCCATGGATTGCTGCTCGATCCGACCAACGGCCAGGCGGATCTCGAACGCCGTGAGCTGCGCGCCGTTTCGAACTACACGCTTTACGACGATCCCGGCCGCATCCTGCGCATGTTCCGCCTCAAGGCCCGCATGACGCTCACCATCGATGAGCGGACCCTTGCGCAATACGCGAACGTGCGCGAGGCCGAGCTCGAAACGAAGATTCCCACCGAGGTTTTAAAGCATGAGCTCGAGCAGATCGGCACCGAGTTGAACTGCGGAGAAGTGCTCGAAACACTCGAAAAGGAAGGGCTGCTCAAACTGTTCAGTCCGGCTCTGACAGGCGCGAAATTGAATCTCGCCGGCTTCACGAAGTTGCACAAGGCGCGCCAGACGGTGCCATTCGGAATGGGTTTCCGCGCGGATTATTATCGCCTGTTCCTTTTCTTTCTCATGGAGAAGCTCTCGCCAAAAGATAAATCGAGCCTCGTGAAGAACTGCCACCTCTCGAAGGCCGATCTCGCCGCCGCGGCGAAGCTCGCCGTGAATGCGAAGAAATACGAGAAGGCCCTGAAGAGTCCGAAGCTGAAGCGGCCGTCGCTCGTGTACACCGCGCTCAGTCAGGGCGTCGGCGAGGAGATCCTCTTCGTCCTTTCGCGCAGCACCGAGCGCCTCGTTCTCGACCGCATCAAGAACTACTTCCAGAAGTATCTGCTGATGGCGCAAGAAGTGACCGACGCCGAAGTGTTGGCCGCAAACGCGGGCCTCGAAGTGGGCTCGCCGAAGTTCGCCAAAGCCAAAGCGGGCATGATCGCCAAGCGCCTCGATGCACGGCCGAAGAAGCCGACTCCGGAAGAGGAAATCGCCGCCGCGGCAGCGCCTTCCGCGCCTCCGATCCTCAGCCGTGTCGGACGCGCCCCCGGCCCGCTTACCCGGCCCGCTTCACCCACTCCGGCGAAGGTTGGTTGATCTGCTCGCGGGCGGCCTTTTGGGCCAACTCGTCGCATCGATTGTTGTCGGCGTGATTGGCGTGGCCTTTGGTCCAGACCCAGTTCGTCCGATGGCGGGAGTTCTGCTCATCGAGCATCTCCCACAAATCCTGATTGACGACCGGCTTCTTGTCTGCCGTCATCCAGCCACGGCGTTTCCAGTTGTGGATCCACGTGGAAATGCCGTTCTTGACGTAATTGGAATCGGTGACGATTTCGACGTCGCAGCGCTCTTTTAGCGCGGCCAATCCCTCGACCGCGGCCGAAAGTTCCATGCGGTTGTTGGTCGTGTGCGCCTCGGATCCATACATCTCTTTGACGTAATCCTTGTAGCGCAACACGCACGCCCAGCCGCCCTTGCCGGGATTGCCGAGGCACGACCCGTCTGTGATCAGTTGGACCTTCTTGAGGACGTTCCCTTCCGTCACGCCGCCGCCAACTCGCGCGAAAAGAACGCGTCCACAAGGTCGACGATCTGCAACGCCGTCGTCCCTCGATGGACTTCAGTGCGCAGCTTCGAACCATTCCGCACGCCATGCGTGAAGTACGTCGCGAACTGCTTCATCTTCCCAACCGCATCGGGCAGTTCCTGATCGATCAACATCGAATAATACTGGCGCATGATCTGATAGCGATCTTCTTCGGATGGCTGGAAATACCGGCCCGTCCGCACGTACTCATCGATCTGCCGGAAAATCCAGGGATTCGATGCCGCCGTACGTCCGATCATCACGGCGTCGCAATTGGTCTCGCGATACATCCGCACCGCGTCCTCGGGAGTGAGCACGTCCCCGTTGCCGATCACCGGAATTTTCACTGCGGCCTTGGTCGCCGCAATGCGGGTCCAATCGGAAAGTCCGCTATAGCCCTGTTCTCGCGTGCGCGGATGCAGAGCGATCGAGGCCACGCCCAGGTTCTCAGCCAGCTTCGCCATCTCGACGAACACGAGTTCCCTGTCGTTCCATCCTGCGCGGAACTTCATGGTGAGCGGAATCGAGATGGACGACTTGACCGTCTGCAAGATCTTCTCGACCAGCGGCAGGTCGCGCAACAGCCCGGATCCGCCGTTGCACTTGACGACCTTATTTACCGGACATCCAAAGTTGATATCGACCGCATCAAATCCGAGTTGCTCGCAGACCCGCGCCGCATCGGCCATCACTTCCGGATCCGATCCGAACAACTGCGCCGAGATCGGATGCTCCTCTGGCTCAAACGCCAAATAGCGGAAGTTCTTGGTCTTCTCCGGGTTGCGCGCAGTCAGCATCTTGACGACGCCGTGCGAGCTGGTAAACTCCGTCATGATGAGGCCGCACCCGCCCTGCGAGCGGATGAGGCGGCGGAAAACGGTATCGGTGACCCCCGCCATCGGAGCCAACACCGTCGCCGGAGCGATCGCCACCGGACCGACCCGGTATCCTGTAGGGAACGAGACCATACTTAATTCAGTTTAACCCGCGCAACTAAAGTCCTCCACGATACGTTTATCTGTATAACCGCGCGTGTAGGAGTGAGGCACGTTTGACATGAACCTGAAAACTGTCCTGGTGGCGCTCGGAAGCGCCGTCTTTGCGGCTGGACTGACGTATTGGGTGGTAACCCCAATCCGTAACGGCGACGGAAACGTCCCGGCAGCGAAAATGGTGCCGCCGGCTCCGGCTGGCCCCCCGCTTGTAATATCGAAGGCCGGCCCCGATCCGATAGTGATCCTGCCGCCGACGCCCGCGCCCGTTGTCGCTCCGGCTCCGCTGCCTCCCGAAACCACCAAGCCCTCCCCAGTCGGAGAACCGATCGCGCCGCCACCGGTTGCCGCGCCTGAATCTAAGGAAGAGACGCCCGCCGCTCCCGCCGCCGCGACTCCTGAACCCGTCGTCACGCCCCCGCCGCCGGCACGTCCTGCGCCTCCTGAAAGAGTTCCCCTCTATCCTCCCAAGGAAATCGATCGCGCCCAACCTGCGATCTTACGCGACCCCGAGTCGAGCGGCGGACCCAACACCACCACCATCGCCCAAGGATCCCTGATCGTCGTCCGCCTCGGCGAATCCCTCTCTTCGCAGAAGAATCTCACCGGCGATACGTTCTTCGCGACTCTTGATCAACCGCTGGTCGCCGGCGGATTCGTCATCGCCGAAAAAGGCGCGCGCGTCGAAGGCAAGCTCGTCGAAGTGGACAAAGCGAAAGGCCTGGGAGGCTCCTCGCGCATGTCCCTCGAGCTCACGCAAGTGAACACGTCAGATGGTCAGCGCGTCCACATTCAGACGTCCGTCTTCACCAGGGACGGCGGCGAACGCAACCACGATCACGACGCCGCCAAGGTCGGCGGAGGCGCAATTCTCGGAGCCGTCATCGGCGCCGCAGCTGGCGGAGGCAAGGGCGCCGCCATCGGAGCCGGAGCAGGCGCAGCAGCCGGCGGCGGTGCAGTTCTGCTGTCCGGCGGCCGCACGATCAACATCCCCGTTGAGACCAAGCTGACGTTCCGCGTCGAGCGGCCGATCACGATTACCGAGCGCGTCGTTCAGTAGTGAGGAACCGGCTTTTCAGCCACTCCCCAATCGTCTCGAGCGCCAGCGGAGCCATCGTTTCCTCGATCATCGCGTACTCCTGCACCGCCCCTATTCGCGCAGTTTGAAACAAGTGATTGAGGTTCGGCAGGTCCACGATCTCATAGTCCGCAACCTGTCCTTGCGCGAGCGTCTCAGCGATCGCGGGCACGTTCTGCCTCGCCGGCACTTGCGTGTCGAGCGTCCCGAAGATCGCAAGCACCGGACATTCGAGCTTCATCAAATACGGCTTCGGATCATGCCGGAGCAGTGACTGCATCGCGGGAATCATCCATCGCCGAACCTCGCCCTCCATCTGCTGATCGAACCCCGGAGTCGCCGCCAATTCCTCAGGCGTGAGGCTCGCCTTGAACTGCGCAATTGCCGCGCGCAGACGGGCCTCGATCTTCTCCGGATCCCGCTCGGCCAGCACCGCGCCAAACAACAACCGCTGCAATTGCCCCTGCCGCTCGAGGACGTTCGGAGCCGCATGCACGGCCTTCAGCACCGCCTGCCCCTGTTCATACAGAAGCTCGTCTCCCCGCACGCCCGGACCCGCCAGCAGGATCACAAACGCCCCGCCCGCCTGCAACGCCGCCATCGGAGCGATCCATCCGCCTTCGCTATGGCCAATGAATCCGACGTGTTTGGGATCAATTTCTTTGCGCGTCCGAAGGAACGCCGCCGCAGCCGACGCGTCCTGCGCGAGATCTTCAAAGGTAGAACGCGCCACGCTGCCCGTCGACTTCCCCGCTCCGCGAGAGTCGGTGCGCAACACTGCAAAGCCAAGCCGCGTCAGGTAGTCCGCGAGCACGAGGAACGGCTTGTGCCCGAACATCGTCTCGTCGCGATCGAGCAGTCCAGAGCCGTTCAACAGGATCGCCGCCGCAAAAGGTCCGCCTGCTTTCGGCCAAGTCAACGTGCCCGCGATATGCACGCCCGCGCCGTCGTACTCGACATCCTCTTCGTTGTACGGATACGGCCGCTGCGGCATCTGCGGACGCGCCGGACCTTCGATCTTCGTGACCTTGCGAAAGACGATGGGAACAGCCGTCCCACCCTGCGTCAAATGGCCGCTGATCTCGCTTCCATCGGCGTTGGCCGTGCCTTCGAAATTGCCGAACCGCACGACGCCCTTATCATCGAGCGTCAGATTGCGGACCGGAATTCCCATCGCGCCCTGGTCGATCGAGTCGATCGTCCCACCCCAAGAGCCATCCGGACTCTGCGCCAAATGCAGCGCCATACGCAGCGTCGTCACACCCATTTGGATCGTCCCGAGGTAGTCGCCGCTTTGAAGAGTTTGGGCCAACACCAATCCGCTGCCAACCGCCAGTACTAGCGCCAACCGTCTCACTTACTTGAATTCCGGAATGCGTCCTGGCGTGTGCGGAACACCAGCCGCGTCCATCTCCTTATCCAATTTCTTCAAGTCAACATCGACCAGCGTCTTCAGCTTCGCGAGCTCCGCCGACAGTTCCTCGCCGGCGATCCGCAACGTCTCTTCATGCGTCGCCGTCGGAGCGCCCAGCGAGCGGCCGAGTTCGTTCTCCATGGTTCCAAACCGCTCTGCGATTGATGGCGGTTGATTTTCCTGCCGCTGCGCAAGGATCTCATTGCCCCGCAATCCACGCAGGATCGCTGTCGCACGAGCATCAAGCGCGGACGCCTGATCGCGCAGTTTCAGATCCGCCGTCGATTCCTCAATCGCCTTCTTCGCCGCCGCGGTGCGCGCCTTGGCGCTGTTCGCCACTTCCATCGCTCCAGTAAAGGCCGCGCGGAACTTGTCGAGCTTCGTCTGGAATTCGATGTACGGCTTCGACAGCGGAGTCTCGGTCACGACCTCAAACGTCTGCGGACTTCCCAACGCCGTCGTCACTCCTCGCACATGCTTCGCGAGCGCCACCGTGTACGTTCCGGGCAGGACGAAGTGTCCGCCGGAAGGTCCGTCATCATCGTCATCGCCGGGCCGCCGAGGTCCACTCAACGTCGGCGCGGCCGCGCGCAAATCCCAAGTGAGGCGCTGCACACCCTTGCCAACCGGACCCGTCAAGCGCCGCACCAAACGTCCGGACGCATCCGTCACGCTGAGGATGATCGACGGCGCCTCTTCATCACCCTCAGCGATGAGCTGCGCGTGTGTCGGATACGGCGGCACGATCTTCTTCTTCGCGTCTTCTTTCTCCGCGTCGAGCCGCTGCTGCTTTAGCGTCTTGTATCCATCCTTCAAGTAGTAAGTGAGCGCCACGCCATACGGCGGATTGTCAGCCGAGTAGAAACTTTCCCCTTGAAATCCGGCGCCGCGCACGCCGAACGGCGCGCCCTCGACGTACAGCAATCCGTTGCGCGGCTTGAACAGCACAGCTTCCTTCGACAGGTTGTCGCCGCCGAGTTCGCGCAACGGCGAGTAGTCGTCGAGGATGTAGAATCCACGGCCGAACGTCGCAATCGCCAGATCGTTGTCGCGCTTCTGAATCGCGATATCTCGCACCGCGATCGTCGGCAGCCCGGACTTCAACGGCGTCCACTTCTTCCCGCCATCGATCGTGAAGAACAGCCCAAACTCCGTGCCCGCGAACAACAGATTCGGATTCACCGGATCCTCCGCCAGCCCGTACACCGATCCCCGCACCGGAAGATCGCCGGCGATCGAAGTCCACGTGAGACCCTTGTCCGCGCTCCTCAACAAGTACGGCTTGAAGTCGGAGTTCTGCGAATTGTCGAACGCCACATACACGGTCCCATCGGCGAACTGCGAAGGCACCAGATGCCGCACGTACACGCCTTGCGGAACATCTGGGAACGTGTCGATTTTCCTCCACGCGCCGCCGCCGTTGTCGCTGACTTGCACGAGTCCATCGTCGGTGCCGACGTACAGCAATCCCTCTTTGCCCGGCGACTCGGCAACGGCACTGATGTTCGAATAGAGCGCAGTCGATCCGTTCTTCGCAATCGCATCGGCGTTCTGAATCTTGCCGAACACGGGCAGCTTGTCTCGGTCGATCTCGCGCGTCAGATCAGGCGACACGACTTTCCACGAGTCCCCGCGATTGTCGCTGCGGAACAGCTTATTCGCACCAAAATAAATCCTCGTATGCGAGTGCGGACTCACCATCAGCGGCGAATCCCAATTCCACCGGTAACCCTCCTCGCCCTTGCCCTCTTGCGGCTTGATGCCGACATGCTCGCCCGTACGTTTGTCGTAACGCACGAGGCCGCCCTGCTGCCACTCCGCGTAAATCGTATTCGGATCCTCAGGATCGACCTTCGACGTGAATCCATCGCCAAAAACAGTGATGAACCAATCGGAACTCAGAATCCCCGCAGAACTCTTCGTCCGCGTCGGACCCCCTACGCTCGCGTTGTCCTGCGTGCCTCCATAGACGTATGAAAATGGCTTCGAATTGTCAATCGCGACGTCATAGAACTGCGTCACCGGCAGATTCGCAAAGAACCGCCACAAGTGCCCGCGGTCGTGCGATTCGTAAAGACCGCCATCGCATCCAACCATGATGAAATCCGTATCGTCGGGGTCGACCCAAATGACGTGCGAATCGACGTGCTTGCGCCGATCCCCAATGGGCCGGATCGTCTTGCCAGCGTCATCGGACACCCGCATCAAAAAGTCATCGAGGTAGATCCGGTCCGGATTTCGAGGATCCGCGTAGATCTGGTTGTAATACATCGGCAGACCTTCGAACGAATTCTGCTTCGTCCACGACTCGCCGGAATCGGTCGAGCGATAGACGCCTCCCGCATGCTCGGCCGCTTCAACGCGCGCATAAACGAGTTCGCGCTGCGCAGGTGAGAAGACAAACCCAATGCGTCCCAAATCGCCGGGCGGCAGGCCCGATCGCACCTTCCTCCAAGTCGCACCCGCATCGTTGGACTTGTACAGCGCCGACTCTGGGCCCCCATCAATCAGCGTGTAAAAATGCCGCCGCCTCTGCCACGCCGACGCGAGCAGCACATCCGGATTCGTTGGATCGACGGCCACGTCCGTCACCCCAGTGTCATCGCTGATCTTGAGGATCTGCTTCCAAGTCTTGCCGCCATCGGATGTTTTATAAAGTCCACGCTCGCCGCCCGGCCCCCACAGCGGACCTTGCGCCGCCACATAAACGACATTCGAATCCCTCGGGTCAATCGCAATCCGCCCGATATGTTCAGACGTCTTGAGTCCGACGTTCTTCCACGAGTGGCCCGCGTCATCGGAGCGATAGACGCCATCGCCATAACTAACCGACCGCTGCGAATTGTTCTCGCCCGTGCCCACCCAAACCGTATTCGGATTCTTCGGATCGACCAGCACGACGCCAATCGAATAGGATCCCTCGTGCTCAAAGACCGGACTGAAGGAGATCCCCGCATTCGTCGTCTTCCACACGCCACCGGACGCAACGCCGACATAGAAGATCGCGTGATTCTTCGGATGAACCGAGATGGACACAACACGTCCCGAAGTCATCGCGGGTCCGATCGACCGGAGCTTCAGTCCGCCAAGATTGAGAGGGTCTTCTTTCGGCTTATCGGCTTCAGGGGACGTCTGGGCGACAGCAAGTGCGGCCAGGAACAGGAAGGGCAAAACACGTAAAAACATGGGCAAGGCCCAGTGTACCGCTATTCAGAAAACAAGCTTCGCACAGGCACGGTATGCTCCGGCGCGGCAAGCGGCGTCACTGACTCGTTGACGTCGTACGACACAGTCGATGCATATCGGCCCTGTTCGGGCTTCCGATGTACGAACAGTCTTCGTCCATTCAGGTCAACGACCCAGTACTCGGCGATGCCCGCGCGTGAGTAGAGTGAGGCCTTGGTCCGCAAATCATAACGAAGGGTTGTATCGGAAATCTCGACTATTAGAGAGATCTCCTCGGGCCGCGGCAAGTCGTGAAATGTGTTGAAGCTTCGGATCAAGACAACGATATCGGACTCAGGCTCGCTGTTCGGCTGGTCCGCGGCGGCCACATCAACGGGACGCTCCTGGGTAACTTGGGCAAAGCCAAATATCTCAGCCAACACCATCAGAAGCTGATGCAACGTGTTTATATGCAACAGACTCTTGCGCGTTGTTTCGATCAGATCTCCTCCGACCAACTCGAGTCGATCGACATTCAGAACACCGCTACTCGCAAGCGCCGCAACCTCAGCCCGAGTCCATTTCTTTCGGCGAGGACCGATCGATGAATTTGAGCTTGCTGCGGTCACGCTATCCCGCACGCGTCCCGTCCGGCACAGGAGCCTCCGGCATCGCCAGCACTGGCTTCACGCCATCCGCGTAGCCGATGTCGAACAGCATTCCCTCCGACATCATCCCTCGCATCTTTCGCGGAGCCAGGTTCACGACGAACAACGCCTGCTTGCCCACGATCTCCTGCGGATCTTCGCGCTCGCCTTTCATCCCCGCGACGATCGTTCGCTCGTGATCGCCAAACGAGACGCGCATCTGTACAAGCTTGTCTGAGCCCGGGACATCCGCGACCGAGACGATGGTCCCGACGCGTATGTCGATCTTATTGAAATCCTCAATGGAAGCAATCGCCTTGATTGGAGCGGGTGTCATCAACCACCAGCCTACCCAGTCAAAAGCTATAGCGCAACGCCAAACGTCCGCTCGAATTGCGATGATACTCGCCCAGGAAATCGCTCGCGTCGCCGCGGACCCAACTCAGCCCCGCAGTCGCGCGCCAGTGTTGGCCGATCGCACGCGAGTATTCAAATCGCACCAGCGACCCCGCTCCCGTCTGGCGCACAGCGGCATCAAACGACAGCGTCGTATTCGCATCCCAGTTGTAGCTCGCACGCCCGAGGAACGCTTTCGCCAATCCGCGGTCAGGACTGAACAACAGCGGATTCTCAGCGTTCCGCTCGACAACTTCGCCCGCATAGCCGCCAACGAACGTCCATTCCTTGACGACTCGCTCGAGTTGGACGACGTACAACGTGAACTCGTCCATCTTGGAATTGTTCGTCTGATAATACGCGGCTTCGGCTTTCAAAGTGAACCACCGCAGCGGAATCGCGGTCGACGCTCCGTATTGACGAAGCTCAGGATAACAGCGGATCACATCAATCGCCGCTTGTGATCCCTTGACACCCAACTCGGCGTCGAACAGCGGCAGATGGTTGAAGCCGTTGTAGAACGTCAACGCATACTCGAAGCCGCGCGCGTTGTGGTTCCACCGGATCCCCTGCTCCGTCCCGCCCGGATACCGCGCACCTCCATCGACGATCGCGAACCCATCCGCTTGCGGAGGAATCACCGTCCAACGCTGATCGAGCAGCGGCACGCGGCTCGGCGTGAAACGTAGCTGCCACACGAGGTCGATCGTGTCGGTGCCATTGTCGTAAGTCGCGCGCACCGCCGGGATCGAGAGGAAATCGGAATTGGCGACGCTCAGGAAATCCTTCGGTGCGAAGCGATCGGTCGGCGTCAACAGATCCGTCTTCCCCCAGCGGACGAATTGCCGTCCAGCTTCGATGGTCACGTTTCCTTTGTGGATCAGCGCACTCACACGGCGCAGCGAAAGCGACGGCCGCTGCGCGCCACGGTCCTCGACGTCGAGCGCCAGATCGCGATCGAATTGACGATGCGTGTCGATGCCCGCGTCGATGCCTGCGGTCAGCTTCAACCATGGCTGAGGACGCCACGTCGCTTCATATCGCAGCAGCGAATCGACGATGATGCGTCCGCTGTCGTCGGGCGCCGTTTGCGGATATCCGGTGATACCGGTCTCGAGGAATCCGCGCTGCTCGAACGTCTGGCCAAAGCCAGCGACAGCCACGGCAAACAAGAGGACTGCCTTCATTCCGCCTTACGACGCGCGCCGCAGCGCCTGAACGGTGAAATCCTCTTCCTTCATCGGGATGTTGTACTCGAGCTTT
>DASXZC010000138.1:0-5322 GCA_036502165.1 Bryobacteraceae bacterium
CGAGGAGTTTGAATGCGAGTAATGGTCAGGAACGCTTTAACAATGGCTCGAGCTTCGCCATTACCGTCTTCGCAATAATCGGCGTGCCCTTCGCCGTCGGATGAATCCCATCCGCTTGTATCATCCCCGGCACCATCCCGGATGGGGAGGCCAAGCCCTGCAACAGGAACGGAATCAGCGGCACGTGATATTTCTGGGCCAACTCCGGATAGATCCGGTCGAAGTCCTTGATATAGTCCGGGCCATAATTCCGCGGCAGGGTGATTCCTGCGAGTACGACCTGCGCTCCGGCCGCCTGCGACTTCTGGATGATCGCACCGAGGTTCGCCCGCGTGATCGTCGTCGGAATGCCGCGCAGGCCGTCGTTGCCGCCTAACTCGACGACCACGATGCGAGGCCTTTCCGCCAGACACTCGTCAATGCGCGCGAGTCCGCCGGAACTCGTGTCGCCGCTCAAGCCTTGATTGACGACGCGATAGTGATAGCCCTGCGCATCGAGTAATTCCTGCAAATGATCCGGATAACTGAGCCCGGGGTCGAGCCCGAACCCGGCCGAGAGGCTGTCGCCGAAGACTACGATCGCAGGCCTCGTATCCACTTTCGCCGGCTTCGATGCCGCTACCGGAGCGGCTGCCGCTTCCGGCTTCGAATTCCGCGACGAGTTCACTGCTTCATGCGAACATCCGACGGTGAAAGCCAGAACAAGACACAGGGCCGGGCAAAGACGTCCTGTCATAATGAAGTCACGTCCTCGTCTCGCTCCATTCTTTCCACATCGAACATGCAACCAGTCATACAGGTCACTGATCTTACGAAGTCCATCGATACCGGCACGCATCGGGTCGACATCCTGAAAGGCATTACTATGGACGTTCCGGGCGGCGAATTTGTTGCCATCATGGGCGCATCCGGCAGCGGGAAGAGCACGTTACTGGGATTGCTGGCCGGCCTCGACGCCCCCACCACCGGACGAATCGTGCTCGATGGCCAGGACATCACGAACCTTGCCGAGGACGATCTGGCGCGCGTGCGCGGCCGCAAAATCGGCTTCGTATTCCAATCCTACCAGTTGATTCCGACGCTGACCGCCGAGGAGAACGTCCTGCTGCCCGCTGAGCTATCGAGCGTCAACAACGGCGGCATCAAGCGGGCTCGCGAATTGCTGACCCGCGTCGGACTCGGCGACCGCCTCGATCATTATCCGGTGCAGCTTTCCGGAGGCGAACAGCAGCGCGTCGCCCTCGCCCGAGCGTTCATGGTGCAGCCGCCGATCCTCATGGCGGATGAGCCGACAGGCAACCTCGACAGCGAGAACGGGCGGCAGATTCTCGAGCTGCTCATCGGCTTGAATAAACAGGAAAAGACGACGCTGGTCCTGGTCACTCACGACCGCGAACTGGCCGCGCACGCCGACCGCGTTGTCATGTTAAAAGATGGCCGCGTGGTGAGCGACGGCAAGCCGCAATAGCTCGTGGATGTGGCGTCCCCAAGGGGATTCGAACCCCTGTTACAGCCGTGAAAGGGCCGTGTCCTAGGCCTCTAGACGATGGGGACGTGATAGAGTCGGCAGGTCGGACTCTTTCAGGTTAACATACGCATGGCGGAAAGCCCACAGATTCTATCGATCCGCGCCACGATCCGGAAGATCCCTAGGGGGAAAGTATCCACCTATGGAGCGGTGGCCGAGGCGGCTGGCATCCCACGGGGCGCGCGTCTGACAGTGCGGGCGCTGCGCGGCGCGATCGGTCTGCCCTGGCATCGGGTTGTAGGCTCCGGGGGCAGGATCGCGACGCGAGGGGAAGATGCCTTCGAGCAGCGCTTCCGGCTCGAAAGCGAAGGGGTTCGATTCGCCGGGAAGCGGGTTGCGATGCAAGAATTCGAGCATCTGTTCCGTCCAAAGCGGTCGCGGCAAAAATCTTGAGGCGGATGTTCAGGCTCGGGTGCCGGCTCACCTTACGATTGGCTCAAAGTTATACGCGAAAACGACGGCACCCTGGCGATTGATGTAGCCATAGCGACCCGTGCCGCCAGGCTGACCGTCTATCTGAACGTGCGCACGTCCGTGGAAAAAGCCCGTTGCTAACTGATATCGTCCCGGGACCGCCTGCTTTCCGTCCTTGCCGAGGAAGATCCATTTCCGCCCCGCGTCCCGCACCGGGAGAACGCCCTCCCCAAAGGCCGCTGAAGCGAGGGGAGGCGAGTCGCGGAGGGCGATCTGAATCCGTCCGGATCGGTTGATGAAACCGTAGTGGCCCTCCTCGGTTCTGACCAACGCAAGGCCGTCGGAGAATGATGCCGCGAACGGGAATGACGGCGCAATGACATCATTCCCTCGGGCGTCGATATATCCCCATTTCTCCTTGACTTTGACCGCCGCGAGTCCTTCGCTGAAACCAATGGCCCCTTCGAACTCCCCTTGAAAAGCCCGGTGTCCAGACTTGTCAATGAATTTCCAGTGACACCATGAAAGTCCGGCCTTCGAAGGATTGAGAGTTATCGGAGCGGTCAATACGTCGAGGGCTGCGCAGCCCTCCAAACGGCCCCAATTCTTATAGAGGCATGGACCACTGTCGACCACGGCAGCATACCCTTCAGAAAATGGCATTCCCGCGACGAACTGCTGCGCGATAACGAAATTGCCTTTCGGATCCATATAGCCGACCCGCCCCTCAACCTCGATATCTGCCAGCCCGTCGGAGAAGGAGTGCACGACGCCCCTCGGATATTGGGGAAATGTGAGCGGAATTGCCAAGTCGCCGTGCCGGTCGATAAAGCCCTCGAGCCGGCGATCCTCTAATGACGCTACAGCTAAGCCATCATGGAAAGGGCCCGTGTATCTGACCTTGCCAGTCTTCGCGCCGAATAGCACTCGCCCGCGAGTGTCGATGGCCGCCACGTCTTCGCCGCGGTACCAATCGCGATAAACCAGGATCCCATTTGAGAATCCTTCATCAACAATTGGCAAAGTTGGCGGGATCACAACCCGTCCAGAGCGGTCGATGAAGCCGGCTCGTCCCTTCTGGATAAAGCGGTAGAGTTCGTCATTACTGTCTGAGCTTGGCGCCCAAAGCGAAAATTGAATAGAACTGCAGGCGAATATCCAATTCGCGGATAGAAACAATACGAGCGGTAAAAGTAGGATGCTCAGGCAAAGTCTCGGCATGGCCAATCTCACTTTACATCGCTGTGGCGTGCGTCGGCCGGGGGCGATCGCGCGAGCGACGGCGATCGCCCCAACGATGGCGTGGGGCTCGGCGAAATATTCAATTTTCAAAGATCTGCTGGCCTGACTTGAGCTGCGATTCGAGTTCTTGAGGCTCAAAAGGCAGGTTGGCCACTGCTGACGCGGTGTGGTTCACCGTTTCTTGATGGGGCGGAAGACCCCGATCGAGTCGTGGATGTTGATTGGAGTCACTGGGTTGGAGTCGGGCTTGGGTTCGTTTCGTTGTACGGGCTGCTGCGCGGCGGCTGGGTCGCTGGCTGCTTCATTCTCGTTGGCTTGTTCTTCTTCGCGGAAGCTCTCGATGGGCACGAGTGAGGGCAGGATTGGTCGTTCATACGGCAGGACGGAATCCGGATCGTGCCGGCGCTTGAGGCGGCCGGTTTCGAGCTTGTAGAAATTGGTGAGGGTCGTGTTGAATTGATGCTGAAGAGTTCCCATGTAGCGGCGGAGGAGGTCGAGGCAATGAGTCGCGCTGAGGGATTCTTTCCAGGCTTCGACGATGAAGCCGATGCCGTCAATGTCCGAGAAGCTGTTTGCGATTTTCTCGGCGCTGCATCCGACTTCCATATTCAGGACGCAGGTTTCCATCATGACCATGCGTTCGAGGCGCCAATCGAGATTTGCGATTTTTTCGACCAGGCGGAGTTCGGATTTACTGCCGGGGCGGAGATCTTCGATGAATGCTTCGCAGACTTCTTTGTACTGGGCGGGGTCCTCGGTCACGAGGAGCGTGTGCTCGGTGCAGGTGAGTCCATGGAGGATGGCGTTTTTCGAGGCGCGGAGTTTGCCGGCGGCGGTAGTGGGTCCACAGGATTTGCATCCGTTGGCGCGGGAGGCGGCGATCTGGGCGGGCGAGCGGGGCGGCTTTGCGGCCGGATTCGGCTTGAGTGACTTTGAGTCGTTCATGGCAGTGTGAAATTGCTCCTTCTAAGATTGGGGTCAAGGGGCGCGTGGATGTTGCGCGTCTTTGACACCCGAGCAGAAGATAACTCTGAGGTCGTTTGGAGCAGTTCGGCGTAGGAGGCTATGTTGTTGGAGAGGTGGAAGATCATTTATTTCGCTGAGCCGTGAAAACGATTTTCCGACACTTCGGCCGGCATGGACCCGGCTGCGGATAACCGGGGGGTGGCCGCGAATTGAGCTGGTATGTTTCTTATCTATTGAGAACAGATAAGAAGTATGCTAGGGTGGCAATGAGAAGCATCCAGGCAGAGGACATCTATGACGACCGTGACCATTTCGCTACCTGAATCCCTCAAGGAGTTCGTCGACCGACAGCTCTTGACCCGCGGCTACGGCAATGTGAGCGAGTACTTCCGCTCGCTATTGCGTGACGCGCAGCAGGCCGAAGAGGATGCTCGCCTGGAGACCCTGCTCTTGGAAGGGTTGACGACGGGTGGCGCGGACATGCCTCTTTCCCGTGAATTTTGGGCTGACCTCAAGACGGAGGCGCGACAACTCGCGATCGACCACGCAGGACGAAAACGCAAGGCGTGAAGTTCGTCATTCGCCCCTCAGCGCGAGCCGACATCATCAGGCGGTAGCGCTGGTATTTGGTAGAGCAGGATGTGCCGGAGATCGCCGATCATTTTGTGGAGGCTGTCGATGAGTCCGTCGCGCAACTCGTGCGCATGCCCAAAATGGGAGCGCCGAAGGATCTCAGCAATGATGCTCTTGAAGGTCTGCGGAGCTGGCCGGTCCAAGGCTTTGACGACATCCGGATCTACTACCTTGTTCAGCGCGATACTCTGAAAGTGATCCGCATCTTGCACGGCAAACGCGACATTAATCGGATCTTGAGTGCCGAACCTGGTGAAGACACTCTCCACTGACGATCCGTGGGCTCATTGTGCAGTCGGAGCATCGGGATGCTCACTCCTCATACCGTGTCGCTGTCCGTTCCTCAATAGACGTACGTTGTCGACCTCTAAGGCTTTCGGAATCTTGCGACGAACGGAAACTCCAGTGCGAGTGGATGCGCGTCGCCGCCGACATCGGGCAGTTCGGCTCCACGAGGTCGAAGTCGACCGGTCGCGGTCTGAGGTACAGCGTGTCAAGGGAAGACCACCGTCCTCTCGGCGGAGGAGATGGGCCAGCCT
>DASXZC010000139.1:0-18529 GCA_036502165.1 Bryobacteraceae bacterium
CTCGATTCGACGAACGCACTGCGCAGAAGAGGGATGTCGCCGAAGCTCCACACGCCAGAGTCCGCCACCACCGGCTGATGGACTTTCTCAGCGAATCCCGTCAAATTGAACAGCGCGCCCTGGTGAAGTTTTTTATCGACTGGGATGCAGACGTCCTCGCGACAGGCGCCCTGGGGCTTCAACTCAAACCCGTTGATCCCTTTCATGTCGGCCGCTCGCACCCACAGATTGTGAGGATCCGCAGGCCGCGCGGATTCGACCGGCACGGCCTTGTCGCCGTACAACACAGTCGCCGTTGTCGTCGAGGTTGCAGCAGTCGCCGCAACGGACGCTCCGGAAATCAAGAGGAAGTCGCGTCTGTTCATCCCTCCAGTAGAGCACGTGCGAATCAGGCGAGCCCGGCTTTATAAAGCGCCAACAATTTCGCCCATGCGCGCTCCGCTTCAGCCTTGTCGTAGATCGGCTTTCCACCTTGCATCGGCATATCCGGAACGCACCAGCCGTGGGCCGTGCCCGCATAGACTTCGATCTCTGCGTTCACGTGCGCCGCCGTGAATGCCTCCCGCAATTTGTCCTTCGCGTCCGGTTGCCGGGCATCGTCGCTCGCCGCGATTGCGATATACATACGCGCCTTGATCTTCGGCGCCAACAGGTGCGGACTATCCGGCTTGTCGGTGACCAGTCCTCCACCATGGAACGTACCGCCCGCGCCGATGCGGTGCGGCACCGACGCCGCCGTTTTCATCACGAGCGGCCCGCCCATGCAGTAGCCCTGCGTGCCGATTTTCTTGCTCTTGTTCACTTCCTTTTGCGAGTCCAGGAACTCGACGTAAGCCACGGCATCCTTCTCGCCCGCGCCCGGCGCCGTCACGGATGCCATCAGCGGACGCAACTTCGCCATGTCATCGGCATTGCGGAAATCGAACTTCGATGCATCCGTGAACGGAGCTTTCGAGATCCTGTAAAAAGGATTGGGAACCACAACGGAATAACCCTCGGCGGCCAGACGCCGCGCCATGTCGCGCATCGATGGACGCAGGCCGAACGCATCCGGCCACAGCAGGACTCCGGCGTGAGAGCCATGCTTCGGACGTATGAACGCCGCATCGCACGTTCCATCCGGAGTCGTGATTTCCACATCGGATTCCTCAATCGGCATGGCGGCGGCAACCGCGCTCGAGGAAGCGGCCGCGGCTATGCCCATGGCCGTGAGCCCGACGAAATCGCGCCGTGCGAGGTCTGGCGTCGCCTGCTTCTCAAAATCATTTTGTTGCTTGGTATCGTCTTCCATCGAGGGAGCTCTCCTTCACACCGAGTGTAGCCGAAATGCACTGTGTTTTAATGGTCGAATGAAAAACTACGCAGTGTTGCCGGCGCTTGCGCTGCTCGGCGCCGCTTCCCTGTTTGCTCAGCCGCCCGCACCACTGCATGGACCGAACACCACCTACGTCTTGAAATCCGCGCGCGTCTTCGATGGCGTTGCGATGCATGAAGGATGGGCCGTCCGCGTTCAAGGAGACAGGATCGAAGCCGCCGGACCCGCCGCGCAAATCGACTCGGCCGGCGCGACCGTCGTCGACCTCGGCAACACGACGCTCATGCCTGGCCTGGTGGAGGCGCATTCGCACGTCCTGCTCCATCCGTATAGTGAGACGCCATGGAACGATCAGGTCATGCACGAAGGACTCGCCCTGCGCGCCGCGCGGGCTGTCAATCATCTGAGATCCACGCTCATGGCCGGATTCACGACGATCCGCGATCTAGGCACTGAAGGTGCCGCCTACGCTGATGTGGAACTCAAGCAGGCCGTCAATCAGGGCATCATCCCCGGACCTCGCATGCTCGTCGCGACTCGCGCCATCGTTGCCACGGGCGCTTACGGCCCCAAGGGATTTGCCCTCGAATTCCGCGTGCCGCAAGGCGCGGAAGAAGCCGATGGGCTCGACATCATACGCGTCGTTCGTGATCAGATCGGCCACGGCGCCGATTGGATTAAACTCTACGCCGACTATCGCTGGGGTCCCCTGCCCGGATCTCATCCGACGTTCACTGAACAGGAAATGAGATACGCCGTCGAGGCGGCCAGCAGCGCGGGCGTGCCGGTCGCAGTTCATGCCACCACCGCCGAAGGAATGCGGCGCGCGATCATGGCCGGAGTCACCACCATTGAACACGGCGATGGCGCCACACCCGAAGTCTTCAAGCTGATGGTCGAACACAAAGTGGCCTGGTGCCCGACGCTCTCAGTCGGCAATCAGGAACACAAGCGCGCCAACTTTCAAAACGCACTTGCCGCGGGAGTGACGATTATCAACGGTAGCGACGTCGGCGTCTTTCCACATGGCGACAACGCGCGCGAGATCGAAGCCCTGGTGAATTGCGGCATGAAACCGATCGACGCTTTGAAAGCCGCGACCTCAACAGCAGGACGAGTGCTACGGCTGCCGATCGGAGAGGTCAAGGCCGGTTCCTTCGCGGACCTGATCGCCGTGGACGGAGATCCGACCCAGGAAATTGGAGCCATCCGGCGAGTGAAATTCGTAATGAAGGCCGGCACCGTATACAAGCAGTAAGGCGATGCTCAAATACTTGCGTCTGCCGTTCACTTACGACGTTGCCCGCATGCAGCAGGAAATCCGAACCCTCGCGGAGGAGCACTGGAAGCCGCACTACAATGTCTCGAACTACGAAGGCGGATGGGGCGCATTGCCGCTCTATGCGCTGAACGGCAAGATGGATTCGATCTACGCCGTGCACAGCGACGGCCTCGCCTCGACTGGCGGGAAATATCTTCCGACGCCTTTGCTCGAGCACTGCCCGTACATTGCCTCGATCCTCAATGAACTCGAGTTTCCCAAGCGCGCCGTACGCTTGCTGCGCCTCGAGTCCGGAGCCATCATCAAGGAACACAGCGACAGCCAACTCTCGGTGGAAGAAGGCGACGTACGGCTGCACATCCCGGTCGAGACCAACGAGTTCGTCGAGTTTTATGTGCAGGACGAGCGCATCATCATGAACGAAGGGGAGCTATGGTACTTGAACCTCAGCCTTCCCCATCGCGTCGAGAACCGCGGCGCGAACGACCGGTTCCATTTAGTCATCGACGGTGTCGCCAACGATTGGCTGGCGCAACAATTCGCCCGCCCCGACGTCGAAGTCCGCAAGGATGCCGAACCAGTCGTCGAGCGGTACGACGACGAGACACGGCGCCTGATGATTCAAGAACTGCGCACCATTGGCACGCCCGGCGCGCTGCAGCTTGTCGAACAACTTTTAGCGGAAGCTACGCCTTGATCTTGTCGTAGTCGAACGGCTCGTTGACGAGGTGGAACTTCGGTTCGCCCTCGCGCTGCAAATAGTACGTGACGAGCGGAGTCCGCTTGAAGTCGCTTAGCTTGCGCGGTTGTGCGGCTCCGTCGACCCATTCGTACACTTGCACATCCCAGGGATTGAAGGTGTCCGCGAGTCCGCGTTCCTTGGCGATTCGGAACAGATTGACGTTGCCCGGCTCGTGGCCGCCGAGGTACATGCCGACCATGTCGAGATGGAATTTATTCTTGCCGAACATGACCAGGTTCGTCAGAAAATCTTTGCCGACGCCGAAGCCGTCACCGTCGCGGGCGTAAATTCCTTCGATCATGGCGAGCCCGGTGTTGAGCGTGCTCGTGTGGTCGCAGGTCTTGTGCGCCCAGATTTCCTGGTGCATCGGACTCAGCTCAGCCGTGCTGTCGTAGCGCGAATATCCCATGCGCTTGTGATTTTCAAAGTACCGGTTGATGCGCGGCTCGACATTCTGCGTGATGTCCGGCTTCATGAAGTCGGGCACGCCTGTGACCATCGCCCAGCCGGGGCAGAAGCGCACGTACGGTTTGACGACGAGGCCTTGCTCGTTCTTGACCGAGAGCGTCATGCACATGCCATGAGACTTCCACTTCGCAATGTTCAGCAGCCACGTATCGGAATCGTTGACCGGCGCGTAGTGCGGAATGCGGCTGTACACAACTGAATCGTGAACCTTCGTCCACGTCATGTCGAAGTCTTCTTTGAAGTGGCGTACGCGGCGCTCGGGCTCGTTCATCTCGATGCCGAGCCGCTCGTTGATGTCCACAAATCCGCGGTAGTTCCAGGCTTGAAACAGGTTGGCCTCGACGAAGCTAAACTTCTTCAAGCCCACTTCCTTCATGCCCATCACCATGCCCTCGTAGAACTGCGGATCGGTGCCCGTTCCCCAGTTCTCGGGATTGGGACGGAAGTGATCGCGGACGCTCGTCACGTTCGGCTTCAGCACGATCCGGCGCGAAACCGGGATGCCCGGCGCGCCATCCATCGGCACAAAAATCTCGCGCGCCAGCTTCAGGCCTTCGTTGCGCTTAGATTCCTCATCCAACTTGTCGGGGACGTTCGTGCGCCGTATGAAGACCGCTTTCGGATTGTTCTCGATGAACGGATTCAGTCCGAAGTAGCCCTTCGCCTCACGGCCCGATGGAACCGCGGGAGCAGCCTTCATCAGCGATGGGGCGCTTACGGCCACGGCAGCGCCAACGGCTGCCTTCCTGAGAAAATCGCGGCGAGACGTCCGCTGCTGCATCTTCTGAAACTGATAAGCGCAAAGCATGATGGTCGAACCTCCGCTCGATACGGTCTGCTAATGCCAATTCTATCGGAAAACGAGGGTGCCGACAAAGGCCACATCGGGCACGAAAACTTCCGTCGTCGTTCCGCGGCGCGAAGCGACTAGCGGCAAGGGCTCGCTTCCCGGCCGCAGCAGGGTCGCGTTCTTGTAAACTCCCTGGATCCGGACTTGCGTATCGCTGCCCCGGGCGCGCCCCGAGTAGTTCAACAGGTGCACGATTCCCGGTGAAGACACCGCGATCGTCGAGTTCGCATTCCAGACGCGCACCGCCCTGTGCGGATGGCCGACGATGTCGATCACGTCGAGCGCATGATCGCTGGGATCCACGATTTTGTGGTTATACGCAACGATCGTGCCTTTGCCGAACGAATAGAAGACACGATCGGACTGCGTCTTCACGGCTTTCAAACGGTCGCCCGGCGCGCGCCACCAGGCGTTCGGCGACGGATCGTCGGTCACTAAGCTGACGCCACCGATCGATACCAGGTCGAGCATCCGCTTCGCAGTTTCGGGCGCGGGCGGCTTGATCGAGGTCGTCACCAAAGCCATCATGCCCGGCGGCAACTTCGCAGGCACCTCGGAGATGAGCCGCGGAGATGCATTGCGGCGGAACAGCAGATTCGCAATCTCAGCCGTCGCGCGGCCCGGCTCGACGAGGTCAGTGATGATCGGCGGCGGTTCGATGCCGAACAGTCCTTTGTTAGCGGTCAGCCATTTCGCAGTGAGCCCCAACTCCTTCCACGCGGCCATTGCTTTCGCGTCGTTCCCAAGCAACGCCTTTCGGAACGGCGGATCGAGCGACAGGATATAGTTCCCGCCCATCACGCGCGCCTCAATCAGCGCGATGACGATCGTGTCGAAAGGAACGATGCGCCCCTCCGTAATACCGGCGGCCTCGTTCGCTTCATATGCGAGAACCGGCGCCGCTTTGGGATACAAGGCACGCAAGTAGGCGATCAGATAAGCATTCGAGTCGACCCACGGCTCACGGCTTGCGCTTACGACTTCGACATCGCGCCCAGCCCTTGATGGCTCGCGGCGGATTCCCGGCCAGAGTCCGGTTGAAAGCGCGGCATACGTTCCGGGGTCCGCGGGCATTTGCGAAAGAGAGAAGACTTTGAGCGCATCCTCAGTCAACGTCGCGATTCCTGCCTTCGAAAACTCGGGATCGGCCTTCGGCAGAATCGCCGCTTGAATGCCAGCCTGCTTCAGAATCGGGATGTGTGACGGTTGAGGATCGGGCCAGCGGATGATGAGGTCGGAGCGGAAGTCGACGTTGCTCATGGTTGCCACTACCCACGATATTCCATTTCGTGATCGTGTTAGTTTCGAACAGCCCTCGAAAATGTCGATAGCCGCTCCATTCCAGGTCCGCGATGTTGACGCGCCTGCATTGCGTGAGGCGATCGCCGGCATCAGCCGCGCCGGATATTGCGAAGCGTCAGTGCGCGAGCGCCTCGGAGTCGATGACCTGAGCCAGCTGAATTGGCGCCATTTGCCGATTTACCGGGACGAACGTCTCACGCTGCGTGACCCGCTGGCGCTTGCGATCGAACTGTTCCTGTTGCAAGGCTCGCTCACTCGCGACGAGCTCGATCGCCTGCTGCCAGCCGCCAGTCGCGATGTGTTGCTTCGCACGGAAATCCTCGAAATCGACAATGGATCCGGACTCGCGCAGATGCGCGCCTCGCTCTTCCCGGTGGGAACGCATTTGATTTTTTCCGATCACGCATGGCCGGAACTTCCGCATCCCGGCTACACGACCGTTCCCTATGATCACGTGATGGCGATTGGCATCGACAGCCGCCAACTCGTGCACGCGACGGTTCGCAGGCCGGTCCATTCGGCTCTCGATTTGTGTACGGGTTCAGGAATCCACGCGCTGCTCGCCTCTGCGCATGCCGAACGCGTAACGGCCGTGGACATCAATGCGCGAGCCGCCGCCTGTACACGTTTCAACGCGCAGGCCCTCGGCATCCATAATCTCGAGGTCGCGGTTGGTGACCTCTTCAAGCCAGTCGGCGATGAACGTTTCGACTTGATCACCGCTAATCCTCCGTTCGTTCCGTCGCCTGTTAACGCGGTCGGTTTTCGTGACGGCGGACCCGCCGGCGAAGACGTTCAGAAGCGGCTCATCGCGGAACTGCCCCGGCATCTCGCTCAGGGAGGAATCGCACAGATCGTAACCGAACTCGGCGAGCGCGACGGTGAACCGCTCGCGCGCCGCTTGCGCGAATGGCTGGGCAACACGCCGATCGACATCTACGTGCTGCGCGTCGGCAGTTTCACTCCCATTCAATACGCTGTCGGACATGCCAAGGGAGAGGACTACGGCTCATTTCTCGAATCCACTCGCGCCTGGGCCGGCAATCTGCGCGCGCAAGGATTCAGTGCCGTAGTTCCGGTGCTGATCACCTTCCAGTGGAGCGATCCCGAATGCGGACCCCAATGGGAACGCATCGACATCTGCGCGCCCCTGCAACTTCCCGCCGGTGCGGAGATCGAACAGGTATTCGAAGCTGAAAGGCTAGCGCGTCATCCCAATTTCCGCGCGAGCATCGAAGACAAACGCCTCCGCCGCGCCGATCCAATCGCTCGCTTCGACGCATCCCTCCTCGGAGGAGTTGCTGCTGTTGCCTCCACCCAGAGCCGCGCCACACGACTCGGGCAGGCGTTGAGAATTGATCACGAACTCAGCGTGATCGAGCAGCAACTCCTCGACGGAATGCATCAACCGGTTGAAGTGTCCACGTTGATCGGCCTGTGCCGTGAATTCAAGATGAACGAAACCTCCGCGATTGAAGCCATTCGATCGCTCATCCGCAAAGGCCTCATAGAAACGCGCTAACGCTGATGGGCTTCAGTCGACGGCGGCAGCGTCACCGAGTACGGCCGGTCCCATGTTGCCGAATCGCCCAGTGACTCGCCGGTAACGACGATCTCGATCCGCCGGTTGTCGATGGGGGCAGGGCCAACTGGATGCTGGTTTCCTTTGAACTGCGCGAACGCCTGGATTCCTTCCGCGCGCAACAACGCAGCTACCTCTTCCGCGCGCGCCGTGGCTTCCTGTTCCAATGCAGGATTGTCGCAGTAGCCTTCGACTCCGACCGTAAGGCCGCGATAGGAAGCAAGCGTCGCAGCCAGACGGCGCGCTCGTTGCGAGACGTCCGGATGGATCTGCATACCTGTGAATGAGGAATCGCCGAGCCGCACGACCAATCCGCGAGGCGTATCAATCACCGGTAATGTCGCGTTGAGACTCTCGAACACGCGAGCGCGGAACGCTCTCTGATCCGCCTGGCGCTGCTTGAGCGCGAGATCGGAAGCCTTGACCTGTGCTTCGGAAGTCCTCTGCTGCTGCAGAGCCGAAACATCGGCCTCCGCGCGGACTCGAGCCGCGCGTTCCACTTGCAGTTGCGCATTGGCCTTCTGTTGATTCGCCTGCATCGCAGCTTCAGTCCGCTGCAACTGCTCCTCAACGGCCTGGCGATCAGCTCGCGCCCGCGCCGCTTCCGCTTCAGCCCTTGCCTGAGCCTCCCGATGATGCGCGGCTTCCGCAGCCAATCTCGCGGACTCCTGCTTGCGGACTCGCTCTTCCGCAACCAGGCGTGCATCCTCAGCCGCCTCAGTCGCTTCGCGAGCCTCTTGCAGGATGAGCGTGCGATCGCCTTTACGATTGTGGCGATCCGTTGCGGAATTCAGCAATCCCTCCGCACGGGCCAGTTGATCCCCCGCGTAGGCATCAGCCCTCGCTGATCGCGCGATGTTGATCGCATTCTGTGCCTGATACAGTTCGAGCAGGACTTCATATTCACGAGTCGAAACGCGGCCCAAATCCGGCGGCTGGGGACGCGCACCGCTCGACAGATCAAGCGTGTAATGACCGCGCGGCAGCAATTCATAACGCGCGTTCACCTGCTCGATCAACCCCTCGGTATCCGGGCGGACTTTGTTTTCCATCACGACTACATCGCTCGGCGCGCGAACGGCTGAATAGGGTTCGGCCGTAACAATCAACGCAAACGCCTGCAAATCGGTCGATACACGCAAACCCGCGTGATCGCGGCTATTCGCAATCACCTCGCCCAAATTGTGCGGACGTCCATCCGGAGTCAGCGCCCACAGCACATACGTCAACAGCTCCGGACCGAGCGCCCCCGGAGACGTCAGGTGTTGGAAGTTAGCGTCGATCTCGGTACGCCCCTGCTTCGATGTCACGATCGCACTGCCCTTGGCAGTCGGCATCAGCACCGTCCCCGCGAAGTCGATCATCGTAGGATCGGAGCGATATCTATAGTTAATGGCTTTGGTTGTACGTTCAACGACAGTAACGCGATAAATCGGCGCCCCGGCCGTTGGCTGAACCGGTACAGCCGGAGTCTGTGCAAACAGCACACAGGCCGATGTGGCGATGAGGCTGCATACGCTTCGAGTGATCATAACGGCCTCCTATACAGGGCCTGTTAGGAGCACGCGTCCTGCCAAATCGGATTTTTGGGCCGTATCAGCAACCAACGCCTTGATCGCACGTATGAAGAAAGGCCGATCGGAAAGATTTCCCGATACCAGGTGGAAAATGCGTCCCAGCGTTACGCGGCGGCCGCCACTAATCCCGCGCGTTCGAGCAGCGCGCTCACATCCGGATCGCGGCCCATGAAGGAACGGTACAAATCCGACGGATCCTCACTGTCCCCGCGCGAGAGGATCTTCTCTCTAAACTCCCGGCCGACTTCAGAGCTGAATACACCCTCGCTCCGAAATCGCGTGAAGGCATCAGCGTCGAGGACTTCGGCCCATTTATAGGAATAGTATCCAGCGCCGTATCCTACCGGACTCGCAAACAGATGCGTAAAACTCGCGATCATCGCGTGATCCTCAGGGAATGTAGCCGGCGCGAACGGAGCCAGAATACGTCTGCTATACGCGATCACATCACCATCGCGCTTTGGATCGTAGTCGCGGTGCAACGCGAGATCCACGGTGCCGAAGCTCAACTGGCGCATTTGCGTGTTGGCTCCGCGGAAGTTGCGCGCGCGGACCATTTTCTCGTATAAATCCTGCGGAATCGGTTCGCCCGTCTGATAATGCCGCGCAAACAAATCGAGCGATTCGCGTTCCCAGCACCAGTTCTCCATGATCTGCGACGGCAGTTCGACGAAGTCCCAGGCCACGCTTGTGCCGGAAAGACTTCTGACATTGACGCGGCTCAGACAGTGATGCAGCAAATGTCCGAATTCGTGGAAAATGGTTTCCACTTCGCGATGCGTCAACAACGCCGGCGTGCCTTCGACCGGCGGAGTCATGTTGCCGCAAATTAAACCGAGATGCGGCTTCCCTTGCTCCGGCGAGCCGACGATCAGGGAATCCATCCACGCGCCGCCGCGCTTGTTTTCGCGCGGATACCAATCGGCGTAAAATCCCCCAAGGAACGCCCCGCTCGATTCATCCTCGATCCGATAATAAGTCACCGCCGGATCCCAGCCCGGTATTCCCGATTGCTCGACGACGCGTATCGAGAACAGCCGCGCGAAGATCTGGAACATCCCCGCCATTACGCTCTCGACCGGGAAATACGGCCGCAGTTCTTCCTCATCGAAGTCGTATAATTTCTGCCGCAGCTTCTCAGCGTAATAGGCGACGTCCCACGGTTGCAGCGCGTGCCCGGCGAAATCGCGAAGCTGGACATTTTCCTTTTCAAAAAATGGAATTGTGCGGATGCGCAGATTCTCGAGGAATTGATGAGCCTCGGCGCCGCTGTGCGCCATACGATCCTCGAGCACGAGATCCGCGAAATCCTTGTACCCGAGCAGGTGCGCCTTCGCTTTCCTCAACTCGAGAATCCGCTCGAGGATCGGGCGGTTATCGCGATCCCCGGAAACGGCGCGGGTATTGTAAGCGCGATACAGCTTCTCGCGAATTCCCGCGTCATCGAGGTAAGTCATCACCGGCAAATAACTCGGAGCCTGCAACGTGAATCGCCACCCATGCTCCAGGCCTTTTTGCGCAGCGCTCGCGCGCGCCCCGGCTAATGCGGAGGGCGGAAGTCCGGCGAGCAGGGCTTCGTCGTCGATGATCAATTCGAATTCGTTGGTCGAATCCAAAACATTTTCCGAGAACTTCGTTGTGATCTTCGTCAACTCGATATCGATTTCCTGCAGCTTCGCTTTACCGGCCGGATTGAGATCGGCACCATGCCGGCGGAAGCTATCGACGGTCTTCTTGAGATACCGCTGCCGCGCGCCGGTGAGATGCTTTGCCTCATCGGTCGCCGCATACGCCTTGATGGCGTTCCACAAATGCTCGTTAAGGGTCAGGCTCGAGAAGAATTCCGTCACCGGACCCTGAATTGCGTTGAACGCTTCGCGCAACTCCGGATAAGTCGCAACCGATTCAAGATGGCGCGTAACTCCGACGGCATATTCAAGCCGTTCGGAGATTGAATCGAGCGCCGCCATGGTGTTTTCGTACGTGCGCGGCTCCGGGGCGGCGAGAATTGTGTCGAGCCGCACCTGGCAGTCCGCGAGCAGTTCCGTCACCGCCGGTTGAACGTGTTCCGATCGGATTTGGTCGAAAGGAATTTTGAATTCATTAGAAAGAAGAGGATTCGGCATGGATAGATCGGCGTTCGGCGTTGACACACTAATTGGGATGTTATTAGTTTATCCGAGTCCTCACGTCGCGTGCGGAACGTCCGCGATAAAATACGTGTGCCATGAAACGAACCACGCTGACCCTTCTGTTCCTGTTCGTGTCCTCCGCGTTTTCGCAGGCGATCAAGCCTCCCTTGCCGCCGACGAATCTGTCGAGGCTGCCCGACGACGAGCGTGTCCGCTGGTTTCGCGACGCCAAATTCGGAATGTTCATTCATTGGGGCGCTTACTCCGTCATCGGCCGCCACGAATGGGCGCGCGACATGTTTCAAATTCCGCAGGCCGAGTACGACACCTACGTTCGCCAATTCAATCCGGTCCGGTTCAATGCCAACGATTGGGTTTCGATCGCCCAGAACGCCGGCGCGAAGTACATGATCATCACGTCGAAGCACCACGACGGATTTTCGATTTACCGCAGCCAGGTCAGCGATTACGACATGAAACTGACGCCGTATCCAGGCGATCCGCTGAAGGATCTGGCTATCGCCGCCCGGCAACACGGCATGCATCTCGGCTTTTATCACTCGATCATGGATTGGCACAGTCCCTTGTACATTCCGAAGCGGACTTGGGAAGCGCCCGGTTATCAGCGTAGCGGCAACATCGATCGCTACATCGAGTACATGAAGGGTCAGTTGCACGAACTGCTCACGCAGTACGGTGACGTCGCGGCCCTTTGGTTCGATGGCGAGTGGGAACATTCGACCGCCGAGATGCATTCGGACGAGATCTACGACTACATCCGCACCTTGCAGCCGAACACGCTCATCAACGATCGCTTGTTCAAGCGCGAGCCCGGAAACCGCGGCGATTATGGAACTCCTGAGCAGTACGTTCCCTCGACTGGACTGCGCGACGCATCCGGCAAGCCGATGCTCTGGGAATCGTGCGTGACCATCAATACCGATAGCTGGGGCTACAACAAATACGAGACGAATTTCAAAACTTCGCGCGACCTCATCCGCATGTTGATCGAAGTGGTCAGCAAAGGCGGCAACCTGCTGCTGAACGTTGGTCCGCGCCCGGATGGCGTGATCCAGGACGAGTTCACTTCGCGCCTCGCGGCGATCGGACGCTGGATGCACGTGAACAGCGAATCGATTTACGGCACCACCGCGAGCCCCTTCGAGCGCCTGCCCTTTTTCGGACGCGCCACGGTCAAAGGAAACAAGCTCTACTTGCAAGTCTTCGAATGGCCTCGCGATGGCGAGTTGCGCGTCCCTGGCTTGCGGAACATGGTCCACCACGCGTCGCTATTGCCCGATCCCTCGAGCCGGCTCAACACGCGCCGCGATGGGCCGGACATCCTTATTTCGCTGCCGGCTCCAGCTCCGGATGAAGTGGCGTCGGTCGTCGAGCTCGATCTCGACGGGCCGCCGGTGGTCGACAAATATATGATCCGAGGCGGTGACAAGGGCGTCTACAGGCTCGGCGCGGAGTCATCCGAAATCCTCTCATCGATGGGCCAGCGTGCGAAAAAGGAGAACCTCCTGGGGCACGTCTACGTGACCAACTGGACCCGCGCGAAGGACGAATTGTTCTGGCCGGTCGAAGTCGCGAAGCCCGGACGCTACAAAGTCGAGATCAGCTACGGCGCCGGAGGCGGCAGCGAAGGCACGCCGTTCGTCATCTCCGCAGGTTCCGAGTCCGTGACTGGCAAGGTCATGCCCACCGGAAATCCGAACGTATTCAAAACATTTCCTGTGGGAACGTTGCGCTTGTCCGCAGGCGAGCATCAGATCCAGATCAAAGCCGAACAAAAGGATGGCGTCGCCGCGATGAACCTCGAACGAATCACGCTCACACGCGTCGAATAACGCTCACTGACGCTTCAAATACTTCTGATAGAGCGCCTCGATGTCAGCCGATTTCGTGTCGCCCGGATGAATCACGACACGATACTGCAGCCGCAGCGTCTTGTCGGCCTCCAAAACATAATCGCCCTTTTGCGTTTTGTCGTTGACGACCTGGCTCAGCATGAACGGATTGACCGCGAACAATCCATACGCCCGCGCGTGCCACCGTTCCGGATGCCGCAAATTCGCCGGATTGTCGAAAATCGCGATCCCCAGTTTCTCGCCGTCGACTGTGCCCACGTAGTCGACCCAGTTCGAAGGCTGGCCCCACACGGCCTTCTCGCCGGTCTTGCCGTCGGCGTTCGTCATCAGGCCGCCGCGGTCTTCCTCGATGCCAGGCGCCACGCGGATCCCGAAAAAGCCGTCCTTCTCGTCGCCGAACGTAACCTTGCCGTTCGGAATCAGCACGAAGTCGAAATCGATCACCCGCAGTTCCGGAGCCTTCGATTCCGGCGCCTTCGGGTCCGAATAGAACTTCATCGTGCGCTTCTCGGTAAGCACCAGCTTGTGATTCTGATCGAGCCAGTCGAACGTCGCGACGATCGAGCCGGACTTCTTGCCGCCCTTCGCCTCACTCAACTCGCGTAGCACGATCTTGCCGAGATTTTTCTCTTTATAGTCGAATTCATTGGCCCAGAAATTGGTACCGTTCACGAGCATATGTCCGAAGAACACGCCACGCTGATGTTGATGATCGGTCGGTTCGCCCGCGATTTTTTCCATCGGATATCCGCGCGTGACGATCTTGCCGGAGGCCGAACGCAGCGGGTGCAGATACGGCTTCGGAGTATCAGGTCCCATGAAGAACGTCGTGAACGGCTTGCCGTCGATACTCACGCGGACGCGATCGTTATCGGGTTGAATGTCCACTTGCGCCAGCAATGGAATCGCAGCGGCCAACACAGCAAAAACCAATCTCATTTGAGCTCCCCTACTGCGCGATCTTCTCGATCCCCTTCTGCACGAACGGATCGAGTTGCACATCGACTTCGTCGCCCTTCGCCACGCCGAGCGCGATGGTCACGATCTCCTGCTTCAGACGCAGGCGGATCTTATCCTTATCGCGGAACCAATCGGCGATCGGCGGCTGAATCCGGCGGTCCGACAGAAATATTTTGAAATCGTCGAGGATGTCAGGCGTTACATCAAACGTTCCGTCGATCTTATGTTTCGCAGCATAGTCGGTCGCAAACTGCGTGTACGACAGGCTTTCCTCGATCACCGCACGCAGCCGCGTCGGCTGTTCGGGAGAAACAGCCTCATCCGGAGTAATGCCGCCCTTCTTGTTCTCGATCGCTCCGCCGAGTTCGAAATTCTCGAGTGGACGTTGAATCGAACGCCCAGATGGCGTGTAATAAAACGCCGTCGTCAGCACGATCGCCGATTCATTGCGGATCGGAAAGACGTTCTGCACAAGACCCTTTCCGAACGTCGGCTCGCCGATGATCACCGCGCGTTTGTGATCCTGCAGCGCTCCGGCGACAATCTCGGAAGCACTGGCGGTCTTCGCGTTTACCAGCACCGCTATTGGAAACTTGTACGGCTTCGCCGTCTTCGGAACGTTGACTTCCTCATAATTCTTGGCGCGGCCCTTGATCGTGAGGATCCGCTCGCCGGGCTCGAGGAATTGCGACGCGACGTCCACGGCTGCCCCGACCACGCCGCCCAAATTATTGCGCAGATCGATGACCAATCCATCGAGCGTCGACGCGTCCAACTTGTCGAGCGCGGCTTTGAATTGCGCGCCGGTCTTCTCATCGAAGCTCGAGATCCGGATGTGGCCGATCTTCTTCGTGGTCGTCGAACCGGTCTCGAGGCGGAACACGCGATCGACGCTCGGCGAGTCCATCAGTTCAGGCGTCAGCGTCATTTCGAAGACGCGAATGTTGCCAGGACGGCGTATGTGAAGCAGCGCCTCCCGCTGCCGCGCCTGGCTCAGGACCTCGATCATCTGTTCGGGATCGAGCCTTCCGAGCGCGATATTGTTGACCGCCAGAATCTCATCGCCCGGCGAAAGTCCTGCCTTCGCTGAAGGCGTGCCCGGCAGGGTTTGCAGAACGACCACGCGGCCGGGAATGATCGACACCACGCTGCCGAATCCCTTCTGCTCCGACTTCTCCATTTGCCGCAATTGATCGAACTGGCCGGGGTCGAGGAAGACCGAGTGCGGATCGAGATAACGCAGCATCGCGGGCATCGCGCCCTGATAAAACGAGTTGTCGTTATTCACCGGATCGGCGGAATTCGCTTCGACCGCCGCGAAGACTTGCGTGAACCGCCGGATCTGTTCCGCGGCCTCATCGGCAACGGGCGGTGCGGGCGCTGCGGCCGCCTGCGCCGCAAGAACTGCCATGAGGGGAAACAGGAACATCCGTATTCAGTTTAAGCCGTCGAGCATTGACGCTATCTGTTGACGCACCTGTTCGGTAACCCGTTCCCGATCTTTCAAAGTCAGGTTCGCCGTCGCGACGGGTTCGCCGACCCGGATCGTCACTTTGCCTGCCTTCACAATGCCGGAATGAATAGGAACGACCGCCCGCGTTCCGCTGATGGCGACGGGAATAATCGGCACTCCCGCTTTGATGGCGATGTATGCGCCACCTTCTTTGAACGGCTTCAACTCGCCATCAGGCGTGCGTCCGCCTTCGGGAAAGATCAACATCGAAATGCCCTTTTCGCGAATGTTCCTGGCCGCCTCGGTCATCGTCTTGACTGCCGCCCGAGGATCTTCGCGCGGCACAGGAATGTGTCCCGCTCGCTTCAGGTGCGAGCCCATGAACGGAACTTTGAACAACCCTGACTTCGCCAGAAACCGAAATTGTACCGGAATGCTCGAAAGAATCACCGGCGTATCCATGTAGCTCGAGTGATTCGACGCGATCACGTAGCTGCCGCCGGGGTCCAATTTGTCGACTCCGACGGCCGTCACTCGCACGCCGGCGACGAACAGGATCATCCGTGCCCACACGCGCGCGACCGCGATCTGAGCATTGCCGACCGAGTCGAACAGCGAGACGATGAAGCTGATCGTCGCAAAAAATACCGTGCTGACGACGATATAAGGATCAGTAAGAATCAGCGCCCGCAGAACGGCCATCGCTTCAGTGTAAACGACCGAAGCCGCTCATCATTCGTAGCGGAGCACGCTCGAAGGATCGGTCCGCGCCGCCCGCGAAGCCGGTACCCAACCTGCCAGCAACGCGACCGCCGCCAATCCGACGAAGGCGAGCGCCAGCACCAGCGGATCGTTCGGCGTCACGCCGAATAATTGCGATTTGATGTAGCGCGTCAGCCCGAGCGCCGCCGCCATTCCCACCGCGAGTCCGATGCCGACCAGCAGCACGACCTCGCGCAGGATCATGCCGACCACATCGCCCTTAGCGGCGCCGAGTGCGATTCGTATGCCGATCTCACGCGATCGCCGGCTCACCAGGTAAGCCATCACTCCGTACAATCCGATCACGGCGAGCATCGTGGCGAGGAAGCCGAATACAGCCGAGAGGCTCGCGACGAGGCGTTGCACGACCAGATTCCGGTCGACCTGATCGTCCATCGTGCGCAGGTCGAAAATCGGAAGATTCGGATCGAGCTTCGTCACTTCCGAACGCACCGCGCGAAACATCGCCTGCGGATCTCCGTTCGTTCTGAGATAGAAGTACTGGCTCAGCGAGTACTCGATCTGTCCATAGGGCTGGAACATTTGCCGCCCGATTTGTTCGCTCATGTCGGAGTACTTGAAGTCGCCCACCACGCCGACCACTTCGATATCCGCCTTCGTTCCAGGATCGCTGCCGAAGCCGATGTGCAACCCGACCGGATCCCGCCCCTTGAAATACGCGCGAGAAAGAGCTTCGTTGATGATCGTGACTTTCTTGCTGGTCATCACATCGCTCCATTCGAAGTCGCGGCCCGCTTTGAGCGGCACGCCGAGAGTCTTGAAATAGGCGGGCGAGATTTTGTTCTGATAAGCCCAATCATGGCTGCCCTGGCTCGGATCCTGGCCCTCGACCGTAATGCTCGAATCCCAATCGTCGCCCGAGACGATCCCTACGTTCCCGTAGCCGACCGATTCGACGCCCGGAAGGCTCGCGAGGTTGTCATACAACTGCCGGTAAAAGCCGCGCGTCCGGTCGACCTTATATCCATTCGTCGTCGGATCCAATCCGAACGTGACGAGATGGCTGGTGCGGAAGCCGGGATTGAGTTTCTGCAGATTGTGCAGACTGTTCACGAACAGTCCCGCGCCGATCAACAGCAGCAATGACAGCGTCACCTGCAGCGCGACCAGCGTCTTGCGGAACAACGCGTGCGTGCCACCGACGACAGAACCCGCCTGATCTTTAAGCGTCCCCGCCAACTGCGGCTTGGTCGATTGCAGCGCTGGAGCGAGGCCGAACAGCACACCGACCATCACAGAGATCAGCAGGTTGAAAAGGAACACGCGGAAGTCCAAAGAAGGCGAGATCGTCAAACTCTGTTCCGATGGAATGAAGGCCGCGAACAAGGCCGCGAGGCTCGCCTTCGCGACGATCAATCCCAGCAATCCGGCGACCACCGCCAGCACTCCGCACTCGACCAGCAGTTGCCGTATGATCTGCCAACGGCTCGCGCCGATCGCCAACCGGACCGCCATTTCTTTCTGCCGCGCCGTCGCACGGGCGAGCTGCAAGTTGGCGACATTGGCGCACGCGATCAACAGAACGACTCCTACCAGCGCCATCAGCACCCACATCGCCGGCCCCAATTGCTCGCGCATGGATGAGAAGCCGGTGCCGCCCGGATACACGTTCATCGTCTGCCGCAGGAACGCGTCGCGATCCTCCTTCGCAGCTTTCGCGAACGCCTTTTCCTTCACTTCGCCTTCGATGATCTGATGGAACAGCGGAGCCACCGACGCCTTCGCCTGCTCAACCGTCACGCCGGGTTTCAATCGTCCAAAGACCTGCAGGAATCGGAACCGCCGGTCTTTCAAGAGATCTGGAACAGGGAACATCGTCAATTGCATCGAGATCGGAACGAAGATCTCAGACGCGTTGCCGACTTCCATTCCGTCGAATCCGCGCTCGACGACTCCCAGGACCTTGAATGGCACGTTGTTGACGATGATCATCTGATTCACGATCGACGGATCGCCCGCGAAGCGCGACTGCCAGTAGCTGTAGGTCAGCACCGCCACTGGATTTTCGTTCGGCTTGCCGTCATCCTCAGGCAGCAGCACTCGCCCCACCGCCGGTCCGACGCCGAGCACCTGAAAATAATTTCCCGACACCATCCCGGCGCGCACACGTTCGACTTGCCCTTTGAATCCGAGGCTCCCCGTCAGTGAACGCCGCGCGATCAGTCCATCGAAGACCTGCGCCTTGTCGCGGAAATCTTTATACATCGGA
>DASXZC010000140.1:0-5240 GCA_036502165.1 Bryobacteraceae bacterium
CGTTCGCACCGGTGTCGGATTGAAAATGCAGGACCGGCTCTTCCGAGGAAGACTTCGTCATGCTAATCGTATAATCCCCTGCGGGAAGCTCGTTATTCGCAACTCCGACTGGTTGATCAAAGTGGACTCGGATGGTCGTAAAATCCTGCGCGTACAGGCCCCCGGCACATAGCGCCACACCCGCGGCCAGGGAAATGAGATATCGCTTCATGATTGTTTTTCTCCTTCTTTTCTCTTTGCAAGAACAATAAGAGCCATTTGGCTCTCATTCATTTAGACGAAATCGCTTTCCTTTTCGGCGCACCAGTTCATGGTTCTTTGCGATTCACAATGTTTCTTGAAAAAAGAAACGCCCCGGGCGGCGAACCCTAAGGATTACGCCACCCGGGGACGGGGAGGGACGGGTAACCAATCAGTTGGAGAAGTGAGAAACAGGCAGCAGGAACTGGAAGCCGTTGCCTTCCATCATGACGCGTTCCACCCGCGGAATGTCCGTTCCAGTCGGAGCAAGCGTCACCTCGCTCGCCATCAAAACTCGATCGAATGTCAGGTCTTCACGCGTGACAAGCACCGACACCGCCTCCCCAGATTCACTCTGGAATCGCAGAATCGGGTTCGCTCCAGCAGCGCCTTTCAACGCGGAAATCGTGTAGTTGCCGGCGGCGAGCACTCGCCCATCCACCATCACAGGGCGCGGAATGTGTACAGCGAGCGCATCAATGGTTTGTGCGGGAAGCCGAGTTGCAGTACGGGCGGGCGCGGTTCCGGTGGCAGCTCCGGCGGAGGCTCCAAAAGTTTGTGGTCTCATTGGGTGGTTCCTTCTTTTTCGGTAGAGTAAATCGTATCGAGCCAGAGGATCTTTCGTGGATCCTCCGTGCTCCTACACATTAAGACGCGTCAACCTTAGGAAACGCTCATGCGTTTAACCGAATTGCATGAAACTTAATACCTGCATTACCGATTAACGCTCTCAGCGTTTTTTGAACTTGCGATCGCGTCGCCGCTCCGGCGCCGATTCCACCAATGAAAACTGCAATTTACGATCGACTGCATCCACGCGATCGAGCCGCACTTCGACCTGATCGCCGATCGAAATTTCGCGCCGCGTACGCTCGCCGACGATCTTGCGCCGATTCTCCTGATAAACGAAACGATCGCCCGTGAGCGTGTCCATCGGCACAAGTCCTTCGATGAACAGATCAGCAAGCTCGACAAAGAATCCGAAGCGAGTCGTGTTCGTCACCAGCCCGTGGAACTCCTCGCCCACGCGATCGATCATGAACTTCGACTTCTTCCACTCGACCAGTTCGCGCTCCGCATCAGCCGCGCGCCGCTCCGTGTCGGAACACGAATCTGCAATCTTCGCGAGCTCGATCGTCGGCCACTTCGCAGGCAACTCATCGAAGACCCGCGTGAGGATCCGATGCACCATCAGATCCGGATACCTTCGGATCGGCGACGTGAAGTGCGTATAGCTCTTCGCCGCCAACGCGAAGTGCCCCTTGTTCTCAGCCGAATACTTGGCCTGCTTCAGCGACCGCAGCATCAGGTAAGAGAGGATTCGCTCCTCCGGCTTCCCCTCGATCTTCGCAATCAGCTTCTGATAATTCCGCGACGAAATGCTGATCTCCGGATCCGCCAGCGTCACTTCGTGCCGCCTTTTCTTGCCATCGCGCCCGCGCACCATCATCGGATATCGCTTCACCGGAACCGCACCCAGCCCCAGCGAATAGCCGAAATGTACCGCCACTTCCTCGAACTCCATGACCCGCTTCGGATCCGGCTGCTCATGTATGCGGAACATCATCGGCAGCTCGAGCGACTCCACATGCGCCGCCACCGCCTCATTCGCCGCCAGCATGAATTCCTCGATCAGCCGATTCGCATTATTACGCGGCGCCCGCGTAACTCCGGCCATCTCCCCTTCGGAATCGAACTCGATCAACGGCTCGGGCAGATCGAAATCAATCGACCCGCGCCGCACACGTTTCTTATTCAAAATCGCCGCCAAATCGCGCATCAATTCGAACCGCGCCACCAGCGGCTTGTACCGCTCCCGTTGCTCCGCATCCCCCTCGAGGATCTTGTGGACGTTCGTGTACGTCATCCGCTCAGCGGATCGTATGATGCCCCGGCAGAAATCCGTGCCGACCACCTCGCCCCTCGGATCGATCTCCAGCAGCGCACTCAACACCAGCCGATCCTCTTGCGGCCTCAGCGAACAAATGTCCGTCGAAAGCTCCACCGGCAGCATCGGCACCGCCCGGTCAGGAAAGTACACGCTGGTGCCCCGCTCAAACGCCTCGCGATCAATCGGCGAACCCGGCGTGACGTAATAACTGACATCCGCGATATGGACCTGCAACGCGAAATTGCCGTTCTCCAAATGCTCGACCCACACCGCGTCATCAAAATCGCGCGCCGTCTCCCCATCGATCGTGACGATCTCGAGCGCTCGAAAATCACGCCGCCGCGCAAGCTCGCCCTCAGGAATCTCCTTCGAAATCGCCCGCGCCTCATCGATGACCTTCTGCGGAAACCTGTGCGGCAGATGATGCTTGCGGATGATGATTTCTACGTCAATTCCGAAATCATCCGCATGTCCGAGGATCTCAATGACCCGCCCCGTCGCATGATCCCCTCGCTCAGGAAATTCGAGGATCTCGACGTTGACGATCATATGATCGAGTTCCTCGACCGTCTTCACCTCGACCGCCTCGACCCCAACGCGATCAACGTTCTCCCCCTCGTCCCGCGGAATCTCCATCCCCTCGACGATGTCAATCCACGCCGTCAGTTTTTGATCGAACGGAATGACGAAGCACCCATGCCGGCCCACGCGGAACTCGCCAACGACAGCCGGATGAGCCCGCTTCAGAACCTTGACGATCTCCCCATCGCCGCGCCCGTTCGCATCCATGCGCCTGATATGCACGACGACCAAATCCCCGTGCATCGCCTGCTCCGCGGACTCCCTGGGAATATAGATGTCATTGATAAACGCGTACCCGTCCTTGTGGACCCGCAGCGGACCCACCGCAAACTCGCGCGACATTTTCGTTAAAACAAAATGTCCTGATTTTGTTTCGACGAGATCGCCCCGCGCTGTGAGATGATCGAGGACGTCCTCGAGCGTTTCGCGATCCCGCCCGTTCGCGCGCAACTCCTTCACCAACTGCTTGAACGTCGCACGCGCATGCGGCAGCTTCGCGATATGGGCCAGAACGGCGGATTCGTCCAGAGAGACGGCGGGCACTCCTCAATTATAAGGAGCTAACGCCCGCCACTCACCGTGACGTGCATCCGCACGGTGATCGGTTCGTTCAAGTACATCCGCGATAAATCGATCCGCACCTTCACCTTCGGACCGCTCCATAGATCGCTCGACGTCGCGCGGAAGCACTCGACCGCCGCCGACGAATTCTGCATCACCCCGGTCATCGTGTGACCCGCTCCCAGGTGCCCGGTCGTAACCGTGCATCCGTTGGCCCGCGCCCGGTCCATGTAGAACTCATACAGCTTCGACATCGGCGCCGACGTCGTGTACGTGCATTCGAGGAACTTCTGCTGATATTCCGCACCCGCCTTCGGATTCCCGCACCCCGTCGGATTCGTCATCGGCACCAGCCAACGCTCCCACTCGAGCGGAGGCGCCGGCGCATTCTTCGGATCCACCGGGCGATCGAAGCGGCTCATCGAGTCGGCGCCCGAATGCCCCGCCGCATCCACTCGAGCCCGCAACTGCGCCGGAGTCATTGTCGGCACCGGCATCGGCCGCGTCCCCGGCGCGTTCGAAACCGCAATCCCCGTCCCCGCCGCCGGCACCGCGGTTTTCGTCGCGCAACTGATCCTCACCGACGCTCCTCCCGACGCCTCGCGGATCTTCAGCAACAAGTCGCACTCCGTCGCCCGCGCCCGCAGCGCGTAACCCAGCCCATCGAAGTTCGGAACGAACGCCAGGTGAGCACCCTCAAACAGCCCTTGATAATGCTTCAGCACCTCGTCCGTCGGCGCGCCGACCGTGTAGGAAACTTCAGTCGATCCCGGTGAAGGACTGACCCGTCCAGCGACCGCCCCAGGGAAAGGCGCCAGCCATGTCGGCAACGCCGGCTGCGCGACCGCGGCCATAGCGCAAATGAGAAATGCGAGCCAAGACTTCACGCCCGCACCATCGGAAGACCCACCCGAATTCTTTAGCTCGGGAACCCCTTCACCAGCCCGTCAACCGCCCGCAGCCTCGCAAGCAACCCACCCAACCGATCGAGCCGCAACGCATTCGCCCCATCGGACTTCGCCCGCTCCGGAGCCTCATGAACTTCCACAAACAGCCCACCGATCCCCGTCGCAATCGCCGCCCTCGACAGCGTCTCGATGAACTCCGGCTGCCCACCCGACCCCACGCCAGACGCCCCCGGAAGCTGCACGCTATGCGTCGCATCAAACACCACCGGCCACCCCGAATCCCGCATGATTTTGAGCCCGCGCATATCGACGACGAGATTGTTGTACCCGAACGACGACCCTCGCTCCGTCAGCAGAATCTGATCGTTCCCCGTCGCCGCCACCTTCTCCGCCGCATGCAGAAAATCGGATGGCGACACGAACTGCCCCTTCTTGATATTGACGACTTTCCCCGTCCGTCCCGCCGCAATCAGCAAGTCCGTCTGCCTGCACAAAAACGCCGGAATCTGCAGGATATCGACCGCCTCCGCCGCCGCTTCCGCTTGCGCCGTCTCGTGGATATCGGTCAGCATGGCGAGGCCAGTCGCGCGTCGCAAATCCCCCAGGATCCGCAATCCCTCGCGCAACCCCGGCCCACGAAACGCACTCGCACTCGACCGGTTCGCCTTATCGAAGGAAGCCTTGAAAACGAACGGACCCCCGATCCGCTTGATCTCCGCCGCCAGAAAGTGGACGTGCTCTTCGCTCTCGATGACGCACGGCCCGGCGATCAATCCAAACGCAGCACCGCCTCCAAACCCCACGCCGCCAACTGAAATCACGCGCCGACTTCCGCGAACAACGGCTGTTCGAGCCTCGAAACCTTCTGTTCGTGATACCCGCACGCCGCGCCCAAAAACGCCACAAACAGCGGATGCGGCTCGAGCGGCTTCGACTTGAACTCCGGATGGAACTGGCACCCCAAAAAGTACGGGTGGTCCGGTATCTCCACAATCTCCACATACGTCGCGTCCGGAGTCGTCCCCGTAATCCGCAGCCCCGCGCCCGTCAGCAGCGCC
>DASXZC010000141.1:0-11610 GCA_036502165.1 Bryobacteraceae bacterium
CAGTAAGTGAGTAACTGACGTACACCCTTGAGTTTGCAGTGCTCCCTCCGGCATGCCAATTAGAGAATGGCATATCTTGCCATTTCTTGCCATCCATGCTAGGTTGAGGTGAATTCCTATAGAGAGGTGCACTATGCAGTCGATGAACATTTCGCTTCCCGATCAGCTCAAAGAATTCGTCGATGACCAGGTCGGCTCCGGTCGCTACAGCAGTGTGAGCGAATACGTCCGGGATCTCATTCGCGACGACGAGAAACGCAAGGCACAAGAAAAGCTGGAAGCGCTTCTCATGGAAGGCATCCAGAGCGGCGGAGCCATTGCGATGACTCGGCAGGATTGGAAGGACATCCGAACCGAAGCCGTAAAGCAGCTTGAGTTGCGAAAATCTCGGAAGACCGCCTAGCGGCGCATGTACGAAAACGTGAAGCTGCCAAACGTGACCTGATCGCTCAATGGGTTTGGTACGCCGAAACCGCGACCATCGAAGTCGCCGACCGGTTTCTTGCCACCGCCGAGCACTGGCGCGACGCGTGCGCGTTTTCATACACGTTGCAGTTCCTGCCGGCTAGTCTATTAATCGCGTTAGGTTTGGCGCACTGATATTGGCGCACTGATAAGAGAGGAAGCTGCCACGAATCGGATAGACAAGCGGGTTCACATCGGCGTTGCCAGGCCGTTGAGCGCACTCCAATTCCATAAACGCGATGCCTTTGCCGACTTGCACCTGGACATTTTTGACCAGCGAAGTCGTCTTCGGCGGAGGAATGCATCACGCTGTCCAGCGAGATGTGTTCGAAAATCTCGAGCTTTCTCATTACGGGTTCCCACGGCTATTCGATGATTGTCGCTATTCGCCGGATATCGGATTTCAGGTGCTTGCTTTCTCCAACACGAGGTGTGTCGCCTGCTCAGTGGCCTTGTGGGCCGTCACGGAGAATCCAAGCGCGTGCAGGTCGAGACCGGTAAACAGGGCCTCGCCGCGGCCGAGTACGACTGGCGCCAACGCAAAGTGGAGAGAATCCACCAGCCCGGCTTCAAGGTATTGACGCAAGGTGGAAACACCGCCGCCGATTTTGACGTCCTTGTCGCCCGCCGCCTGCTTGGCGAGCTGCAGCGCTTCGTGGATTCCGCCGGTCACGAAGTGGAAAGTCGTCCCGCCCTCCATCACGATCGGCTCGCGTTCGTAGTGCGTCAGAACAAACGTGTCCGCATGGTAGGGCGGATTGGCTCCCCACCACCCCTTCCATGAGAGATCCGGCCATGGGCCGCGCACCGGACCGAACATATTGCGGCCGAGGATGAAGGCGCCAAAGTTCGACATGGCTTGGCGGGCAAAATCGTCGTCGACACCGACAGAACCACCTTCCTGCCCATGCATGGCGCGAAACGTTTTTGTGGGAAAGAACCACTGGAAGATCTCGGGTCCGCGCTTGCCCAGAGGATCGTCGAGGCTTTGCTCGGCTCCCGCGCCGAAACCATCGAATGAAACACCGAATCCCGCTGCTCGAACTTTTGACATGTGTGCGATCTCTTCTCCTCTGAGATTTATGCTAACGCGCTAGCAGGTTTATAGCGACGCAGTGCGAGAGAGCCGATGGGGATGAAGGGACCGATCACTGAAGACGAGGATTTCGAACGGAGCGGGATCGGCGATCCTAAACCACGAAAGGCGATTTCAAAAAGTTTGGAGCCCATAGCCCTCCAGCAGGGCGGTAAATGCGGTTGCGATCGACGACGATAGGAGATGACCGAGAGTGGGGAGGGCCGCTGCGGCATACGCGGACGCTGATGGAGTGCAAGCGGATACCGGAGCAGTTTCTTACGAAGGAGCGGGAGCGGTTACTGATCGAGTTTTCGGCGCGCGGAAACCGAGCTCCGGAAGGGTCTTTAGCGAAGAGCAAGAGGCAATCCACAATTGCTATTTTCCTTGTTTCATCTTCGTTCGCAGTATGTTGAGAACCATTGAATAAATTTAATCGTCGTTGTAAGGGGTATACGTGGTATGCTTGTACCACGTATGAACAAGACCATATACATCCGTGACGCCGACGTGGGCGTGTGGGACCGGGCGAAGGAGTTGGCTGCGGACGGACTCTCGCCTATCATTGTCGATGCACTTAGGGCATATGTACTGGGTCGGGAAGCGAGGCACAAAGGTTTCGAACGAATTCTGCTTGCGTTCACTGACTCTGAGTCCCACGTCCCCAAGAAAATAGCGTTTTATGGGCGCTGGATTTACGATTTGCAACATCCGTGGTCTTATAGTGCTGAGAGCGATGACTTAGCACACCGAAATTTTGCGGTGGCGGAGACTGCCAAAGGGGGTGTTGCGGTTTTTAGTTGGTCATCTCATGACGAGGTAGAGTATGAAATTGGCCATACTTTTAAGAACTACTCATCGTTCCTGAAAGCGGCTGCTGACCCCTTCGTCAGACCGGCGATTCAGATGGCAATGTCGAAGCGAGGGGTTGAGGTCGAGGAGCTCGACATCTGATGGCACAGGCCAAACCGCTCCCGGATATGAAGGATACACTCCTCGACATCGATTGGAAAGCTCGTCGGTTTCGTGTTGGCCGATGCGGCGCTGTGGTTATCATAGCTATCGTTCTTGGCGTCGCGGGCAAACTGAAATGGGGAATTCCTTTGGCCATTCCGCCGGCGATTGTGAAACTGCTGGAACAAGGGAAGTAGGTAATCTATGGATTTTGGCGCAAGTATTGGAACCACGAAGACTGCGTTCGACCTCATCAAAGCTCTGCGTGAGTCGCTTGGCAGGCCTGATGTCAACCCCGGCGAGATTCAGGCGCGATTGATTGAGATGCAATCGCTCATTCTTGATTTGCAACACGCATTGAGCGATGCAGAGGAGGAGCAAAGGCATCTCAAGAAGAAACTTGAAGATGCCGAGTCTTTCAAAGCACTTGAGGCTTTGATGATTTTTGAGGAGAGTGTTCGGTGGATGAAATTACCGGATGGAAAATTGCGGGGTCCGTTTTGTCCAGACTGTTGGACTGAATACAATCGCCAAGCACGCTTAATTCCTGAGGACGTAGACGAGGTTTCATCTGGACGTTTAGCTTATGGCTGTCGATTACACAGTGCTGGCATCAGATGGTTTTATGTCTCCGGTCAGTTTCTTTTTCATCGTGAGCCTAAATGGCAGCCACCGAATACATAATTTGACATGTTTATGATGTAGTTCTGTGCTACAGGCAACGAAGCCTATGCAATTCGATTTCTTCCAAGTTTCTGTCTGCGTTCAAACCGGAAGGGCGATGTGACGGCTATATGGGGCGATATGTGGGTGTATGGCGATATGGCGATAGCCTGAGCAGTCACCCGAAGAATTGTCCACCCTCATTTTGAACTATTCGAATTTTTCGAACCGTTCCCTTCTCGGCTAACTCCTCTGAAGCAAAGATCTTCTTGCAGTGATGGTTGCTCGACAGCGAACAGTTCGGCCATCCGCCGCTGGCTCAACCAGAAGGTTTCGGCCTGGTAGAACACCTCTACGCGGACCGCGCCGCTCGGGGTCGTGTAGAGAAGAATCTCGCTCTCGGAAGGAATCAGTTCGTCGGCCATCTATGCTCCTTGAAAAAGCCCGTCCTACCGCTCGCCAATTCTGCAACCTTCGATACCATGTTCTGGACGCCATCACGGGTGCTCACCTGAGACATTGTTCCACGTCTAAAGCCTTCTGCTTCCCAGCACGCCAGCGTGCCAATTGACTTTCCCTCCACCGCGTGCCCGTGGATGTCTCGGCTACACTTCCGCGGCGAGCCGAACAGTCGACGGTCCCGGTGATTTCGGGATCCGATAGAATGACTCCGATGACCGGTCTCGCATCAATGAGGACAACTGTCCTGCTGCTGCTGTTGTTGGCGGCGCCACGTCTTTCCTTTTCTCAAATTACGATCGACGCCACGCGGCTGAGTGACGGTCCAGTGCTCGCTGGAGGTCCAGCATCCTGGTCGAGCACGGGTCTTTTCAATCCGGCTGCGATCGAGTATCAGGGCAAGACGGTCCTGCTGTTTCGAGCTACTGACGCGAAGATGATTTCCCGCGTTGGATATGCGTCGAGTACCGATGGCTTGCATTTCACGGTTCGACCGGAGCCTGTGTTGAGCGCCACGACTCCTTATGAATTGGGTGGCGGAGTGGAAGATCCGCGGTTGGTGCACATTAATGGCACCTACTATCTCACATACACTGGCTACAACGGCAAAGATGCGCAGTTGTGTCTGGCGACTTCGACGGATTTGATCCATTGGAAACGTGTAGGCGTGATTCTTCCGGCTTACAAGGGGACGTGGAACACGAAGTGGACGAAGTCCGGCGCGATCCTTCCGCAAAAGATCAAGGGCCGGTGGTGGATGTATTATCTCGGTACGCGTACCGATTCCGATGGGAAGGAACGCGATTATATGGGCGTCGCGAGCTCCGCGGATCTCGAGCATTGGACCGATGCGAGTGCTGCCCCGGTCATGCCGCGGCGGGAGGGTGCGTTCGACTCGCGCGTGATGGAGCCGGGGCCGGCTCCGATGCTTACCAGCGCGGGGATTCTGTTGCTGTACAACGGTGCGAACGATGCGCTGGTGTATGGTCCGGGGTGGGCGCTCTTTGATCGCGAGGACCCGACGAGGTTGATCGGTCGCGCGGATCGGCCGTTCATGCTGCCGGAGAAGGAGTGGGAAAAGAAGGGCGTCGTTCCGAACGTGATTTTTCTCGAGGGACTGGTGGTGGGGGGCAAGTCGTCGACTGGCGTGGAGGCGACTGGGTATTACGGCGCCGCGGATCATGTGGTTGGGGCGGTGCGATTGAAGATCACGGTGAGCAAATAAGCGTTTTCGCGAGTGCTTCGAACGCGTCAAACGGTTTTCCAATCCAGGGGCTCGCGGCAGTGAGCTGATCGCTCAGTGACGCCGAGACGGTAACCATTCAACAAGCGATTTCCGACACTGCTCGGACTTGTTCTCTGCCCGGCGCGGACCTTAATGGGATCGATGGTTGCGCCACGATCGATCGAGGCGGATTGCGTTGGAGGTGTTGCACGGATGCAAGTCTTCCGAGAGGGACGGATCGTTGCAGCACGGAGGGAAAGGTGTGTCGGCGGACCGCTCCCTGCGGTCGCGGCTCTGAATCGGTCCAAATCGATGGGGTGATTGTCGGTCTGTGCGGTTTTAGCCGGTGCGGTTTCGGTAGATGCGATTTTGGGCCGTGCGGTTTGGGTCAGCGTGGTTTGGGTCCATGCGGTTTTTGGCCGCGCAGTTTTGGCCGTGCGGTTTCGATGGTGCGGTTCGCGTAGTTTCAGGAGTTGCTCCTCGAGGGCGTTCACGGCTTTCCATTATTTTTTTAACCCGGTGTTATTGCTCGGGTTGGGACTATTTCTGAACTCTTCGGGCGATCGATTTTTGGGGCGACGCGTGTATATTCATGGGCAGTGGAGTGATTGTCGTTACATGAACCAACACGATGCGGCGAAATATCAGGAGTTTCTTTCTTTTCATCCTCACCGCGAGGAAGAGGATCGCGTTGATGAATTGATCGCCTTCTTCTACGACCTCGTGCGGGATGAGCCGCGGGTGCTGGCCAAGGTAGACGCGGCAATGAGAGAGAGGTATGGATACGTTCATGACGACCAAAGCTGAATACGATTATTTCGCGGCGGCGCATAAGCAGGTCAGAGCATTGCGGCGGATGCTGCGAGCACATTCGTTTAATGCCGCTGAGTTTGCGAGAGTCGCGCTGCGGTGGGAGCCGGACGCGAAGCAGGCGGCGGTACTGCGGTCGGGGGCGCGGCGGGTGATCTTGAACTGCTCCCGGCAATGGGGCAAGACGACCGTCGCGGCGGCGAAGCTGGTGTTTGTGGCACTCACGAGGCCGAAGAGCGTTTCAATTACCGTATCCGAAAATATCAGCCAAACCGCGGAAGTATTTCAAAAAATCGATCAATTCCTCGGAGGTTTGGGAATTGGAGTGAAAAGCGAGCAGGGGAAGAAATTGGCGCGGGTGATTGCAATGAATGGCTCGCGCATCGTGGGCCTCGCTGCGCGGGAGCAGGCGGTGCGCGGATATACGGCGGATTTCGTGTTCCTCGATGAAGCGGCGCGGATTCCGGATGACGTGATTGACGCGCTGCTGCCGGTGATCGCGGTCCGCAACGGCGATTGGTGGATGGCGAGCACACCGAACGGAAGGCGTGGACGGTTTTATGAGATGTGGGAATACGCGGAGGGCGCGGACGTATTGAAGATCGCGGCTCCGGGAAGTGAGAATCCGAGGCTACCGGCCGGTTTCGTGGAACGCGCGAGGAAAGAACGCGGAGAGGCGTATGTGCGGCAGGAGTTCGAATGTGAATTCGTCGAGAACGGCACCTTCCTTTTGGACCGGCCGCAGGTTGACGCGGTGTATGTGCCGTGAGCAGTTTGAATTTATTGCACGGGACGCGATATTTCGTGGGTCTCGATTTAGGGCAGGCGCGGAACTATACGGCGATGGCCGTGCTCGAACGGACGTGGCATCAGGCGACGGTGGCGGAATTCATTGCGAGCGGCGGGCGCGGGTATCAAGGCGAGTACCGGTATCGTGTCGTGGGGCTCGACAGAGCTTCGTTGGGGACCTCCTATCCGGGGATCGTTGAATGGGTACGGCGGCGGCTGAGCGAGTTCGGCGGAGGTGGAGACGGCGGCGAGATTGGCGCGGTGGTGGTCGATGCGACGGGCGTAGGATCGGCAGTGATGGACTTGCTGAAGCGGGCCGACTTGGGCGTGCGGTTGGTCGGGACGGTGATTACGGGGAATCAAGCGAATCCGGCGGGGGCGGGCGGAACAACGATGGCCGGATATCAGACGGTATCGCGGACGGAGTTGCTGACTGGGCTGCAGGTGGCGGTGCAGGCGAAGCGTTTGACAGTTTCGATGGGGGCGTGCCGGGAGTGGGAGGAACTGCGGCGGGAACTGGTCGTGCTGCGGATGGAGGGGAAGCGGGCGGGGACGCAGGACGATCTGGCGTTCGCGCTGGGTTTGGCGATTTGGTGGGGGATGCGGCCGATGGTGGGGTGAGAAGTCTGGGGTCCTCTAATCGCATGGTTGCCTTGACAATAGATTCCTAGGAAACTATTATAGGAATGTGAAGACACGGGCGGCCGCGAGCGATCTCAACTCCCACATCGGTTATTGGATGCGGACCGTCTCAAACAGTGTCTCCTTTGCGTTCGCCCGCAAGCTCGATACCAGCGGCGTCACTGTGGCGGAGTGGGTCGTGCTTCGCGAAATGTTCGGCGGCAAAGAGACTACCTCGCCGAGTACGGTCGCGGCGCTGACGGGATTGACTCGCGGCGCAGTTTCGAAGCTCATCAGTCGCCTTCTTGCGAAGGGATTGGTGAGCCGTAAGGAGTCCTCGGAGGATCGCCGGTACCAGGACATCGAGCTTACGGGACGAGCGAAGCTGCTGGTTCCCAAACTTGCTGCGCTCGCGGATCAGAACGATTCGGAATTCTTCGCGTGTCTGAACAAGGGCGAGCGGGGACAGCTCATGAAGCTGTTGCAGAAGCTCGCGAAGCACCATCAACTCAAAACTGCACCGATCGAATAGGAGACCTGCCTAAATGAGCAAAGCCATCGAAATCCTTCTGGAAGCGCAGCGATTCGCAATGAGCAACTGCCCCAAATCCGGAGGTTTTCCTTACCTGGCCGAGACCCTGCGTTTGGCGGGCGTGACGCGGAACTTGTGGTCGTTGCCATCGTGCCAAAGCATATTCCTCATGAAGGACGCGGCTGTCGTGTCGCAAGGAACTCCGCTGGTCACGGGGATCGCGGACGTTCCTGGATTCGATCGGGAAGCGCTCATTCGCGCGCTAAGAATCGACCAGGCGGGCGAAAGTACATTCCCTGAGTTCCTGACGGCTACGTGGGCGGCGGGCGTCGTCAGATACGACGTCGATCTCGAGAAGCGCACAGTTGCGTATTACGGCGCGTTCGGAGAATCGTACATTGAAGACTATCCGGCCGTTGAGGTCAGAGCCGTATGATAGACTTTGAAAACTTCGACTCGAATGTGGACTCCCCCTCCTAACGTCACCGAGCACCAAGGCTCTCCTCTTCCTCCTGACGCCGACTTCTTTGTTGATCCGCCGCCTGAGATCGGCCCGATCCGCACGGCTCATACTTCGCTCAAGCAAGGCGTAAAGCCGAAGTCCGCGATCGTGCGATTGGCGATCGCGCTCGCCTGCGGCGCGGCTATGGAAGTCCTGTTGATGGTGATCGACAAGGAAACTGGAGGAGTGGATCCGGCTTCCGGATTCTTCTCGCACGCTTTTAGAAGCGTCGAAGACCTTCAGACCGCCGTCTATCTGGCGCCGGTCGCCCTTTTGACTGCGCTGATTGCGTGGCTCGTGATTCGGTTCAACCACTCTTGCAACTACGTAGGCGATCTCGGCTGCGCGGATTTTACATGCAAACGCAGGTCGACGCGAATCACCAAGCGCGTGGTCTTTCAGTTCAAGAGCGCGCACTCGATTACGTCCTCCGCTACCGAGCACTACAAGAACACCGCTTACATCAACACGACATTCGCTTTCAATTGGTATGCGTCACCGCAAGCCAAACCGGTGTTCTGGCTGAAGGGCTCGCACACGTCGCGTTCCGCCGCTCCTCCGGTGGACGACTGGTATCACTTTTGCCGGAGTGCGGAAACCGCCTGGTATTACTTCATCGCTCCGCAGATCGACGCTGAACTCGCCGAAAAAGGAAGGGTTCGCTTCTATGCCAACGGCGGCTGGATGGCGCTCGGTCCGGGATTTATTGAGATCACCGATCGCAATGGCGGCGTCAGCCGGTTCAACGCTGGAGAGATCGCTACGGCGTCCTCAGTCAACCACATCCTACAGCTTTTTCGCCCCGGTGTATTCTTCAACCCGCTCGATTTTTCGAAGCGCGAAGGAGTCTACCGGTACGACCTGACCTCGCACAACTTGCCTTTGTTCAAGCTACTTTTTCAACGATGTCTGGGCATTCACCTATAGCTCGATGAATGCCCAGATCGGAACCCGACGCCGCGCTACTGCAAATCCTTCGGAATCGCGTTCGCGTAGAAGGTCGTGATGTCGCGCTTCAACTTGGCCTTCGAGTCGCTGTCGATGTACAGCATGTGTCCGGCCTGGTAGAAGTCCCACACGATGCGCTTGTGCATCTCGGGGCTCAAGCCCATGTGATTGAATGTGTGCACCACGGCGAAATACGGCGTCGCGAGGTCATAATACGAAGCCGCGACCATCACCTTCATATATGGATTTTTTACCATCGCGTTGTGCAGCAAGGTCGTCGTATCGCCGAATCCGTTCTGGACACCGTAATCCCACGGCTGCACGCCGCCGCCGGTGTAGTACAGCATGTCGGTCTTGTAGTTGAGCTCGTTGCTGATATAGCTCGTGAACATCGAAACGAAGGGCGGAGTGATGAGACTGCTCGACGGATCGTATTCACTGGTTTCCCCCACATTCATTGAGGATGGACCGGCGAGGCGGCCGTCATAACGTCCGATGGTCTCATGGGTGTCACGCAAAAGCTGCCGTGTAAAGTGCGAGACGTCGAAGCGTAAATTGCTCTCGTCGAGATAATGCGCGTCAAGCCCAATGTAGTGGACCATTTTGTCGATGACGGCCTTGCGCTCCGCAGGCTGAAGTTCGTCGCCTTTATTCAGCGCGGAGGCGTATTCGCCCATCGCAAAGCCTTCCGCGTCCTTCAGGAAAGCCTTGAAATCTTTGCGCTGCAAATCCGGCGAGACCTTCTTGTGATAGTAGGCGTCGGCCGCGTAGGTCGGAAATTCGAGTTGATGGACGAGATCGTCGCTGCGGCTCCAGATGGTTTCAAGGTTGAGCGTGGTGCCGATCAGAACGATTCCGTTGAAGGCGATGCCGCGGTCGACGAGATAACCTGCGAGTCCGGCGGCACGGAACGTTCCATAGCTTTCGCCCGCGATGAACAGAGGCGATGCTTCACGGCCATTGCGCGTGATATACATCCGGATGAATTCGCCGACGGACTGGATGTCGCCTTCGACTCCGTTCATGTGGCGCGCGACTTCGATGGTCTTCGCGCGGCTGTAGCCGGTGCCGACGGGATCGATGAAGACGAGGTCGGTTTCATCGAGCCAGGTATTCTGATTGTCCTGGAGCCGGTACGGCGGCGGAGGCATTGCACCGTTCGCTTCAAGACGCGGACTCCGCGGACCCATTCCGCCCAGGTGGACCCAGAGCGACGCCGAACCAGGGCCGCCGTTGAAGCAGAACGTCAGGGGACGCCTCGCCTGATCGGCGGGCGAAGTCGTATCCTTCGTGTACGCCATGTAGAAGATGTGCGCTTCGGTGTCACCGGTCGTGTTCTTCAACGGCATCTCACCGACGGTGGCGGTGTAGGCGAGCGCTCCGCTGTCGAGCTTCATGGTGTGGTGGGTGATCGAGAGAGATTCGTCGATCTGGCCGCCGACCGCTGGTCCGGGGGGCGCGATGCCGCCGGCTCCGCGACGTCCTTGGGCAGCGGGAGCGGTGCGCGCGGCCGCCGGGGCTGCGGGTGCAGTCGCGGCTGGAGCTTGCGCCGGTGCTTCAGAGGACCGGGTTCGCGACGGCTGCTGCGGTTGGGTTTGCGCGAGAAGCGCAGAGAAAACAAGGAGCGGAAGCATCATCAGATGGTCACCTTTCGATTCGGCATACGAATAAGATACATGATGCCGATCGAGGGGTTGCGGGTTACTTCAGGAAAGCTATTCCTCGCGCAGCACCATCATGGGATCCACTTTCATCGCCGACCGCGCGGGGATCCACGCGGCGACCAGACCCGCGGCGAGCAACGTGGCGACTGCCGCGGCTACCGTTATCGGATCCGTCGGACCGATTCCGTAGAGCATGGCCGCTAGCGCGCTTCTCGCCGCGATGCATCCTACGACACCGGCGGCGGCGCCGAGTCCACACAGGGCCATGGCACGTCCGACGACCATGCGGAATACCGATGCCGGGTTGGCTCCGAGCGCCAATCGAATGCTGATCTGCGCTTTGTTCGCGGTGACCATATAAGAGAGGACGCCGTACAATCCGACCGTCGCCAACAGCAGTGCGAGACAGCCGAACGCCATGAGAGTCCGCATCTGGAATCGTTGGCGCGCGAGCGATTCCGACAGCACCGCGTCCATGGTGCGGCCCACCGGTGCGGCCTCGGGATTGACGGCTCTGATCTCCTGCGCGATGGCCGATGTGAGACTCGCGGGTTCAGTACGCGTCCGCACGACGAGCATCGCCGCCGCGAGCATGCTGGGATTCTGTTGCTGCGTGTACACGACGTACGCGAGCGGATACGTTGCGTGCGTTACGCCAGCTTGCCGAGTGTCGGCGGCCACGCCTACGATCGTTAGCCAGAACGGCTTCGGAGCATAGCTGTCGAACCAAATCCGCTTGCCGATCGGATTCACGCCCGGAAAGAATTTGCGCGCCATGTCCGCGCTGATCAACGCGACGGGCTGGCCATTCTCAGAATCCTGATCGTTGAAGTCGCGGCCGCTGACGAGAGGGATCCCCATGGCTTTCAAGTAGCCCGGGCTGATCACCGCGTATCCGGCGTC
>DASXZC010000142.1:0-19212 GCA_036502165.1 Bryobacteraceae bacterium
GAAAAACAAAACGCCCGCCGGACTTCTATAATCGCGGCGGGCGTTCAAAACCGTTTTAAGAGACCGGCCCGTTCACCCGCGCGAGATTGCGTGGCAATGATGGTGGACGTGTAGGCGGCTCGACATGTTGAAACTCCAGTATAACGCGCCTACCAATCCTGATCGACCGCAACGCGCTGGCCGGTGGTTGGCAATCCGCCCAAGCCTTGCGTCGTTCCATTCATCGCTCCCGGATCAATGGATTTCGTTTCGCGTGACTCGTGCGGCCGTGTCCTCGACCTCTTGCGAATGGCCGCCAAACGTCGCTCGACCACTTGCGCGTCGAACGCCGCGTCGTCGTCAGTCCGGAGCTTCGCTAGATCCTGATACTCGTTCAATGCCGTCACCAGCATGAACTCCCCAGCACTCGGATCCGCATTGGCGGACATCTGATAGAGCGAATCGGCCCTTCCTTTGCGGCATTTCCAGTCGAGATCGCTACCCTTCGCGGCATTCATCTGCGCGTGTGAAAACTCCTTGAACGCTTCTTCGAAATCTCTGTCGGAGTAAAGCGCGCATGCCAGGTTGTAAATCAGATCGAGCCTTCCATTCGACTGTTTCACCGCGATCTTGTAAAACTCGATTGCTGAGCCATACTTCGCGTTATCGAAGGCTTCTTCCCCTTGCCGCGCCCAGTCTGCGACTGTTTCGTTCTGAGCGCTCAACCGCACCGGCATGTCGAAGAGGAGCGCCGCCACCAGCCCGATCGCGATCCCACGCGTGCGAACCAGCTTTGACGCGACACTCTCCGTCAGCAACAGCGCAAATGCAATCGCCGCAAGCACGATCGCGCTCAGACGCGCTCGTTCTAGATTCGCTGGCGCGGCGGCGTTCGGCCGCAGACCCAGTGGATTCTCGCTGATGTCCCGATATTCTCCACCGGCCGTTTGAGCCATCTTGCGCAACTCTGCGGACTCGAGATGGGTCCGCACGGTTTCACCGTGATAGAGCAATGGCGTCCGATCGGAAATCGAAACCGGCACCACTGAATCCTGCAATTCGGAACCCACGCCGGCAATGAGTAACTGGACCTTCCGGCGCTCCAGTTCATCGGTCATCGCCCAAGGATCGCGATCCTGCTCGCCGCCGTCGGTCACCAACACGAGCCGCTTGCGGTCTTCGACCAAATCGTCAAAAGCCGAACGCAGCGTGAACTGCATGGCATCGCCGATCCGCGTGCCGCCGCGGCTCACCGATCCGGGACCGCTCCGCTTCAGCATCTCTTGAAAAAACGCGATGTCGTTCGTCAGCGGGCATTCGACGGATTGTGTTCCCGCGAATGCAATCAATGCCACACGCTCTCCGGGCCGTTGGTTGACGAACTCCGCGATCGCTTGTTTAGCGCGCTCGAGCCGGCTCGGACGCACGTCATCGCTCAACATACTACGCGAAACGTCGAGCAGGAAAACGATCTCACCTCCGTCGCCCATCTCCTTCGCAGTGCCTGCGCTGAACGGTTCCGCGAGTCCCAACACCAGGCAGAGCATGGCCGCCAGACAGATCGCGCGGCCCCACAGGCCGAGTCGCGCCGCAGTTGTGTCCACGCCGAAGCGTCTCAAGGCGACTCTCCGCAAACCGACTCCCCGGCGAATCAGCAGAAAGAGAATTGGCAGCGCGGCGAGCAACAAGAGGCTCCCCGGATGCGCGAAATGAATCGAGGTCATGCCGGCACCTTCCGCCACCACGTCTCGCGCAGTGCGACTTCAAGCACAAGCAATAACAAAGCCACCAATAAACAGGAAACCAGTAAGCCCTCACTCTCGATCGCCTCGCTCTCGTCGATCTGCGTCTGGCCCATCCGGTCGATTTCCTGATAAACCGCCTTGAGTGCCGCAGTGTCCCGAGCCATTCGAGCGATGCCGTGCGTGGAGCCGCCCAGCATTTGCATCTCGGCCGAGATTGCCTGCTCATACAACACGTCCCCCGCGTCTGGCCGGATTGAAATCGCGCAGATTTTAATGCCCCATTCCTTCGCCATGAGTGCCGCCTGCCGCGGAGTTCGTACACCGAGATTGTTCTCGCCGTCGGTGATCAGGACGATCACTTTCCCCGGAGTCTTCGTCAACGCGTGCAATTTCTCCGCAGCAAATGCGAGAGCGTCTCCGATCGCCGTGCCATCATCCTTTAGGCCCTCAGCCGTTTGCAGCTTGTCGATCGCAGGCCGCAGGGCGTCGTGCACGAGCGTCAAAGGTGCGAGCGCCACGGGATCGGCGGCAAATCCAATCACGCCGATCAGATCCTGAGGACGTCCATCGAGCTCGTGTCCATTGCCGAAAATGAATTCGCGCGAGATGCGCTTCACCACTTCAATCCGCCGCATCTCCACGCCACCGTACGGCATATCAGCCTTTGCCATACTTGCCGAACGGTCAATGACGATCTCAATCGCGACGCCTTCGGAAGTCCTGCGGCCCTTCGGTGCACGCGCTCGCGGACCCGCCATCGCGAACACTAGTAAAGCAAGCGTCCCCACACGCAGCCACGGCAAGTACCGCATCGACCGCTGCCGCCATCCCACGCGCGCAGGCTCAAACTCGCGGATCCCGGGGAACGTCACTGCCCCACCGCGACCACGCCGCCGCAACAACACAAGCGGCACCAATAGCAATAAGAGCAACGCCGCCGGATATTCAAACTGCATGCCGGCGCCGCTCCTCGACCCGCTCAATGATCGCGCGGCACTGGCGGATTGACTCGCGTCCGGCGACGGAATCGATCGACGCCGAGAACCGCACATGGTCCGAATCCTTAAGGAAAGCGGCCAATTCCGCGGACTCTCCAAATCCCGCCGCATCGAACGCGTTTGCGATCTCAGGCGAAGTCAGCTTCACTGCTGCGAACCCTCCGCGCGCGGTCAAGTATTCAACGAGGGTCGCGTGCAACTCGCGAAAGAGCTCGCGCGCCGGCATGGCGCCCGGCTCGATCTTCCACAATCGTTCCGACGCAATTCGCGCTGGCGACTCGAGTCGCGCTCGCCGTCGTCGCCGGTACCAGCGGATGCCGAGCCACAATGCCACGGCCACCAATAGCACCAGCGCCGATGCGAGACCGAGCTCGATCCACTCAAATGGCGGATCCATCAACTCGTGCGAGTCCCGGATCAATTCAACGGCGGGTTGCATGAGTACGTAAAACCCTCAGCAAATCGGGGAAATAATCATCGCCTGCGGTGATTGCGAAATGGTCCACATCGGCGGCGCGTGCACCTGCGAGCAAATGCATCTCGCGCGACTTCCAACTTCCCGCGAACGCCGCTCGAACCTCGCGATCACTCGTGTCGAGCGTCAAACGCTCACCCGATTCCGGCTCTTCAAATTCGACGAGTCCACAATCCGGCAACTCCGCCTCGGCGCGGTCATTCACCACAAGCGCAACCAGATTGTGCCGCTTGCCCGACAACCGCAACTGCCGCGACGCATCAGCAGCCATGAAATCCGAAATCAAAAACGCGAACACTCGTCGCGGCGTCACGCGATCGAGGAACTCGAGCGCCTTCGCGAGATCGGTCCCCGGTAACCGGGGCGTAAACTGCAGCACGTCGCGCATGATCCGCAACGCATGCTGCACTCCGCGGCCCGGCGGCACATACGCTTCGACTTCATTCCCGAACAAAATTAATCCCACACGATCTTCGTTCTGCACCGCCGCATAGGCGAGCGTCGCGGCAACTTCAGCGATCAGGTCGCGCTTCGAGGCTCCTTCCGCCGTACCGAATCGCGTCGACGCGGACCCATCCACAACCAGCAGGATCGTCTGCTCCCGCTCCGTCGCGAACCGCTTCACATAAGGACGCCCATGCCGCGCGGTGACGTTCCAATCAATCGTCCGTATGTCATCGCCAGGCGCATATTCGCGGATCTCCTGGAACTCGACGCCCGAACCCTTGAACGCCGTCCGGTACGCTCCTTCGCCAATATGGCCGACGTTCTTGCGCGCTCGCAGTTCGAGTCCGCGAACCCGCCGCGACAACGCCGCCGCCGCGATCAAGGGACCTCCACTGCGCCAACGATCTTCGTGACGATATCGTCCGCCGTCACCTCTTCGGCCTGCGCTTCATAACTCAGCAACACCCGATGCCGCAGCACGTCCGCCGCGATCGACTTCACATCGTGCGGCGTCACATAGTCGCGCAACTCGAGATACGCCTCGGCCTTCGCTGCGAGCGCCAGAAACACAGTGGCCCGCGGCGACGCGCCAAACCGGATCCACGCCTGCGTCTCCGCCAACCCATACCGCGCCGGATGCCGTGTCGCATCGACGAGCTTCACAATGTAGTCGCGCAACGAATCCTCGAGATGGATCGCATCCAGTTGCATACGGCACGCAAGCACATCCGCCGTCGAGGCCACCGCCTGCGGACGCACCGGCGGCTCGGCCCGCGCCATGCGATCGAGGATCTGCCTTTCTTCAGAAAGCTCCGGATAATCAAGCCGCAGCTTGAACAGGAACCGATCGAGCTGCGCCTCCGGCAATCCATAGGTTCCTTCGTGCTCAATCGGATTCTGCGTCGCCAGCACGAGGAACGGCGCAGGCAGCGGAAACGATTCGTCGCCGATCGTGACCTGCCGTTCCTGCATCGCTTCGAGCAGCGCGCTCTGCACCTTCGCCGGAGCCCGGTTCACCTCATCAGCCAGCACGATATTCGCGAAAATCGGACCCTTGTGCGGACTGAATTCGCCCTTCTTCGAATCATAAATAAGCGTACCCGTGATATCTGCGGGTAACAGATCGGGAGTGAATTGAATCCTTCGGAAGCTAGCATCAAGGCATCTCGCCAGCGTCACGATCGACAGCGTCTTCCCCAAGCCAGGCACGCCTTCGATAAGCACGTGGTTCCCCGTAATTAAGGCCGCCAGCAAGCGCCGCAGCAGTTTCGGCTGGCCGACGATGACCGTCGAGAACTGCTCCTGCACCCGATCTACCCACCGGGTTGAATTCACGGTCATTTATAAACTGTACAACAAACCGACTAAAAACCTTGGGACAATATGATAAATGACCACGGCCATCCGCACCGCCCGCTATCTAACCTTCATCGCCCTCGCGGTCACCGTCAATCTACTCGTCTTCACGCTCCACTCCGCCTCATGGTTCCCGGCGTCCCGCCAGGACTTCGTCCGCGCAGGCCTCGTCTTCGATTGCTTCATCACGATCCCGCTCTGCTATTGGCTGCTGCTCGTGCGCCCCGGTCTGCGCGGCAAGACATCGCTCGTACTTATCGGAGCGTTGAGCGTCATCCGCGGCGCGTACCTGCTTCCCTCGCGCGCCGGAGTGCTCCTCGGCATCGCCGCCGAAGCGGGCTTAATCATCTACATCGTCACGAAGGTCAAGCGGATCGAGGATCTCTTCCCTTCAAAGACGCTCGCCCGCATCGCCCGCGCCGAGATCGACGTCTATCGCTACGCATTCGGCAGCGGGAAGCCGGCTACGCTCGCCGCCAACGCGCGCGCGTTCACGATTCATGAAGCAAGCGGCGCGGCGAGCCTCTTTTGGTTGATGGCCTGCCTCACTCCTATCGAAGCGGGCGTGATTCATTTCATCCTGCCCACGAAACTCGCGTGGATCCTCACCGGGCTCAGCATCTACGGTGCCGTGTGGATGATCGCCGTCGCGCGTTCGTTCAACGCGCTGCCGATCGTGGTCGAATCCGAAGTCATCACGCTCCGCCGCGGCATGCTCGCATCGATGTACATCCCGCGCGACGCCATTGCATCGATCTCGCGCAAGCCTGACACAAGCATCAAATACGCCCGCTTCGCCGTCCTCGCAGATCCCGCCGTCTACATCGATTTTAAAACTCCGCTCACCGTCGAACTTCCCATGGGCTTCACGCGCCAAGTCCGCGGAGCCTCAGTCGCCTCCGACGACGCCCCCGGATTTTTCAACGCCATCAGCGGAACGTAACGCGCACGTCGCCGAGCGGTCCGAAGTTAGCGACCACCTCATCGCCCGCCTGTGCGTAATACAAACCGGTGACCACACCCGTCGTCACCCAATCGCCCTTCTGCAAAGCAAGCCCGTACTGCGGCAGCGTATTCGCCAGCCACGCAAGCGCCTTCAACGGATGTCCCAACACCGCGGATCCCTTGCCTGCCGTGACCTCGCGGCCATTCACCAACAGCCGCACGCGATGTTCCGCGAGGTCTTCGAACGAAGTCGACATCGCGCCATGCAGCCACCCGCCATGGCACGCGTTGTCGATGATCAGCGAATGCGCCCCGACCTTCTCCCAATCGTCATAGCGGCTGTCGACGATCTCGATCCCCGGAACGACTCCCGCAACCGACGCGGCCATATCTTCAGCCGTATAATTGCCGTCGCGCAAGTCGCGCGAGATCTGAAATCCGAACTCCGGCTCGATCACACGCATGAAAAACCTTGACGCATCCAACTCCAGGGGACTCTCGTAAACAGTTCCTCTAATCAGCCTCCCAAAGAACGGCTCGCTCAACCCCAACTGCCGCTGCGGAATTTCGCTCGTACATGCGATTTTGAATCCCGCGAATCCTCCGTTCGACGACGCCCAATGCTCGCTCAGCGCCCGTTGGATCTCGTACGCCCCGCGCGTATCAGCAGGCTTCCACTCATCAGGAACGCCCGGCACGCGCTTCCGCAAAGATCTCGCCTCACTCAACAATCCGACAACATCCTCAATCAAATTACGCCTCCGTTCTCTTGCGGAACGACAGGAACACCATCGCTCCCATGATCTGCGAAACGACTCCGAACCACACCAGCGCGTGTGCGCCGGGGCCATCATACAAACGTCCCATGACCAGCGAGCCCACGAACCACGCGATCCCGTAAGCCGCGTTGAACACGCCGAACGCCACGCCGCGCTTGTGCATCGAAATGAGCTTCGTGATGCCCGCGCGCAAGACCGAATCGATCGCTCCCATCCCCGCTCCCCACGCCATCACGCCCGCGAGTCCTGCTTCATATCCGCCCAGAAAACATAGCGGCAGGCTTGCCGCCGCGAGCAGCGTCCCCGCCACCAGCGCCTCGATTCCCCGCATGTCGTACCATTTTCCAAAGATCGGAGCGCTCACGGCATTCACCGCCATCGCGAGCGCATAGAACAACGGGATCTGCTCTTCCGACGCAATGTGCGATCGCAGGAAATGGTAGCCGATCAACGAATAATCCGCATAGCCGATCGCGAGCAGACAAGCGGCCGCGATATAGATCCAAAACGTTTTCGGATATTCTCGTGGTCCCGCCGGAACCCCCAGCGGCACAACTTCCTTTTTCGGATACGCCCGCATCGCCGCGAACAACAACGCCATCGTGACGATCGCCGGCAACCCGAGCCACAGGAACGCAGCGCGATACTCGTGCCGCCACGCGTAGATTCCCGCCACTGCCAGTGGACCCATCACAGCGCCGATCTGATCCATCGCCGCGTGCAATCCGAATCCCCAACCCGCGCCGACTTCCGACGCGGCCTTCGACAACATCACATCCCGCGCCGGAGCCCGCACCGACTTCCCCACTCGCTCGAGCACCACCAGCATCGCCACCGTCTGCCAGTTCGTCGCGAACGCGAGCAGCGGCACCGCGACGACGTTCACTCCATAGCCGAGGAACGTCAAAAGCCAATACTGGCGCGTCTTATCCGCTAGCAAGCCGGATCCAAGCCGCAAGCCGAAACCGATCAGTTCTCCGGTGCCGGCGATCAATCCGACAGCAGTCGCCGACGCGCCGAGCAGCGCGAGGAAAGGCCCGTGGATCGACCGTGCGCCCTCATACGTCGCATCCGCGAACAGGCTCACGAATCCGAAATACAGAATGATTCGCGTCGCGGCCGATCGCGTCATCTGCTCAAGCCGTCTTCACAGTGGGGATCCGGTCCGCGAGCGGCGGCAGCTCTGGAAAATCAGTGTACACATCCGCTTGGTACCAATAACCAACGGTGAAGAAATTATCGTGCCGATCGTTCGCGTGCCCGTGCTCCATCGTATGTTTCAAGTACCGCGTGAACGTCACCGGATTGTCGCCGTGCCACCGGTAGCAGCAATAGCGTCCGCCCGTCCGCTCCGGATTCACGATCAGCGGAGCGCCATACATATGATGCGCGAACGGAATCGATTCATCGCGTCCGCCGAAGTCCCAACTCCCCAGCAGATAATCCTCCGAGCCCGTCCCCGTGATGACCGGCTTCGACTCATCATCGACGAAAATCATCTCGTCGCCCTCACCCCACCAGCCCTCCGCATTCTGCAGCACGCCGAGCGTAATGCCCATCAGATGCCCGCGCCCGCGCGCCTCGCAATACACATGATTCAACTTGCCGTCGAGATTGAGCCTCGATCCCGTATTCGCTATGCAAGGCGCACTCTGGCGGAATTGCGCGTGGAAGTACAAAGCATCGGCCGGAATCGACGGGACGCTTTGATAGTCGATGTTCGAATAAAACGCGCCCACGTCCTGCGCGCCTTCATTCGTAACCGTGATCCGCGCGCCCGTGCGATAAGGCATCGCGAAATAGCAGTTCAGCGACTTCCCCGGTGAGCACGCCAGATACGCAGACTCGTAATTGAAATAGCTGTTGAGGTTCAACCCGAAGAAGTCGCCGATCGGCGACACAATGCTCGGCTTCGCGTTGCCATCCCAATACGCGCGCAGCACGAGTTCCTTCAAATGATTGCCTGATCGCGCCGCAATCGTGAACCAGATGTGCGTGATCACGCCCGCGCCCCGATCGTTGAACACCTCGAGCGTATCGCCCGCCTTGATGTTCCAATAATCATGATTCCCACCAGTGCGGTCGAAGCTCGACTGCTTCAACGAGCGGTACGTCTGCGCCCGCGCATACTTCGGCAGGTACGTCGCCTCGCCTCCTCCGGACGATTGCGCGTGCGCGGACTGCGCTGCAGCCAATCCGGACGCGGCCAGCATGCTTCCAAAAAACTTACGGCGAGGTTCAGGTGTGTTCGACATATAAGGATACCCGTGAGATTATATCGCCTCCAGCCTCTTGCAGGTTCGTTGGCAAGAGGGTCTAATTGAAGAGGATCGATTATGGACGCGGGTGAAAGCGTAACGCAGTGGCTGCATCTGTGGCGCGATGGCGACCAGGAGGCCATTGAGCGCGTAACGGAGCTCGTCTATCAGGACCTACGCCGCCTCGCCGCATATCATCTCGAAGGCGAATCGAACGCCCAGACGATGCAGCCGACCGCCCTCGTCCACGAAGCGTATCTGCGCGTTTCGAACATCCGTGATATTGACTGGAAAGGCCGCGGCCATTTCATATCCGTCGTCACGCAGATCATGCGCCGCATCCTCGTCGATCATGCCCGCGCGCGCAAAGCTGCGAAGCGCGATTCGTCAGTGGTCGATCCTTCGGCGCCAGGCATCCGCGACGGCAGCGGCGGCCAACTCGACGTGCTCGCAGTCGACGAAGCGTTACTGAAAATGGCCAAGCATCACCCGCGATGCACGCAAGTGGTCGAATTGCGATTCTTCGGCGATCTCGAATTTCAGGAAATCGCGCAGGTGATGGATCTCTCGCTCGCCACCGTCGAACGCGACTGGCGCTTCGCCCGCGCCTGGCTACAGGAAAAACTGCAAGTGAAACCGCTGCATCCATGACGCAGGATGACGGCCGTGTACGCGAACTGTTCGAGCGCGCCGTGGACCTTCCACCTGAAGCTCGCCAGAACTTCCTTCAATCGGAATGCGCCGATGACGCGGACTTGCTCAACGAGCTCACGATGCTGCTCGCCGCCGATGAAGCGGCTCTCGAGATCGATGGATGGAACCGCTCGGCGCTCGTTAATGAAGCCCTTGCCGAGGCGCCCGCGAAGAGCACGACACCCGTCGATGACCCCTCGATCGGCGAAACCATCGGCGTCTATCGCCTCGTCGAATTGATTGGAAAAGGAGGCATGGGCAAGGTCTACCGCGCCGTCCGCATCGACGCCGAATTCGAAAAGAGCGTCGCCGTCAAGACCCTGCGCAGCGCCTACGACGCCGCGCACGTCATCGCCCGTTTCCGTTCCGAACGCCAAATTCTCGCGAGCCTCGAGCATCCCAACATCGCCCGCCTCCTCGATGGCGGCGCCACCCGCGATGGACTTCCCTACCTCATCATGGAGTTCATCGACGGCGTCCCGCCGCTCGAATTCTGTGAACAGCATTCGCTCACAATTCCTCAGCGGCTCGCGATGTTCCGCCAAGTCTGCGCGGCCGTCCACTACGCGCATCAGCGCATGGTGATCCATCGCGATCTCAAGCCCGGCAACATTCTTGTGACCTCCGACGGCAATCCAAAGCTGCTTGACTTCGGCATCGCCAAGGTCCTCACGCCCGATCCCATCAGCAATGCCGAAGCCGCCACCGAGACCGGCATGCAGATGATGACGGCCCGCTACTCGAGTCCGGAACAAGTGCGCGGCGAGCCCGTCACCACGGCCTCCGACGTATATTCGCTCGGCGTCATCCTCTATGAACTGCTCACCGGACAGTCGCCTTACCGCGAAGTGAATCGCCCCGCCCACGAACTTCTCACGGCCGTCTGCAACGAGGAGCCTCCGCGCCCCAGCCTGCGTCTGCGTGAACTGCGCGGCGACCTCGACAACATCATTTTGAAAGCCCTCCGAAAGAATCCCGCCGAGCGCTATTCGTCTGTCGATCAATTCTCCGAGGACATCCTGCGTTACCTCGAAGGACGTCCGGTGCAGGCCCGCGGCGACGGCGCTCTCTACGTCGCCGCGAAATTCGTTCGTCGCAACAAAGCCGCCGCGGCCGCCGCCGTCGTCATTCTCGGAATCTCCATTGGAGCCTTCATCGCCGTCACACGCGCCCGCGCCCGCGCCGAAGCTCGCTTCAACGACGTTCGCCAACTCGCGCATTCCGTCATGTTCGACTATCACGACGCGATCGAACGCCTGCCCGGCTCGACCCCCGTGCGCGCCCGCCTCGTCAAGGACGCTCTCCACTACCTCGATTCGCTTTCGAAGGATTCCGACACTCCCGAGCTGCAGCGCGAAATCGTCGAAGCCTACACGCGCGTCAGCAGCGTGCAAGGCGACGCCTACAGCAACAACCTCGGCGACGCCGCCGGAGCCATGGATAGCGCGAAGAAAGCTGTCGCCGCCGCCGAGAAGCTCCTTGAGCAGGATCGTTCCTCCCCATCCCTCCGCACCTCCGGCGGAGCCTTCGCCGTCCTCGCTTCCCTTCTCTATTCAGCCGGCGATCTCGTCGGCGCCGACCGCCAGTATCATCGCTCGATCGAGCTGCTCAGCACGGCCGCGCGCGAGGATCCGAATGACATCGAAAACGGAATCGAACTCTCGACCGCCCTGCGCCAGCTCGGCGATCTCTATGGCAATTCCGGATTTCAGACGCTCGGCAAGACCGCCGAATCGGTGCAATTCTACCGTCGCGCCTCCGACGTCACCGGCGATCTCAGCGCACGATTTCCTGATAACGTCCACGTCGCGAAAGAACGCTACGAGACGCTACTGTCGCTCGCCGCGCTCGAAGCGAATCTCGGCCAAAGGAGCGAAGCCGCCAACGATCTCCGCGAATCGCTGCGGCAGATCGAGAAGGTGTGCGCCGCCGATCCGAATGACAGCTTCGCCAAAGTCGAACTGGCGAATGTGGAAGTGCAGACCGGCCAGAGTCTGACCGACAGCCGTAAGCCGCAGGAGGCCTTGCCGCACATTGCCCGCTCCGCTGCGATCCTCGAGCAGCTCTCTGCCGCTGATCCTCGCAACACAATGTACCGGCGCAGCCTCGGCGTCGTCGAGAATGATTGGGCGGCCGCACTCACGGCCTCAGGAGATCCACAAACGGCCATCGCGCACAATTTGAAATCCGTCGAACTGGCCACCGTGCTCAGTACTGAAACTCCCAACAGCACCGAATTTCTCGCCGATCTCGCCCTGAGCCGCCGCAAGCTTTCGGATTCCATGCTCGCCGCCGGCGATGCCAAAGGCGCGCTCGAGCACGCGCTCGTCAGCTGCAAAATTCTCTGCACAAACCACCGCGACGCCTTCTTCGAAGCCAACTGCGGACGCGCCCTACTCTCGATCGGCAACGCCCACATGCAAATGAACAACCCCGCAGCCGCCGTCGCGGTATTTCGCGAAGCCGAGCAGATCGCAGTCGAACGTTCGAAAGCTGATCCCGCGAGCGCGATCTACCGCTCCGACCTCGGTCGCGCCGCCGCAAAACTAGCGGCCGCACTCGTCCAGGTCGGCAAATTCGAGGACGCCGCCCAAATGTACCGCGAAACCCTCGACAACTTCGCGATCCTCCGCGATCGAAACTCCCTCTCCCCCGAGGACTCCCACCGCGCCGACCTCGCCACCCAGGGTCTATCCGCGATCCGCTCCCGTCTCGCGCATAAATAAATGAGGGCCGTCGACGGCCGCCAACGCCTTCTTACCCGCACCCCGGCACAAAGATGTCAGCGCTCGAGGACCTGCGCCGGCGTCCTCCCGGGGTGCAACCTCATTTCTTGCCCGCTAACAGCACCTTCAACGAATACCGCTGCATCTCGACCATCCCCGATGTCAGCCGCGGAGGCGCCGTTCGAATCGCATAATTAATCGCCCCCTCGAGCGACGCGATCACCGCATGCGTATCAAGCTCCGCCACCTCGCGCCTACGGATCGCCTCCAGTTCCGGAGCCGCCTCCTTCCACGTCTGCACCCACCGCTTGAGATCGTCGTCGGCAGCCATAGTCTTAGGATAGAACCACCGCGATCCGATACCATAAACTGTTTTTACCAACCTTGCGATCTTAGTTGTATATGGCGACTGCTTTTTCACGCACGCTGCGCTCGCTCGAGGCCGACCGGTTCCGCGGAACCGCGCTCGCCTTCCTCGGCGTCGCGGCGCTGCTCGCCATGTGGGGATGGTGGGCCACGAAATCGCGCGTCGACCTCTATGAAGTCACCGACAACGCGCGCCTCGAAATCGACAACGCCGTCTATCCGCTGCAAGCGCCCGCCGCCGGACGCGTGATCTCCGCGTCGCTCACGATCGGCCAGCAGGTGAAGGAAGGCGATGTCCTGGTCGAGCTCGAATCCGATCCGCAAACGTTCCAGCTTAAAGAAGAGCAGGCCCGCCTCACGACCATCGATCCCAACGTGAAATCGCTGCGCGCCCAAGTCACCGCGGAAGAAGCCGCGCGCGCCCAGGAACAACAGGCTTCCAAGGACTCGATCGATCAGTCGCGTCTCAAGCTTCAGGAATTGAAGCCGCGCATCGACTACGCGCAGTCCGAGTTCGAGCGCTACCAGCACCTCGTCAGCATGGGCCTCTCGAGCACCCGGCAGCTCGAAAAATCGCGCGCGGATCTCGAGGAACTGCGGCTCAACGAAAAGACGCTCGCCTCCGACGCCGGCCGCCTCGCGCAGGAACAGCGCACGCGCGATAGCGAACGCACCGTTCGAATCGAGAAACTCGACGAGGACATCCGCCGTCTCGAAGGGGACCGCACCACGATGAAAGCCGCTTTGTCACGGCTCGGCAACGAAGTCGCGCGCCGCAAAATCCGCGCGCCGATCGCCGGCCGTATCGGAGAAGCGCAAATCCTCCACGCCGGTTCCGTCGTCGCGCCCGGCGACAAATTGGCCGCCATCGTTCCCGATGGTCAACTGCTCATCGTCGCTCAATTCCCGCCGCCCGCCGCCTTCGGACGCATACACGCCGGCCAAACCGCCCGCATGCGCCTGCGCGGATTTCCCTGGGCCGAATTCGGCGCCGTCCGCGCCCGCGTCGAACGCGTCGCCGACGAAGTCCGCGATGGAACCGTACGCGTCGAGCTTTCCGTTCTCGACTCGCCCGGCCTGCGCGCCCCGTTGAAGCACGGCATGCCCGGGTCGATTGAAATCGAAGTCGATCAGGCCACGCCGGCGACCCTGCTCATGCGCACCGCCGGACAATTGTTCACCGGCACGCGCGACCGCTACGCAACCCCTCCGGAGGGACGTTAGCGGTGGCGCGGCTTCTCGTTCCGGAAGTCATCCAAACCTCGGGAATGGATTGTGGACCCGCCTCGCTCAAAGCGATGCTCGAAGGCCTGGGCGTGCCGGTAAGCTACGGACGCCTCCGCGAAGCGTGCCAGACCGGCGTCGACGGCACCTCGATCGACACCATCGAAACCACCGCCGTCACGCTCGGCCTCGATGCCGAGCAAATCCTCATCCCCATCGATCATCTGCTGCTGCCGGAAAGCAAATGCCTGCCCGCGATCGTCGTCGTTCGTCTTTCGAACTACGCGACCCACTTCGTGGTCGTCTGGCGCCGCCACGGCCCCTGGCTGCAAATCATGGATCCCGCGGTCGGACGCCGTTGGACGCGCACCAACGAATTCCTCCGCACCGTTCATCTCCACAAGCAAGCCGTGCCCGCCGATGGTTGGCGTGAATGGGCCGCAAGCGAGCAGTTCACTAAGGCACTCACCGCCCGCCTCGACGCCCTCGCGATCCGGGGCAGCGCAGCGAAAAATCTAATCGCAGAAGCCCTCGCCGATCCCGGATGGAAAGGAATCGGATCCCTCGACGCCGCTGTTCGCATGACCGCCTCGCTCGTCGCAAGCGGAGCCGTCAAGCGCGGCGCGTCCGCCGAATCCCTGATCCGCAACATCGCCGCCGAACCCGACGGAATTCCCGAACCCTATTGGTCCGTCTTCGGCAAGCCCAACGACCCTGAAACCGTCGCCATGCGCGGAGCCGTTCTCGTCCGCGCCTCGAAAGCCGTCCCCACCGCCGACAAGTCCGCGCTTCCTGAGGAACTCCGCGCAGCCCTCACTGAAACGCCCGGGCGTCCGCTCGCCGAAATTTGGCGCACCATCCGCCAGGACGGCGTCCTCGCCCCTCTCGCCATCGCCTGCGCGCTCGTGATCTCGACCACCGGCGTCGCCTTCGAAGCCCTGCTCTATCGCGGACTCCTCGACCTCGCACGCGACTTGAGCGTCGTTGGCCAACGCTACATCGCCATCGCCGCGATCTTCTGTTTTCTCGCGATGATGATGGCGCTCGAATGGCCCATCGAGGCATCGATCCTGCGCCTCGGCCGCCGCCTCGAGAACCGCTTCCGCCTGCGTTTCCTCTCGAAACTGCCGCGCCTCGAGGATCGTTACTTTCAAAGCCGCCTCGTCTCCGACATGGCGCAGCGCGCACACTCCGTCCATCTGCTGCGGCAACTCCCCGCCCTCGGCGCGCAACTGCTGCGCACGACTTTCACACTTGCCGCGATCCTCGCCGGAATCGCCTGGCTCTATCCGTCGAGCTTCCCTCTCGCCGCCCTCTGCGCCATCGTCGCCATCGCTTTCCCGCTGATCGCACAACCACGCCTCGTCGAGCGCGACCTCCGCCAACGCGAGCACACCGGCGCACTCACGCGCTTCTATCTCGACGCCCTCCTCGGACTCGGCGTCATCCGCGCGCATGGAGGACAACGCGCGATGCGCCGCGAACAGGAACGTCTGCTCACGCAATGGGCCGAAGCCGGCGTCCGTCTGCAACGCGCCGTCGTGCAAACGGAAGCCCTGCAGCTCGGCCTCGCGACCTTCCTCGTCGCCTTCTTCGTATGGCAACGCGTAGCTTCGAACGGCGACGTCGCCGGCCTGCTCCTGCTCGTATATTGGGCCCTCAACATCGCCTCGCTCGGCCAGGATCTCGCAACCGCGTTGTGGCAATATCCATCGCTACGCAACACCACGCTGCGCCTCGTCGAGCCCCTCGGCTCACCCGAGCAGCCGCGCTCTATCGTGCATCCCACGCCCGTCAGCCGCCCCTCCGGAGTCTCGATCGCGATCGACCACGTCACCGTCGTCGCCGGCGGCCACACGATCCTCAACGATGTCTCGCTCACGCTCGCCGCCGGCGAACACATCGGCATCGTAGGACTCTCCGGAGCCGGTAAATCCAGCCTCGCCGGACTCCTGCTCGGTTGGCACAAGCCCGCGCAAGGCTCCGTGCGGATCGACAACGAGCCTCTCGATTCCGAACGCACCGATCGACTGCGCCTCGAAACAGCGTGGATGGACCCGCAGGTGCAGCTCTGGAATCGCCCGCTCATCCAGAACCTTTTGTACGGCAACGAAGGCCAGCATGAAGACTTCGAGCCCGTGCTCGACGCGGCCGGGTTGCGTGACGTTCTCGAACATCTGCCCGGCGGATTTGAGACCGTCCTCGGCGAAGGTGGCGGACTCGTCAGCGGCGGCCAAGGCCAACGCATACGCGCCGGTCGCGCGATGCTCCGCAGCGGCGTGCGCCTCGCCGTCCTCGACGAACCCGGCCGTGGACTCGACCGCGCCAAACGCCATCGCCTCCTCGAAGCCGCCCGCTGCCGTTGGAAGAACGCGACCCTTCTTGCGATTACGCACGATGTCGCCGAAACAAAATCGTTCGATCGTGTTTTGGTGATCGAAGACGGAAAAATCCTCGAGGATGGCCCACCGCGAGAACTGTTTTCAAATCCCGACTCTCGCTACAGAGCCCTGTGCGACGCCGAATCGCAAGTCCGCGACGAGCTCTGGCAAGGCGCCCGCTGGCGGCGTCTGCAGATGGATTCCGGCTCGCTCATCGAAACCAAGGCGGGCGGATGACCCACGCGCAATTCTGGCCGGAATCGCAAGCCGCGGAAATGGTCACGCACCTCGCGCAAGGCGCGGGACAGCCTGTCGAAACCGCGCCCGCATCTCACGATCCCGCCCTCTACGCCCAGGCCATGGGACTCGAAGCGGAATCCGTCCGCCTCAATGGTGGAGAAATCGATGCCGCCCTCCGCACCCTCGCCCCCGGCTTCATACACATCGCCGGCCGCGGATATCTCGCCGTCGCGAAATCCTCCCGCACGCGTTTGAAGCTGCTCGCGCCCGATCTGACGCTCGTCTCGATGACCGTCCCCGCCGCCGCCCGCCTCGTCCGTTCCGAAGCCTCATCCTCAATCCAAAGCCAGGTCGAACAACTCGCCGATCGCTGCGGACTCTCCGGCCGCGCACGCGAGCGTGCCATCGACTCCCTGCTCGACGAGCGTCTACGCGGCCGCCTCCTCGCGCCCGCGTGGCAACTCCGCATCCCACCCGGCCGCGCGTTCGTCCAGCAATTAAAGGATGCCGGCCTCCTCCGCCGCGCCGCGATCTTCGTCGGGTCGCACATCCTCGAAAACATCGCGCTGCTCATCGCCTGGCTCGCCATCGGACAAGGCGCACTCTCCGGCCGCATTGATTTCGGATGGCTCACCGCATGGGCGTGCCTGCTGATCACGATGATCCCCTTGCGCGCACTGACCACATGGTCGCAAGGTATGCTCGCGATCGGCGCCGGCGGACTGCTCAAGCAACGCCTCCTCGCCGGCGCGCTGACACTCGACCCCGATCTGATGCGCAAAGAAGGCGCCGGCGAACTCCTCGGCCGCGTCAACGAAGGAGAGCAACTCGAATCGCTCGCCCTCAGCGGAGGCCTCGCCTCGCTCCTCTCCATCTTCGATCTCGTCATCGCCGCGCTCGTCATCTCGAGGGGAGCCTCCGCCGCTCTCCAACTTCCCGCCTTCCTCATCTGGGTCGCCTTCTGCGGATCCCTCGCCGCGCGCTACATCATGCGCCGCCGCGCCTGGGCCAAGGCGCGCCTCAAGATGACGCACCACCTCGTCGAGAACATGACCGGCCATCGCACGCGACTCGCGCAACAGCCCGTCGCCACCTGGCACGCCGGTGAGGATGAGGAGCTCAGCCAATATCTACGCCTCTCCGAAGGCCTCGATCGCGCGGGCGCGCGTCTCACCGCCCTCGCCGGACGAGGTTGGATGTTGATCTCGATCCTCGCCATCGCCCCCGAATTTCTTGCCTCGCGTTCGAACACGACGACCCTCGCACTCGCCCTCGGCGGCATGCTTCTCGGCCAACAAGCCTTGCGTCGCACCATCGCCGGACTCGCCCAACTCGGCGGCGCGTGGATCGCGTGGGATCAAGTGAAACCGATGTTCGAAGCCGCCGCCCATCAGCCCGCCCGCGGCTCGGCGATCCTCGACGCTAACTCGACCAGTGAGAATGCGCTCGAGGCCTATCAGCTCACCTATCGTTATCCCGGCCAATCCGAGCCCGTTCTCAAGCAGTGTTCGCTCGTCATCCGCACCGGCGATTCTTTCTTGCTCGAAGGTTCATCCGGTGGCGGAAAATCGACCCTCGCCGCCGTTCTCGCCGGACTTCGCGCACCCCAATCCGGCCTGCTTCTCTCGAGTGGACTCGACCCACACACGCTCGGCGTCGCCGGATGGCGCAAGCGCATCGCCGTTGCGCCGCAATATCACGAGAATCACATTCTCGCCGCGCCGCTCGTGTTCAATTTGCTGCTCGGCCGCAACTGGCCTCCGACGGAAGCCGATCGCAATGAAGCCGTCGAAGTGTGCCGCGAACTCGGCCTCGGACCCTTGCTCGAACGCATGCCCGGAGGCCTCGAACAAATGGTCGGTGAAACCGGTTGGCAACTCTCGCAAGGTGAGAGGAGCCGCATCTACATCGCCCGCGCACTCCTCCAGCAGGCAAGCGTCGTCATGCTCGACGAGAGCTTCGCCGCTCTCGATCCCGAGAATTTACGCCTCTGCCTCGAGTGCGTCCTCAAACGCGCTCCGACTCTCGTCGTCGTTGCGCATCCCTAACCGTAGAATTCGGCAATAGTGTCAACGACCCGCTCGACATCCTCGCGCGTCAACTCCGGATGCACCGGCAGCGCGAGCGTCTCCTTCGACAGCCGCTCGCTGACAGGGAACGACCCAGCCGCATACCCCAAATATTCGAAACAAGTCTGCAAATGCAACGGAATTGGATAATAGATTTCGCTCCCAATTCCCCGCTGAGCCAGGTAATGCCGCAACTCATCGCGCCGTTCGCATCGGATCACGAACTGGTTCGTCACGTGCCGCGAAGCATACGGGGCCGTGACCGGAAGCTTCACTGCTGCCACCGGGCGGCGCTCAAATAGCAACTTATATAACGCCGCATTCGCCCGCCGCGCCTCCGTCCATTCATCCAAATACCGCAGCTTTACCGACAAAATCGCCGCCTGCAAAGCGTCGAGCCGCGAATTCCAGCCGATCGAATCGTGGACGTACCTCGTCGTTCCGCCATGTTCCTTCAGCGCGCGCAGCTTCTTCGCAAGCGCCTCATCGTCCGTCGTCACGATCCCCGCATCGCCATACGCGCCCAAATTT
>DASXZC010000143.1:0-3871 GCA_036502165.1 Bryobacteraceae bacterium
TGACGGGAACAGGACCGTTCTCGGGGCCGCCCGCGTGCAATACGACTTCTGGGACAAGGAAGAAGGCTACTACTTGAACGGCACCTATTATGGCGACAAGAACATCCTCGCCCTCGGAGGCGCCACTCAATTCCAGTCGGGAAATACGGCCACCACCCTCGACTTCCTGCTCGACCGGAAGCTTCCGAACATGGGCGTGGTTTCGATCGAGAGTGAGTTCTCCTCCTACAACGGACTCGGCGGCTATGACGGCCGTTACTCGAAGAGCGTGGGCGCCTACGGGCTCGCCGCTTACCTCTTTCCGAAGGCGGTCGGCAAAGGCAAGTTTCAGGTTCTCGGCAAATTCGCCAAGGCGGATTTCTCGCAGGGCGGCGCGTTCGCGAACTACAGCCAGAAGACGACGGAAGTGAACGTCAACTACGTGATCAAGCAGTTCAAGGCGCGCGTCATGTCCTTCTATCAGGACCTGCGCTACGACGCCGTCAGACCCAATACCTATCACGTAGGCCTCGGCCTCCAGATCCAGATGTAAGGGAAACGATACGAAGGAGTCAGATTCATGATGAAACGCAATTCCACATTCATAACCGCCGGCCTGTTGGCGTTCTCGGGCGCCGCGGCGATGGCCCAGGATGTCATCAAAGTCGGCGTACTGCACTCGCTTTCGGGCACGATGGCCATTAGCGAAACGACGCTGAAGGACACGATCCTGATGATGATCGACGCTCAGAACAAGAAGGGAGGATTGCTCGGCAAGAAGCTCGTGCCGGTAGTCGTCGACCCGGCTTCGAACTGGCCGCTGTTCGCGGAGAAAGCCGCTCAGTTGCTCGAGAAGGATAAAGTATCAGTCGTCTTCGGATGCTGGACTTCTGTGTCTAGGAAATCGGTTCTTCCAGTCTTCGAGAAAGACAACGGACTGCTGTTTTATCCGGTGCAGTATGAAGGCGAAGAATCCTCGAAGAACGTGATTTACACGGGCGCGGCTCCGAATCAGCAGGCGATCCCCGCCGTTGACTATCTGATGAAGGATGTCGGCGTGAAGCGCTGGGTGCTCGAAGGAACCGACTACGTGTACCCGCGCACCACCAACAAGATCCTCGAATCCTATTTGAAGATGAAGGGCGTCAAGGCGGAGGACATTTCGATCAACTACACGCCTTTCGGTTACTCCGACTGGCAGACGCGCGTGGCTGCGATCAAGAAGTTCGGCTCCGCTGGCAAGAAGACCGCGGTCGTGTCGACGATCAACGGCGATGCGAACGTGCCTTTCTACAAAGAACTCGGCAATCAGAAGATCTCGGCGGAAGACATCCCGGTGGTGGCTTTCTCGGTCGGCGAAGAGGAACTGTCGGGCCTCGACACGAAGCCGCTCGTGGGCCATCTGGCCGCCTGGAACTATTTCGAAAGCATCAACACGCCGGCCAACAAGGCGTTCATCAATCAATGGCATTCGTTCATCAAGAACGACAAACGTACGACCAACGATCCGATGGAGGCGCATTACATCGGCTTCAATTTGTGGGTGAAGGCGGTCGAGAAAGCGAAGTCGACGGATGTCTCGAAAGTGATCGCCGCGCTGCCGGGCATCGAAACGCCAAACCTCACCGGTGGCACGGCGAAGGTGCTGCCGAACCACCACATCACGAAGCCGGTTTACATCGGCGAAGTGAAAGGCAACGGCCAGTTCAACGTCGTTTGGAAGTCGTCCGGAACCGTCCCCGGCGATGCATGGTCGGACTTTCTTCCGGGGAGCAAGAACATCGAAGCGGATTGGGTGACGTTGAAGTGCGGAAACTATAATAAGGTCACTAAGACTTGCTCAGGTCAGAACTTCAAATAATAAAGCCGTTCTCATGGGGCGGGCAGTGGCGCATGCTGCTGCTCGCCCTTTGGGGCGTTCTAGCGGCGTTGCACGCGCAGACTCCGCCACCGGACGATGCCACTTTCCTTTCGACGCTGAGCGAACTGCGTGAGGCGACGTATGCCGATAAGGAAACGATCGCCGCGCGGTTGAGCCGCACTGGACATCCGAGCGTCCGCGCTGTTCTGACGGCGTTCATGGAGGATCGCCTCTATTTCCGCAACGACGATCAGAAAATTTTTATCGTCAAGTCGGCTGACGCCGATCCGCTGACTCTCATCGATCCGATATCGCTCAAAGAATCCGGAACTGCCAGCGCCGATAGTATGACCAAAATCGGCACCAACAACGGGCTGCGGCGCACGCTGCGGACCGAGATCGCACACTTCGCATTGTCGAGTCCGGATGTCGCCGTGCGACTCGATGCAGTGCGCGAGATGCTGCATTCGCTCGATGAGCCCACGGTCGCGCTGCTGCGTTCGCGCGTGGCGCAGGAGCCTGATCAGGGCGTGAAAAAGGAGATCGCGACCGGCATTGCACTCGCGGATCTGGATGGTTCCGATCCCAAGTTGCGCCTCGATGCGATCGCCGTCCTCAAGCACAGTTCGGATCAGGACGTACGCAACAAGCTGGCATCTCTATCGGACAAGTCGCCGGACGGAACCTTCGTCGAAAAGGACGCTAGCGTACGCCAGGCCGCGGCGTCCGCGGTGCAGACCATCGACATCTGGCGTTCGCTCTATTCGGCCATAGAAACGCTGTTTTTTGGATTGAGCCTCGGCTCGGTGCTGGTGCTGATCGCGGTCGGCCTGTCGATTACTTTCGGAGTCATGGGCGTGATCAACATGGCTCACGGCGAGTTGATCATGATCGGCGCGTACACGACTTATGCGGTGCAATCCGCGATGCCCGGGCATATCGGCCTTTCGATTCTGGTTGCAATTCCCGCAGCCTTCATCGTCTCGGGACTCACAGGCGTCCTGATGGAACGCACAATCATCCGGTTCCTTTACGGACGTCCGCTCGAGACGCTGCTCGCGACGTTCGGCGTGAGCCTCATTCTGCAGCAGACGGTCCGTTCGATCTTCTCGGCGCTCAATCGATCGGTGATCACTCCCGAATGGATGAGCGGATCGCTGCGCGTCAACGATTCTCTCGCGTTCACCTACAACCGCCTCTACATCGTCATCTTCACGCTGATCGTGTTTTCGCTGATCCTGCTGGTCTTGAAGCGCACTCGTCTCGGGCTCGACATACGGGCCGTATCGCAGAATCGAGCGATGGCAAAGGCTATGGGAATTCGCACCGAATGGGTGGACGCGATGACGTTCGGACTCGGCGCCGGAATCGCCGGAGTCGCGGGCGTGGCGCTGAGCCAGTTGACGAACGTCGGTCCGAACCTGGGGCAAGCCTACATCATTGATTCGTTCATGGTGGTCGTTTTCGGAGGCGTGGGAAATTTGTGGGGCTCGCTCATCGGCGGACTCTCCATGGGAATCGTGAACAAACTGCTCGAGCCTTACGCCGGAGCCGTGCTCGCAAAAATTCTCGTACTGATCACCCTGATCCTGTTCATTCAGACCCGGCCGCGCGGTTTGTTCCCGCAAACGGGCCGTAGCGCGGAGGACAAGTAGCCAAGTGAATCTTCGTTCCAAATGGATTCTGGCGGACCGCGGGGGCGCCTGGTTTCTGGGGTTGCTTGCTGCGCTCGCGGTCGCCGTTCCGATCTTGAATTTGCTGGTGCCGGCAGGGTCCGCGCTGCACTTGTCTCCTTTCGGAATCACGCTCATCGGCAAGTATCTTTGCTACGGAATGCTCGCGCTCGCGGTTGATTTGATCTGGGGATACTGCGGCATCCTGAGTCTCGGGCACGCCGCGTTCTTTTCACTCGGCGGATATGCGGTGGGTATGTACCTGATGCGACAGATCGGCCCACGCGGAGTGTACGGGGATCCGATTCTGCCCGATTTCATGGTGTTTTTGAATTGGAAATCGCTGCCCTGGTTCTGG
>DASXZC010000144.1:0-3443 GCA_036502165.1 Bryobacteraceae bacterium
AGCAGCCGCGAACGGCGCGAGCGTATGAACCGGCTGGTCGAGCAACTGGGCCTCGAGAAGGTCCGCCACAATAAAGGATTCGCACTCTCAGGTGGCGAACGCCGGCGCGTCGAAATTGCGCGATCGCTGGTGATCGAGCCGAGTTTTCTACTGCTTGACGAACCGTTCTCCGGTATCGACCCGATTCAGGTGATTGAGTTGCAGCGGATCATTTCCGATCTGAAGAAGCAGGGCATCGGGATCCTCATCACCGATCACAACGTGCGCGAGACGCTGGCTGTCGTCGATCGCGCCTACATCATCGACAACGGCAAAATCTTCCGCACAGGCTCGCCCGATGCGCTGGCGCGAGACCCCGAAGTGAAGCGCGTCTATCTCGGTGAAAACTTCACGCTCGGCTACGATCCCGGTTGGGATGCGGAAGCATGATCGCGCCGATCTGTAGCCGTCAACAACTGATCGATCTGCGCGCGAAATGGAAACAGGAAGGCAAGGCGGTCGTCCTCACGAACGGCTGCTACGACATCTTGCATCCTGGTCACATACGGTTGCTCGAAGCTGCGCGCTCGCGCGGCGACATCTTGATCCTCGCGCTGAATACCGACGCGAGCGTCCATCGGATGAAGGGTCCTACGCGGCCGCTCGTTAACGAGGACGATCGCGCGCGCCTCGCCGCGAGTCTTGCCGCTGTCGATGCTGTGACGCTCTTCGACGAAGATACACCGCGTGAACTGATCGCCGCCGTGCTGCCGGATATCCTCGTGAAAGGCGCGGATTGGAACCATTTCGTCGCCGGCCGCGAAGAGGTCGAAGCTGCGGGGGGATGCGTCGAGAACCTGCCACTCGAGCCGGGCTTCTCGACCACCAACCTTGTCACGGCGATCCTAAACCGGTAACACTGTAAGTTGACCAATCCAGCGGTCCGAGATTTGTTGCAGAGCCTGGCGCGAGTGCCCGCGTTCCAGGAACTCGCCGCCAAGCTGACGCGGCGCGACGGCAATCGCTTCACGCTTTCCGGCTTGACGACCACCGCGAAAGGCCTGTATCTCGTCCTGTTGTGGCAAGTGATGGAACGGCCGATGCTGGTCGTCGCCGACGGCAACAAGCAGGCCGAGGCGCTGATCGAAACGATCCAAACATTTTTCCATCTTCTCGTGAATCGTTCCGATCTCCCGCAGCCGCAGTTGATTCCTGCGCTTGACGTGCTGCCGTATCAGAAGCTCTCGCCGCATTCGGAAATCGCCGAGCAGCGTGCGATCGGACTGTGGCGCATGGCGAGCCAAAAAGTCCCCATTACGGTCGCCCCCATCGCCGCCGCGCTGCTGCGAACGGAGAAGCCATCGTTCTACCGGCAGCTCACGCTGACGCTGAAGGTCGGCGAGGAAGTGCCGCTCGAGACTGTCATTGCGCACCTGGAGAGCGTCGGCTACGAACGTCGCGAACCGGTCGAACTGACTGGCGAATACTCACTCCGCGGCGGCATTCTCGACATATTCCCGGCCGAAGCAGCCAAGCCCCTGCGCATCGAATTCTTCGGCGACGACATCGAGTCGATCCGCCGCTTCGATGTCGAATCGCAACGCTCGGTGCTGAAGATCAACGAAGCGCACATTCTGCCGCTGGTTGAATATCCGAAGTCGCGCAAGCTACTCCACGACATCGCTGAGAAGCTCGACTATCAGGGGGTCGCGAGCCCCGGCGACACTTTCCCTGGCTGGGAATTCATGGTGCCGCTGGCCCACCCGCGCACCGCTTCGCTCGCCGATTTCGTACACGAAGGATTGATCGTGTGGGATGAGCCGGAAGCGATCATCTCCGCGTCCGACCGTTTGTGGAAGCGGCTCGAGGATCCCGAGAAACCGCATCCAGCGCCGGCTTCGGCGAACTTCCTCACTTGGGGAGAATTGCATTCGCACACCGGCGATCGCATCGAACTGCTGCTGCGCGAGCTCGAGATCGGAGCGTTCACGCCGGAGTCATTGCACCTCGCTACACGGCCGTCGATGACCTTCCACGGCAACATCCCCGTCGCGGTCACCGAGACGAAATCGATGGTCGCGCAGGGCAACCGTGTCGCCTTCTTCGCTTTGTCATCCGGCGAACTCGAACGCCTCGCGGACGTCTTTCAAGAGTACTCGGTGCCGTTCCAGATGGGCATCGAGGCGGATGATTCGGCGCGTCAATATCTGGCCGAACGCAGCTATATGGCGGGTTCGGTGGCGAGCACCTATCTGATCAAAGGAACCATCCGCCGCGGCGTCGTGATCCCCGAGGCGCGCATCGCGATCATCGGATCGGAAGACCTGTTTGACACGTCCGATCTCGTCGTCCGCCAGCCCGTCTCGAAGCGCGAGATGGGCGCCTTCGCTGCCGACATCGCGGACTTGAAGCCCGGCGACTTCGTCGTCCACACCACGCACGGCGTCGGCAAGTTCATCGGGCTCCGCGAGATTGCGCAAGGCGAGCAGAAGGGCGACTTCATGCTGCTCGAGTATGCGTCGGAAGCCCGCCTCTATGTGCCGCTGACGCGTATGGACCTGATCCAGAAATATCGCGGTGCCGGCGAATCGAAGCCACCGCTCGACAAGCTCGGCGGCGTCAGTTGGACTCGCACCAAGACGCGCGTCAAAGCCAAAATGCGCGACATGGCCGAGGAGCTTTTGAAGCTTTACGCCGAGCGCCGCATGGCCGAAGGATTCGCCTTCTCGCCCGATTCCAACTGGCAGCGCGAGTTCGAGGACGGCTTCGAATACACGCCGACGAAAGACCAGATTTCAGCGGTCCAGCAAATCAAGAAGGACATGGAAAATGAGCAGCCCATGGATCGGCTGTTATGCGGCGATGTTGGCTACGGCAAGACCGAAGTTGCCATGCGAGCGGCGTTCAAAGCCCTCGGCGACGGCAAGCAGGTCGCCGTGCTCGCGCCGACGACAGTGCTCGCCTTCCAGCATTACGAGAGCTTCCGCCGCCGTTTCGCGGCTTTCCCTGCGCGCGTCGATCACTTGAGCCGCTTTCGCACGGCGAAAGAGACGAAGCAGATTCTCGAGGATACAGCGGACGGCAAGATCGACGTCCTCATAGGCACCCATCGCATCCTCTCGAAAGACGTTCAGTTCCGCGACCTCGGCCTGCTGGTCGTCGATGAGGAACAACGCTTCGGCGTGCGTCATAAGGAACGACTGAAGCAACTGCGCCACAACCTCGATGTACTGACGATGTCCGCGACGCCGATCCCTCGTACACTGCACATGTCGCTGCTCGGCATACGTGACATGTCGGTGATCGAGACGCCGCCGAAGGATCGCCTCGCCATCCATACCGTCGTCACGCATCTCGACATGGATCTCGTCAAGACCGCGATCGAGCTCGAACTGCAGCGCGGCGGCCAGGTTTACTTCATCCACAATCGTGTCGACTCGATCTTCATGCGCGCGGCTTCGATA
>DASXZC010000145.1:0-15839 GCA_036502165.1 Bryobacteraceae bacterium
TTAGCGGCCGGCGCGGCGGCGGTTCGGACCACCGAATGAGCGGCGGCCGATCGAGGCTTTCGCACGCGCAGCCACGACTGGCATCACGATGACCTTCGATTGCGGCTCCTGCTTGGGCAGGACCATTCCGGAAGGCACGTCGCGCTTCACGAGTTTCACGCGGAGGGCGCGTTCGATCCGCACGATCTCGCTGCGTTCGCCGCGGAAGCTGAACGTCGATGCGATGCCTTTGGCTCCGGCGCGTCCGGTGCGGCCAGCGCGATGGACGAAGTCCTCGGGGACTTGCGGCAAGTCATAGTTGACGACGTGCTCGATGCCGTCGACGTGGATGCCGCGAGCGGCGACGTCGGTCGCGACGAGCACGCGGTAGCTGCCGTTCTTGAATCCGGCGAGCGCCTGATTGCGCTGCGCTTGCGTGCGATCGCCATGGATGCGAGCGGTTTTGACGCCGTAGGTCGAGAGATCTTTGGCGAGGCGGTCGGTGGCGCGTTTGGTCCGCGCGAATACGAGGAAGGTTCCTTTGCTCGCCTTCAACAGGTGGATCAGCAGCGGCAGTTTGGCGCCGGCTTCGACTTCATAGTGATGCAGGTCGATTTCCTGGACGGGCTTGGTGGCCGCTCCGATGGCGATGCGGACGGGGTTGCGGACCGAAGACTCGATCAGCTTCTCGACGGATTTCTCGATCGTCGCTGAGAACAGCAGGGTCTGCCGTGTGGCGGGCAACTGCGCGAGGATTTCCTTGATCGACGGCATGAAGCCCATGTCGAGCATGCGGTCGGCTTCGTCGAGCACGAGCGTCTTGGCGCCCTTGAGATCGACCAGGCGGCGATCGATAAAATCGCACAGGCGTCCGGGGGTGGCGACGATGATTTGCGCGCCTTTGCGGATCATCCGCAATTGATTTTGTTCGTTCATGCCGCCGACGACGACGGCCGAGCGGATTTGCATCCCCGCGGTGAGCAGGCAGATGGCTTCGTGGATCTGAATGGCGAGTTCGCGCGTCGGGCTGAGGATCACGGCATGGATGCCGCGAGGCGTCGGGCCGGCCGAGAGCTTTTGAACGATGGGAAGAGCGAATGCGAGAGTTTTGCCCGTGCCCGTCTGGGCGGTAGCGATAATATCGCGGCCTTCGAGGACCGGCGGAATGGCTTCCGCCTGTACCGGGGTGGGTTCGACGAACCCGTTGCGTGCCAGGTTGATCTTGAGCGCAGGACACAAGTCTGGTATCTGGGTGAAATTGTTCATTTGGTATTTTTGGTGTCAGACTGCGCGAATCAAAACGGGGGAAAAGCCGAACAGAGGCGGGCAATGACATCTCCAGCATAGCATGTTCCGGCCGTTTCGGCGCGATGCTCTAAAATAGAGGATTCATGAACGAAATCATCTCGCCGGCCAAGACGCTCAGCGGGAGCGTCCTGCTTCCCGGTGACAAATCCATCTCCCATCGTTACGGAATGATCGCCGCTATCGCGGAAGGGCCGAGCCGCATCAAGCGCTATTCCGGCGGCGCGGATTGCCAGTCGACGCTCGGCTGCATGGAAAGCATGGGGATCAAAATCGAGCGCGATGGCGACGATACGATCATCCACGGGCAGGGGCTCGAGGGATTGAAAGCGTCCGCCACCGGCGATCTCGACGCGGGGAATTCCGGATCGACGATCCGCATGCTGTCGGGGATCCTCGCGGCGCAATCCTTTACTACGCGGATCGCAGGTGACGAGTCGCTGGCGCGGCGGCCGATGGATCGGATCATCAATCCGCTGAAAGAAATGGGCGCGTCAATCACGGCGCACAATGGACGCTTCACGCCTTTGACGATCGAGGGGCGGACGCTGCACGCGATCGATTACACGACTCCGATGGCGAGCGCGCAGGTCAAGAGCTGCGTGCTGCTCGCGGGACTATTCGCCGAGGGGAAGACGATCGTGCGCGAGGCGATCCGGACGCGGGATCACACGGAGGTCGCGCTGCGGGAGTTCGGTGCGGAGATCGATTCGCTCAAGAACGTCATTACGCTCGAGGGGCGTCCGCAGTTGAAGGGGCGCGAGCTCGAGGTGCCGGGGGATCTGTCGAGTGCGGCGTTCTTTTTGGTTGCCGCGTTGATCCGGCCGGGTTCCGCGATCAGTATTTATGGGGTGGGATTGAATCCGACACGATCGGCGCTGCTTGATTTTCTGGCGCAGATGGGAGCGCCGATCAAAGTCCTCGATGTGGGCCAGCGGGGCGGAGAACTGGTCGGGGACATACAGGTGAAGTATGCGCCGGTCAAGGGCGGCGTGCTCGAGGGTGCGACGACGGCGGCGCTGATCGATGAGATCCCCGTGCTGTCTATCTTGGGAGCGGTCAGCGAGGAAGGGCTGCTTGTCAAAGACGCGAAGGAGTTGCGCGTGAAAGAGACGGATCGCATCGCGACCGTCGCCGAGAATTTCAAGCGTATGGGCGTCAAGGTCGACGTTCACGAGAACGGATTCTTCGTTCCGGGGAAGCAGAAGTTGGAAGCGGCGACGCTCGATTCGTTCGGCGATCATCGCATCGCGATGGCGTTCAGTGTAGCTGCGCTTGCGGCCGAGGGTGGCGACTCGACGATTGAAGATGCCGGCGCGGCGAGTGTTTCGTTTCCGGATTTCTACACGATCCTCAAACGATTGGCGTCGTGATGTGGACGCTTTGACGGCCTTCTCTTTTGTAAGCAGCGAATATGAGCATTCCCACGCCGAGCCCGAGCAGTGCGATTGTTGGCGGTTCGGGCGTGGCCGATGCGTTGACGGGCTGTTCGATCATGTTCACGGCGATGAGGTCGAACGTCACTGTTCCCTCGAGCAGACTGTTGTCCGGTGCTAATCCTCCCGTGTCGTAGGTCAACTGACACATTCACGCCGCTGCCGTTGTCGTCGGGATACGCCGACGCGGGTCCGGCGCCTCCGATTACAACGTACTCGTTCGAACCCGGCGCCTGTCCCGATCCCGCGGTAAGAAAATGGTATTCGCTGACCTGCGGAATCAGTGAAAAGATGGCTGCGGCTTGCGACGGTCCGCCGCAAGATCACCTTCTATGACCGGGCTCAACGCGCTCGTGATACCTACGTCAGTCATCGAAAAAAGGGCAGCGCCGCCGGATGTCTCGAATGTGTCGGTCAGCGATGAGTAAAGATGGGGTCAAAATCCATTTGCGCTTCCTGTTCATCTCTACCTCCTGGTGCGCGCTGTTACCGGACTGGTGGCGGGTTGCGCTTGTATAGTCACTGCGAGAATCGTCTGGCCTCCGTCGCTCGCGGTGTTGCCGGTGGCGGAGATCTCGATGAGATAAAGCTCGCCGGAGGCAACGGGAATCTGCACAGTCGCCGGAGTCCAGACGGCGCCATTCGCGTCGCGGGCGACCGTTGTGCAGGTCAGTTCCGCACTGGGGTCCGCAATGGTGTCGTACATAGTGAGAACGATTCCGGAATTGCCGTACGGAGGGCCGTAGCGTTTCCCCTCGGCGCTGAGGGTGACGACCCCATCGGCGGGAGCAATGAACGACCACCATGCGGTTTTGTAGTCCGTGGACCCCGTGCAACTGTGAATCGGATCGGTTGCCGTGTTCGTGAACTTCCTCGTATCTTCAAACCCGAGATAGGGAGTGACCACGATCGGCGCCGCTTTCGCTTTGCCATCGTTTCCGGTGACCGAGGTCGCGGGGGCCTGGGTCACCGTGACCTGCTGATCCGCGACCGTCATGACTCCGGCCCTCGCGGCGGTCGAGACGTTCCAGGTGCTGTAGAGGAACGCCGCGCCTGAGCCTGTGCCGGTCGCGGGAGACTCGACGAACATATTGCTCGTCCAAGGTGAGACAGACCAGGCACAACCGTCGGTGGTTTGTATGTCCAGTTCGGTGTCGGTTCCTACGGGATCCATGGCGAGCGCGTTCGTCGAGAGCGTGTATTGGCAGAGTGTGCCGGTATTCGGAATTTGCGTCTTCCACACGCCGCGTCCGTAGGTGAAAGCGACTAACTGTGTGACGCCGGCGCTGCGATCGAGCAGCAGTTGCGTGATCGGCGTGTTGGCAAAATCATTGACGTCGGCCATCCAGGTGTTGCCGCCGTCGGTCGAGGTGAAGACGCCCAATTCAGTGCCCGCGTAGAGTGTCTGGCGATTCAGCGGATCGACGACGATCGAATGCACCGGGGCGTCCGGGAGTCCGGTGTCGCCGTAGCCGTCAATGGGAGTCCAAGTCGTGCCTCCGTCGGCGGTTTTGTAGACGTAGTGTTGGCCCGATGAGGTGTATGTCGCATACACGACGTAGGCGGTTTGGGGATCGACGGGATCGAAGGCGATCCTCGCGACGAAGCCGGAGGTACGCGGCTGCGAAAAGGCCCAGGTGACCGTTTTGTCGCTCGTGAGAGCTTGCTGGCTATAGAAAATCTCACCGTCGCTGGTGCCGTACATTACCGTATTTGGATCGGCGGTCGAAACGGCGATGGCGCTGATCTGGCCTTGTGTTGCGGGGCCGATGGTGGTCGATTGCGTCCAGGTATCGCCGCGGTCGTCCGTCCTCCATAACGCCTGGCCGCCGAGATACAGGCGCTGCGGATTGCCGGGATCCATCACGACTGGGACGATGAACAGGAAATTTCCGCCAGAGCTGGTGACGGTGGCAGTGGGCTCGGTGATCCCTGCCGTGATGGGCGTGTTCGTGATACCGCCGTTGGTCGAGCGATCGAGCGACAGGTAGACGTAGTTGGTGTAAATCTCATTGGGATCCTGCGGATTGACGAGTGCGAATCCGCCATCGCCGCCGCGGACGGCTTCCCACGCCGTGCCGAATGCATCGCGTCCGGTGGACGTGCCGTTATCCTGAGCGCCGGCGATGTATTGGTTGGCTCCGGGGTAAATGGCGCCATCGTAGAACTGCGTGACGGAATATCCGGCGTTCAAATTCTGCCAGGCAACCGAAGTCGGATAGGGCGAGCAGCCGGCCTTCGCGCCAGTCGACACGGCTGCGTCGGCGTTGGCGGTCATATAAATTCCGCCGTCGCTCGTGTTGTACATGATCTGGTTTGCGTTGCCGTCGTACTTCGGATGAAACACCAGCCTGTGGTTGTCGGCGTGCGCGGCCAGTGGGGCTGCCTGGTCGGAGAACATGGCGACGCCCCAATTGGCTCCGCCATCATCGGAGCGGAAGGTGTCGATGCCGGCCGCCCACACGCGGTTCGGATTCAGGGGATCAACCGCGATCGTGATGTCGTGAAAACCCTGCGATCGAACGACCTCCTTGCCGGTAGCGCAGATGTCCCCGAAGATTTGGCTCACGTCCGACAATAGGGCGACATTGACGCGGCTCGGACTTTGATTGGTCACGGTGGCTTGCCAGGTTCCGGAATCGCCGTTCGAATCGGAACGGTACACGCCGTGCAGTCCTCCGTTGAAGGCCGAGCCCGCTGTGACGTCGGTGACCAGCGCGTAGATCGTGCTCTGCTGCGAGGGGGCGAGCGCAAGCGCGGTGCGGCCCATCCCGCTCACCGTGAATACGGACGTCCAGGGTGAGCCGCCAGCCGCGTCAGTCGTGCGGAACACGGCCGTCGGCGGATTGTTGTAATGTCCACAGGCCGCGAACAGATAGTCAGTTGGCTGATCGGTGCGGATCACAAGCTCTTCACATCCGGACGCCGGCGCCACGCGGGCGAGCGTTTGCGTCCAGGTATTGCCGCCGTCCGTCGATCGCCAGACTCCGGTGCTGGTTCCCGCGTACACATTGTTGCTGTTGTTGGGGCTGACGACGAGCGCGAATACGTAATAGAAGTTGGCCTGCGCGGTAGCGGGCAGCCGGGTCCAGGTCTGCCCGCCGTCGGTGGTCTTGAGGATTCCGAGTCCGCGTATGGCGTCGAGGCCGTCGCTATTGTCGCCGGTGCCGGCGTAGAGGATGTTGGGATTCGAAGGATCGATGGCAAGCGCGTTGACGGCGATCGTCGGCAGGAAATCGGCGAGGGGCGCCCAGGTCATGCCGGCGTCGGTCGTCTGCCAGACTCCGCCGCCGGCCGCGCCGGCGTACATGATGTCGGGATTTTTCGGGTTGATCACGAAGCCGCGCGTCAGTCCGCCGATGTTCGAAGGTCCGACGCTCGTCCAGGCGCCGGGCAGCGCCGCCGCCCCGGCGGGAGGCGTGGGGTCCGCGACGTCCGCCAGGGAGATCGGACGTCCTTTGGCGATCGAAAAACGTCTCATGCCTCTGGTGTGATCTCTTGCGGCGAGCAGGCGTTCGACGGGAACGTTGACGCCATCCGGAGCGCGCTTGGAGATAAAGAACCGCATGGCGCCGTCGGATTCGCCTTCGGGTTCGTGATCCTCTTCCGCTTCAGCGACGGGCGCAGCCGTTGGCGGAGCGGGGACGTGCGCGGCTACAGTCCGGCGTCCACAGGAGGAGAGAGTCAAGAGGAGAACTGCGATCAGTAGAACGAATCTTGTTTTCATATTGGATCCTAAAATTCCTTTTCGCGCGGCGGAGGCCGGCGCTTCGAAGGGGCGAGCGGCGTGATCGGCTCCGGCATCGAGTAGGAGGTTCCATTCCTTTCGACGACCACAACCGCAAGCGGAGTGCTGTTGTCGGGAAGCACGGCGCTGATCCGCCCGGGCGAAACCGATTGGAGGGGCAAAGGCTGGCCGCCGAGGAGGACTCTCGTTCCGCCTAGTGTCGTTGGCAAGGGCAGCGTGGCCGTCGCGGATGCTGTGGCGAGATTGGATCCCGAGATGACGATCGCGCGAGTTCCCGGATTCCACACTGCGCCGCCGGAGGCAATCAGAGGAATCGTGCCGTTCGCCGTGAGCGTCCCGCTGACGCCCGCCGATCCGTAGAGGGATGGAGTTGCGGATGACGTCGCGATGACGCTCACGGTGGTGGGTCCGCCTTTGAGATTGTGAGGCATCCATGTGCCGCTCCACAGGCCGTTGCCGAGGGGCGCCAAGGCGATCGGCGTATCTCCGCCGGATGCCGATGCCGAGGATCCGGGAAAGGAAACCATGACCGATCCGCCCACCGTGAGCGGAGTTCCGCAATCGTCGGTGACCGAAACTTGTAGAGGCGCGGGAATTCCGGCGGGGGCTGTGAAACCGGGTTCGAGATTCGTGAAGAGGGGCAGCAGGCGGGTTGGCGTGCAGGCCGCGGCTTGACTGGTTCCCGAAGATCCGCCTTGTTGAGGCACGACCAACACGACTGACACCGGATATTCGCGGTTGGTCTCGGCGACGCGTATGCCGAGTGTTCCGGAATAGACGCCGGGTGCGAGGCCCGTGACATCCACTTGGACCGTTGCCGCAAGGGGCGCCGCGGTTGTTGCGGTAGGAGCCGAAACCGATGCCCCGAACCATCCGGCGGACTGCTCAAAAAAAGATCCGAGGCTGACCGTCAACGGCTGGCTCGACGGATTTGAAAACAGAACCGTCTGGCTCTCCGGATTCCCGTTCGCCGGCGCGACAAATGTGAGCGACGCCGGTGATACTGAAGGTCCCGCGGCCTGCGAGACCGTCAGCACTGCGACGATCGATTGCGTGACGCCGCCGGCGGTTACGTCGACGCGTCCGCAATAGACTCCTGGAGCCAGGCCGGTCGGATTCGCCTGGATGTAGAGCTGGGCGGGCGTTGTGGGCGTGACCGTCAACGATGACGGCGACACGGTTAACCAGTTGCCTCCCGCGAGCGTGAACGCGGCCGCCGACGTGAGCATCGTTCCAGAACCTGAATTCGAAACCAGGACGAGCTGGGTCGTCGCGGCCGTCGAGCCGGATTCGGCGCTGAATTGGAGGCCTGTTTGCGAAAGGGTTGGGATGGGACCCGCCGGGCTGATCTCGACATTCACGGGCACGATCAGCGTGGCGGGCGCTCCGGTGTCGGGCGTGATCGAGACCAGAACGCTCGATCGGTACGTTCCAGGCGTCGTGAGGCTCTCCGGATTCACGGTGATGGGAATGGCGGCGCGGGAGTTGGCGGCGATACTTCCGGTCGATCCGCTGGGGATGGAAATCCAGCACGGCGTGTTTGTCGGCGCGTCGCAAGCGACGGCTGCCGAGTAGGTCGCGTTGCTCGCCTGAACGGGCGTGAGGATATTCAACCCGGCGGGCGTTGTTTCGTTATTGGCGACGATCGAGTCCGTCTGCGGACCGCCGCTCGAGGAGCTTGCGAATGTGAGGACGCTCGCGCCGCTGCCGGCCGCTCCTTCGAATGTGAGCCTGCCCGATGCGGAATTTCCCGGATTTGCCAACACGAGAACGCCATCGCTGGGCGCACTCGATCCCTCAAAGATTTGGAAACTCCCCGCGCCAGCTTCGACTGGGATGCATCCGGATTGCGAACTGGCGCCCGAGTTGCACAAGGCGGGGAGGACGCTGCCGCCGGGGCCGGAAATGGGAAATCCAGCGCTCGTAAAATTGGGCACGACGAGAAGTCCGGAGCCGGTCAAGGTGAAGCTCGGTCTTGTCACGTTAAGGACATAGGTGAGTGAGCCAGAGGAGCCCATCAGCGAGCCCAAGGAAATCGTGCCGGCGCCCGCGTGGATGGTGGCGGTTCCTGTAAGCGTGGAGCCCTGGAGTTGGGTGGCCACCATCACCGCATCAGACGCCGTGAAGCTTGCCCCATTCGGAAAAGTGAAGGTGAAGTTCGCTGAGATGGTTGTGCCATCGAGGTCGATCGCAACCATCAACGGCCCGAACGGTTTGGTGGTGCACGTTCCGGTTGATGCGGTCGGCGAGACCGCGGCACCGCTACAACTGAGGGTGATCGGGATGCCTTGCGCGTGGCCCGCGGCGGCAAGAATGGCAAAGCCAAGCAGGATGTGGACTGCGCTCTTGCGTTCCATGCGAAAGTATTTGCCGGGGGCGCACGGGTACGCAAGGCCCAAGAGGCAAAACGACGTACATCCCGTATTTTGAACAACGTACCTGTGATAGAATTCCTCCTGATCAGGGAGGCTGATGAACCCGGTGGGTGCTCAATCCGGACCGGCGCCGGACGGCTCGGGGGCTGGGCCGGACGAGCAGGAAATACGTGCGTCTGTCGAGCGGCTGCTGGGCTCCTCCGCCTTCCGCATCCCAGGACGCCGCGCCCGTCTGCTGAACTATCTAGTCGATCGCACGCTCGCCGGCGACGCGAGCCGCATCAATGAGTACGCGATCGGCGTTGATGTCTTTGAGAAACCAGCCAGCTTCGATCCCAAATCGGACGCCGTGGTGCGGGCGGAAATCAGCCGCCTGCGGCAGAATTTAAAAGATTATTATGAGGGACCCGGGCGCGAGGATCCGATGCGGATCGATTTGCCGGCGCGGGGTTATTTCCCGGTGTTTCGTCCGAATGTTCCGGCGGCGCCGGCGCAGGTAGAAACTCCGCCGGAAGCTCCGCTGGCGCCGCCGGTTTCGAGTCCTTCCGTTTTCCGGAGGAGCCGCTGGCTGGTGGCGGCCGTGGGCGTGTGCCTGGTTGCCGCGGGGGGGATCGCGGTTTACTCGCGGCTCAGGACGAAGCAGCCGCCGACGATCGTCGTCCTGCCATTCGCCAATCTCAGCGCCCATCCTGGCAATCAATATTTCAGCGACGGGCTCACCGATGAGATCACCGATCAGTTGTCGCGTTTGAAATCGCTGCGGGTGCTCGCTCGTTCGAGCGCCTCGCAATTCAAAGGAAAGACCGTCGATATACGCGAGGTCGGACGCGCGCTCAATGTCGCGAACGTACTCGAGGGCAGCGTCGAGCGTTCCGGCGACCGCGTCAAGATCATAGCGCATCTCGAGCGCGCGGCCGATGGAACGTTGCTCTGGTCGAATACCTATGAACGTCCCGCTTCGGATCTGTTCGCCGTTCAATCGGAGCTGGCGGCCGGGATCGCGGCCAGTTTGAAAGTCGCGGCGGGCAGCCCGTCGACCAAGCATGTGCCGAGCTCCGAGGCGCATGAATATTACCTGAAAGGCCGCTATTCGCTGCAGCAGGGCACGACGGCGTCGGTCGCCGAGGCCGAAGACGATTTTTCGCGCGCCCTCGAGGCAGATCCTAATTATGCGGAAGCGTACGTCGGTCTTGCGTCGGCCAAATACAATCGCATCGTTGCCCGCGTTATTCCCGCTGCCACCGTTGCTGAGCGGGAGAGCACCGAAAAGCTATGGCGCAAGGCGCTCGAACTCGATCCGGATTTGCCTGCCGCGCATGCTGCGCTGGCGCTTGGCGATATGACGTACCACTGGGATTGGGCTGGCGCGGAGCGTGAACTGCAACTGGCGCTCGCCGGGCCACCGAACGCGTCCGTCGAAAGTACCTACGCGTTCCTCTTGATCTTCCGTGGACGTTTTACGGAAGCCGATGAACATCTGCGCCGCATGCAGGATATCGAACCGTTTTCGACCGGGATGCGCCTCAATCTCGCGTTGGCGCGGGGCCTCGAAGGCAGGTTCGCGGAAGCACGGGAAATCAACGAGAACGTGGCGGCGCTGTATCCGAAAATCCTCGGTGCGCATATCGGAATCGCGTTTGCCCTGGTGATGGAGGGACATCCCGATCAGGCTCTTGTGAAGGTCCAGGAACTGAAACAGAAAGGGGTTCCGGGAGCCTCGATTTATGAGGCGATGGCGCTCGCGAAAACCGGCCATCGCGAGCAGGCGCTCGAGTTGATTCGTCCATACGAGGACAAATATCCCGAGGCGGGAATTCCCGTGCAGTGGCTCGCGCTCGTCTACGCTTCAATGGGCGATCAGGCGAATACTTTGAAATGGCTCGAACGCTCGGCAGAGCGCCATGAATGGCAGGCGCTGAATCTGGGCGTTCATCCGGCTTATGCATTCATGCGGAATTCCCCGGGATTTCGCGCGCTCGAAAAGCGAATGGGATTAGATCGCAACTGATCCGCTGATCCGATTGATACACTGGCTCTTGGGACCCGAAAATAACCTTATGATCCAGCGTGTTAGAAAAGCGGTTTTTCCCGCGGCCGGACTCGGCACGCGGTTCCTGCCCGCAACCAAAGCACAGCCCAAGGAAATGCTGCCCGTCGTCGATAAGCCCCTTATCCAGTACGGCGTCGAGGAAGCGATGCATTCCGGCGTGCAGAACATCATCATCGTCACGGGCCGCGGAAAGACGGCGATCGAAGATCACTTCGACGTCAGCTTCGAGATGGAACACCTGCTCGAATCGCGCAATAAAAAAGATTTGCTGCAACTGGTGCGCAATGTCTCGGACATGATCGACATTTCTTATGTGCGGCAGAAAGAGGCGCTCGGGCTGGGCCACGCGGTGCTGCGCGCAAAGGATCTCGTTGGGCCCGAGCCGTTCGCCGTCGTGTTGTCCGATGACGTCATCGACGCCGATCAACCGTGCCTGCGGCAACTGCTCGACATTTATGAATTCTATGGCGCGAGTGTGGTCGCGCTGATGGAAGTGCCCGAGGATCAGACGGGCGCCTATGGCATCGTCGACGCCGAGCCGATCAGCCATCACGGAGGCGGCGATCGTCTGTATCGCATCCGCAATATGGTCGAGAAGCCCAAGAAAGGCGATGCGCCATCGCGGCTCGCGATCATTGGACGGTACGTGTTGACTCCGGAAATTTTCGTTTCGCTGGAAGCGATCGGGCCGGGCTCGGGCGGCGAAATTCAATTGACCGATGGATTGAAGCATTTGCTGCGCAGCCGTCCGATTTACGGCTATCGCTTCGAAGGGCGGCGCTACGATGCGGGCGACAAGCTGGGATTTCTAAAGGCGACGGTCGAGTTCGCGCTCAAGCGCCACGATCTAGGCGGCCCGTTCCGCGAGTATTTGAAAGGCCTCAACATCGGCTGACGGCAAATATGCGAAGCTGATAAACGTGTTTCCGCTCCGTGCCCTCACGACATTCGCTATTGTGACGCTCGCTGCCCTGGGTCAGGCGCAGCAAGCTCCGGCACCGTGCATGACGAAGCCGGCCGCGGAACGTCCCTATTCAAAGGATCGTTTGCTGGGGATGGTCAAGGATCAGACGCCGGCGCGTGCCGAGTATCTGATCAAGATGTGCGGCGTCTCGGTGCTCTGGTCGGATGGACTCGCGGGCGAGTTGAAGGGCGTGAATGCATCGAGCCAGGTGATCGAGATGGTGCACGCGATGGCTCCGAAGAGTGGTGGAACTGCGCCGCCGCCGATTGATAAAGTGCCGCCGTACAAGCCGCCACCGCCGCCAACGGGACCGAAGCCGGGCGAACTGCGGACGAATTCAAAGGACGGACTGAAGTACGCGTACATTCCACCGGGGACATTCGAAATGGGATGTCATGAGAACGAGGGCACTCCGGGGTGCGAGCACGACGAGCTTCCTGTACATAAAGTCCGCATCACGAAGGGTTTTTGGATGGGCCAGACGGAAGTGACGGCCGGCGCGTTCAAACGCTACATACAGGCCGCGGGCACGAAGATGCCGCCCGAGCCGACGATGGGCGCGACTTCTTTCAATCCCGGCTGGGCGAACGACGACATGCCGATGTCGAACGTCGATTTCGACGATGCCCGGAACTACTGCCGCTGGGCCGGCATGGCTTTGCCGACTGAGGCCGAGTGGGAGTATGCGGCGCGCGGACCTGGCGCGAGCCAAGGCGTTGCGGCCATGGCGTGGTACGCCGACAACAGTGGACAACAGCCGCTCGACAGCGAGGCGCTGCACAAGCAATCGCCGGGGACGTGGATTGGGAAGCTGATCAAGAACGGCAACGCTCCGCATCCGGTGGCGCAGAAGGCTGCGAATGGCTGGAATTTGCACGATATGCTGGGCAATGTCTGGGAATGGACTTCCGATTTCTATCGCGAGGATGCGTATGTGACATCGACTCCAGATGATCCGACGGGGCCTGACGCGGGCTTCCATCACGTGCTGCGCGGGGGATCGTGGCTCAACCTGCCGAGCTATGTGCGTGCGTCGAAGCGGCTCAAAGGAATTCCGGACAAACGGATCTACACGAACGGATTCCGCTGCGCGGGTCCCTCGATCAAATAGGCGCGTCCGATGCCTCGCGTACGAATCGTTTGCCAGGATGGCCAGCAGGAATCCGTACATCGGGCAGCGGTTGCCAAGGCCGGATTCGAAGTCGATCAAGCGGACGTTCCCGGATCAAAGATCGTCACGCACGTCCGATTGACGCAGCCGGACGCGGTGGTTATCGACCTTGATCGTCTGCCGTCGCATGGGCGCGCGATTGCTACGCTGTTGCGGACGACCAAATCCACACGAATGATTCCGCTGATCTTCGCGGGCGGCGAGAGGGAGAAGACTGCAAGAATACAATCCGAGTTCCCGGATGCCGTGTTCGGATCCTGGGCGCGAGTGCCCGCGCTGATTCGGGAGGCGCTGCGCGGGAAAGGCAACGCCCCGCCGGTGGTGCCGCCGAAGTACATGGATCAGTTCCGCGGCGCTCCGCTCGGGAAGAAGTTGGGACTTGTGGAAGGCGCGACGGCGGTGATTGGCGCTCCGGAATCATTTGAATTGCGGATCGGAATTCCCGTCGATCCGCGGGTCACGAAGAAGACTCGTCTCGCAATCTGGTTCATACGCTCACGCGCCGAACTCGAGCGCGAATTTGAATTCATTGCGCTGCATCCGCCGCTCTGGATCGCGTTCCCGAAACAGACCAGCGGACTTCGTGTGGACTTCACGCAGCACGACGTCCGCCGCCTCGCGGGCGAAGCTGGATTGGTCGACAACAAGGTCTGCGCTATCGATGAGGATTGGTCGGCGATCCGCTTCGCGCGCCGGAAATAAGCGGTTCCGCTACGGAATCCCGCTACAATAAAGGCACTACATGGACCGCCGCCGCATGTGCCCGAATTGCAGGGCATTTATTTCCTCTGATGATCGGGTATGCCAGTACTGCGGCTTCGAGCTCCGTCCTGCGTCATCGACGCCTTCGGCTGATGCCGCGGGCGGACTCATTCCGGAGCACGCCTTCACGACATTCATGCTGCTGGTCGTGAATGGCGCGATGTGGGCGGTTTCCGTGATGCTCAGCAAACAGGCGGGAAATCCGCGAGCGCTCATGGATATCGACATGAACACGCTCGTCTCGCTCGGCGGGAAGTGGTCGGAGTTGATCCGCCACGATGGGCAGTGGTGGCGCCTGGTTACCGCGGGATTCCTGCACGGCGGACTGTTTCACATTCTTATGAACGGTTGGGCGATGGTGCAACTCGGACGCCAGATTGATGTCATTTTTGGATCCGCGCGATACCTGGTGATCTTCTTTGCCGCGACCGTGGGCGGGTTCTGGCTCAGCACGTTCGAATCGCCGAGGTCGATGTCAGTGGGAGCATCCGCGGGGTTGTGCGGAATTATCGGTGCGATGATCGCTGTCGGATTTCTGAGCCGCAGCAATCTGGCGCTCGAACTCCGGCGTAGTTATATACGGTATGCGATCTTCGTGATGGCCTTCGGATTTGTGAGCACATGGCTCGGCTGGTGGCCGATCGACAACATGGCGCACCTCGGCGGAATCATCGGCGGATTTGCGGCGGCGATGGTCACAGGCCTGCCGCGGCCGGCCAATCCGATTCGCGATCGCTTCTGGACGCTGGCGGCGTGGGCGTGCGTACTGGTGACGGCGTTCTGCTTCTATCTGATGCTGGGGAACTATACGCAAACTCATCCCACGTTCAGGCCGTCGCCGCAACGCATGGTGCGGCCGTTGCCGACTGAGCGGCTGTAATCACGCAACGGCTTTTGCGATCGCGTATGCGACACCAGCCGCGAGTCCGCCGATGATGGTCGTCCTCAACGTGGACTGCAGCCGCGGGGCGCCCGTGTAGCGGCCTTTCACGAATCCGAAGAAGAATAGCGCGGTTAATGTGGCGACGACTGACAACATGAACCCCGTCTTGGGGTCGTTCCAGATCATGTACGGTGTCAGCGGAATGATTCACCGCTTCAGAGGCTTCTCAGCTCATCACGGAATGCGCAAAAGCTCGGAGACGCGTTGATGTCCGTACTCATATGTGGGGTGATATCTTGCGCCCATCGGCTTTTCTCCGCTCCGATCGCATGAGGCCCTTTCTTGCTGAGCGCCTTCACTCCTCCAGGATAGACAGCGTTTGCCAGGGTCTCCCAGGTTCCGCATATGCTGTCTTGCACATAGGCAGCGAGAACCTCAACTTTAACTTTGGGGTAGGCTGCGGTAATTGCATCGGGATCACCCAAAAACCATGCCTCGCCCTCTTCGATCGCGATGCAGAATCGCGCCTCAGGCTGAGGCGTGCATGCGGCAAGTAGTTGGCCCAGTTCCTCTGAAAACGTCGTTAGGTTCCTTTTGTCCAAATCGCAAACCACGATGACGATCGCCTCTAAGCCCGCTTGAGCGAAGGTCCTTCCGTAGCCTTGCAACAGCCTCGGAAGGTTCGCCAAAAGGATCCTCTTGCTCGGGTCCGATTTCTTTAGGCCCTTTGGGATATGGCCAATTCCCCTGTACGAGTGGATCCGAAACGAATAAGCCTGTCCAAGAATTTTCGGAACTAGGATCTCGAGCGCTCTCTTGCCGGAGAGGTCTTCAACCAGTATTTCAAGGTGCACCAGAACTCACCTCGCGTCCAGATAGTCGCTGTACCAGAGACCCCCCAGCGGCAGCCCCTCGCCCACTAAATTTCGCACGAGAGGATCGTCGCTGGCTCGTCGAATGGCTGAGAATCCGTCGGGACCTTTTTCCAGGATCCACACCTCCTGCGGCGCCAACGCATCCACGAAATATGGCTGGTGGGTGGTGACGAATATTTGGGATCCTGATCTTGCGTTCGTGGCGTGTTCGCGAAACTCTTGTGCGAGGCTCTCTAGAAGTTTGTGATAAAGCCCGTTCTCAGGTTCCTCTACACAGAGAAATGGCGGAGG
>DASXZC010000146.1:0-9565 GCA_036502165.1 Bryobacteraceae bacterium
CTCGACGGAATCGGGCTTCACGTGGGTCGCCGCGTTAAACGATCGCGCGGCTTCCTTGAAGTTGCGCTGGTCGCGATAGATGCGGCCCCGCACCATGTACAGGTCGAAGTCCTTGGGATTCGCGGCGATCATCTGATCGACGAAGGGGAGGGCTTTCTCGGGATGCTTCGACCGCATGTATGCTTCGACCAGCGCCGTGCGATTGGCGGTGTTGGGAGCTTTGGCCACGGCGAACTCGAGCGGCGCGATGGCGTCGTCGTTCTTGTGCTGCGCGAGCAGAAGACCGCCGAGTTTTTCCTGCGCTTCCGGCGATTGGGGAAAATGTTTATAGATCTCGATGGCCTGATCGAACTGCTTGTGTTCTTCACAGATTCCGGCTAATTCGAGGAGTCCGCCGGAATAGCGCGGATCGATCTCAGCGGCTTTGCGGTACTGCTTTTCGGCATCGTCAATCTGCCCCTGCCGGGCCATGGCGCGCGCGAGGCCAAGTTCACTCGCGCCGGATTTTGGATCGATCTCGAGCGCGGTCTTGTAGGCGGCCTCCGCGTTGCTGTATTGCGCGGTCTCGAGGTACGCTTCCGCCAAGGAGAACGCGGGCCTCAATTCCTTGGGCTTCTGCGCTAGGGCATCCTCGAGGACCGCGACCGCATCTTTCGCTTCGTGATTCCGGATGAGAAGGATGCCGAGATTCAGCTCGGCCTCGTAGAGCTTCGGCTTCAGCGCGAGCGTCTTCTGATAACCGTCAATCGCAAGCGCGTCCTGATGCGAGGCTCCGTAGGCGAGGGCGAGATTGAACTGCGCGTAATAATCCTTCGGATCCTTGTCGACGCCTTGTTTCAGCAACCGGATCGCTTCCGGATAATTGCCCGCTTCGAGTGCCTTGACGCCATCCCCAGTGGGGTCGGCCTGGAACGCGAGCAATAAAAAGACGGCAACGACATTCATAACAATTTCGCAAGAAACTGACCCGTATACGAACTTTGGACGGCGGCCACCTGCTCGGGGGTTCCAACGGCGACGACATTTCCACCAGCCGCGCCGCCTTCCGGGCCGAGATCGATCACCCAATCGGCGGCACGTATGACGTCCATGTTGTGCTCAATAATCAGGATGCTCGCGCCGTTGTTGATCAGACTTTCGAACGCCGCGAGCAGCTTCGAGATGTCGTCGAAGTGCAGGCCGGTGGTTGGCTCATCGAAAATGTAGAGCATCCCTTTATTGTTCGATTGCGACAGGTGCGCGGCCAGCTTGACGCGTTGGGCTTCACCGCCGGAAAGGGTCGTCGCCGATTGACCCAGGCGCAAATATCCGAGCCCGACATCGTCGAGGACTTTCAACTTTGCCGTGAGCCGCGCATGATCCGAAAAGAAGCTGAGCGCCTCCTTCACCGTCAACTGCAGAACCTCGTGGATATTGAGGTTCTTGTATTTCACTTCGAGCACGCTGCTCTTGAAGCGCGTGCCGCGGCATTCCTCGCAGACCAGTTCGACATCGGCCAGGAATTGCATTTCGACCGTCACCGTGCCGTCGCCCTGGCACGTTTCGCAACGTCCGCCGGGGATATTGAAGGAGAAATGTCCTGAACTGTATCCGCGCTTCTCGGCTTCCGGAGTGCGGGCGAACACTTCGCGAATAATGTCGAACGCCTTCACATACGTCACCGGATTCGACCGCGGCGTGCGTCCGATCGGCGATTGGTCGACCAGCACGACTTCGGTCAAGAGGTCCGCGCGTTCGATCCGGCGGCAGGTCACTTTCTCGAGGGCGAACTCGTTGTCACCGGTGTCCTTCGGATTGTCGCGCTTCAGGATTTTCTCGAGATTTCGATGGATGACATCGTGCACGAGGGTCGACTTGCCGGAACCGGACACTCCCGTGACGGCGACCATAATGTTGAGCGGCAGTTCGATATCGATGCCCTTCAAATTGTTGGCGCGCGCACCAAGGAAGCGGATCGTGCGTTTCGCGTTGAACTTGCGGCGTCCGAAATTGAGAGAGGCATGCAACTCGCCGCGCAGATATTTTCCAGTGAGGGATTTATTTCCTGGTTGGATGATCTGCTTATACGAGCCTTCGAACATCACGGCTCCGCCGCGTTCGCCTGCGCCGGGTCCCATATCCACAATGTGATCCGCGGAGCGCATGACGTCGGGGTCGTGCTCGACGACGAGAATCGTATTGCCGAGTTCCCGCAGATCCTCGAGGATCTTAATCAGGCGCTCAGTGTCGCGCGAGTGAAGCCCGATCGAAGGCTCATCAAGCACGTAACACGAGCCGACGAGCCGCGAACCCAGGCACGTCGCCAGTTGAATGCGCTGCGCTTCTCCGCCCGACAGAGTCATCGACAAACGATCGAGCGTCAGGTATTCGAGGCCGACGTCGTTCAGAAATTTCAGCCGTTGTTGCACTTCGACGAGAAGCTTCGAGGCGATCTCGGTCTCTTCCGGAGTGAGCTCGAGCGATCCGAAGAACTGATACGCCTCGGCGATGTTGAGCTTCACGACATCCGCCATGGTCTTGCCGTGAACGCGTATGTTGAGCGCCTCTCTGCGCAGACGCGAGCCGTGACATTCCGGACACTCCGAATATCCGCGATAGCGGCTCAGGAACACGCGGACGTGCATCTTGTACTTCTTGGTTTCGACTTCCGCAAAAAACTCGCGGATGGCCTTGGTGAGGATCGCGAGTTCATCAGCTTTCAGTTCGTAGACCGGGACCTTCAGACGCACCTTGCCCTTGGACTCCTGCTTGAAATCATCCATGTACCAGCTATAGTTTGGCTTCGTCCACGGGTCAACGGCGCCGCCTTCGATGGATAGCGTCTTATCCGGAATCACCAGATCGAGGTCGTAGTCGATCGTGTTGCCGAAGCCCTGGCAGCGGCGGCAGGCTCCGCTGGGGGAGTTGAAGCTGAACAGCGTCGGCTCCGGATCGACGTATTCGATATTGCAAATCTTGCAGGCGAATTTCTCGTTAAACTTGCGTTGGCGATCGCCAGAGGCCTCCTGAAAGATCACTTCGCCTGCTTCGCGATAACACGTTTCGACGGAGTCGACAATTCGCTGATGCAGGTCGGACGTGATGGCGAGACGGTCGACCAACACATAGACCTGACGCTTGAAATCGATGTCGAGCAAGGATTCAGGCGTCGAAAATTCGAACGTCTTATTGTCCTGAAAGAGGCGCGTGAAGCCTTTCTTCCGCAGCTCGAACAGATGATCGCGGAGGGTTTCCGCCAGCTTTTTCGGCTTTCCCGCGACGAGTACTTCGGCGACCTTCACAGGGAACAAAACGTACCAGCGCGAACCTTCCGGTTCCTCCATCATCGCCTGCGCGATACGGTCGACGGTGTCGCGCTCGACGAGGTTGCCGCAGTTATAGCAGTAAGTGCGACCCACACGCGCGAACAGCAGGCGCAGGAAATCATAAAGTTCGGTCGACGTCGCGACGGTCGATCTCGGATTGCGCGTCTGATTTTTCTGCCGGATTGCGATCGGCGGAGCGATGCCGTCGATCTCATCGACGTCCGGCTTTTCCATACGCTCGAGGAACTGGCGCGCATAAGATGACAGCGATTCCACATAGCGCCGCTGACCTTCGGCGTAGACCGTATCGAAGACGAGCGACGACTTGCCCGATCCCGACACACCTGTGACGACGGTCAGTTGATTATGAGGGAACTCAATCGATACGTTCTTTAGATTGTGAACGCGAGCCCCGCGGATGCGGATCGTTTCTTGCGCCAAGACTCTATTTTAACGAACCCGGCCGCAGTACCCTATTAGCAATGCCCGAATCGCCCGCTCATCCGTTTGGATTCGCCACTCGCGCCCTGCATGCCGGACAACAGCCAGACTCGGTTACCGGCGCCCGCGCGATGCCGATTTATCAGACGACATCATATGTTTTTGAGGACACCGCTCACGCCGCCGCGCTATTCAATTTGCAGCGTTTGGGCAACATTTATACGCGCATCATGAATCCGACGACCGCTGCGTTCGAGGAGCGGATGGCGTCACTCGAGCGCGGCGTCGGAGCGCTCGCCGTGGGATCCGGACAGGCCGCCCAATTGGTAGCAATCACGAGCCTGCTGGAGGCAGGCGATGAACTGGTCGCGGCGAATACGCTCTATGGCGGGACCTTCACGCAATTCGATGTGACCTTCCGGCGCATGGGGATTCAGACTACGTTCGTCGAGCCTGACGACGTCGACAATTTCGCGCGGGCAATCACGCCGAAGACGCGTGCGATTTACGCGGAGACGATCGGCAATCCGCGCATGAACGTTCTCGACATCGAGAATGTCGCGAAGGTCGCTCACGCTCATAATCTGCCGCTGATCATCGACAATACGTTTGCCTCGCCGTACCTGTGCCGGCCGATCGAGCATGGCGCGGATATCGTGGTGCATTCCGCCACGAAATTCATCGGCGGACATGGGACGTCGATCGGCGGCGTGATCGTCGATAGTGGGCGATTTCCTTGGAATAGTGGAACATTTCCTCAATTGCTCGAGCCGAGCAAGGGCTATCACGGCATCCGGTTCTATGAGACATTCGGTGACTTCGCGTACATCATGAAGGCGCGCGTCGAGGGCTTGCGCGATCTCGGCCCCGCGCTGAGTCCGTTCAATTCGTTTCTGTTTTTGCAGGGGCTCGAAACGTTGAAGCTGCGGATGAAGTGCCATACGGCAAATGCGTTGGCCGTCGCTGAATTTCTGGTTGGGCATCCGGCGGTCGAGTGGGTGAACTACCCGGGGCTCGCGTCGAACAAGTATCGCGAACTGGCTTCGAAGTACCTGCCGCTGGGATCCGGCGGAGTGTTGACGTTCGGCATCAAGGGCGGACTCGAAGCGGGCAAGAAGTTCATTGAGTCGCTCGAGTTGTTCTCACATCTGGCGAATATAGGCGATGCGAAGAGCCTGGTGATTCATCCGGCGTCGACGACCCATCAGCAACTCTCGACGGAGGAGCGCACCGCTGCCGGAGTGCCCGATGAAATGATCAGGCTTTCAATCGGGCTCGAGGAACAGGAGGACATTCTATGGGATCTGAATCAGGCTCTGGCGCATTCTGCTTAATTCCTACGGCATTCGAAGACGGCGTGGGCGGTAACTCCGCGGTCAATGGCACGACGTTCGCGATGTCGGCGGCTGCCCGGTTGAACATCCTTTCTAAATACCGCAGGATCGCGATGGTCGGATTGTCGTCGAACCAATTCCGCCCGAGCTACTTCGCCGCCTTGTACTTATTGGCGGAAGGATATGAAGTGATTCCCGTGAATCCTCGAGAGAAGTCGATCCTGGGGCAGACCTGCTATCCAACGTTAGCAGCAGTGCCTGGGCCGATTGAAGTGGTCGACATCTTTCGAGATCCATCAGCAGTGCCGGCCATCGTCGAAGAGGCGATCGCCGTCGGAGCGAAAGCGATCTGGATGCAGCTCGGCGTGATTCACGAAGCCGCAGCGGAACGCGCACGCGCTGCCGGACTCGAAGTCGTCATGGACCGCTGCATGAAGATCGAGCATGCCCGATTCTTTGGCGGGCTCAATACGATCGGCCTCAATACCGGCGTCATTTCTTCGAAGCGGCGTCCGCGCTAGAACGTCACCATCCGACGGGCTTGCCCTTGTTCTGCTCGTCGAGCCATTTCTTCAGGGGAGCGAAGTAATCGACGATCGCAGTGGCATCCATGCGCCGCTGCCCCGTCCCCGCTTCCAAAGCATCCGGCCAAGGACGGCTCGTTCCCATCTCCAGCATCTTCGCAAGCTTCGCTCCGGCTGCGGAACTGCCGAAGATCGAGCAACGGTTCAAAGGGTCCTTGCATCCGGCTTCCGCGGCGAACGCGCGATGAAACTGGAACTGCAGAATTGCGGCCAGAAAGTAGCGGCTGTAAGGCGTGTTCGCAGGCACATGGTACTTCGCACCCGGATCGAAGTCCTGTTCGGACCGCGTTCCTGGCGCCGCCACACCTTGATACTCGCGCTTCAACGCCCACCACGCTTCGTTGTATTTCGAGGGTGGAATCTGGCCTGAGAAAACTTCCCAGCGCCACTTGTCGACCATCAGGCCGAAGGGCAGAAAGGCAACCTTGTCGAGGGCACGCTTCAACAGCAGACCGATGTCCTTCGATGCATCCGGAACGTCGTTGATGAAGCCGAGCTTCTTTAGATACACGGGCGTGATCGACAACGCTATGGCATCACCGATCGCTTCGTGAAAGCCATCATTGGCGCCATCGCGGAACAGGAACGGCTGCTTATCGTAGGCACGCTGATAGAAGTTGTGGCCGAGTTCGTGGTGGACGGTCATGAAGTCCTCGTCGGTGATTTCGAGGCACATCTTGACGCGCAGGTCGTCGACCAAATCGACATCCCATGCGCTGGCGTGGCACACGACGTCGCGGTCGCGCGGCTTGGTGAATTGCGACCGCTGCCAGAAGGTCAACGGCAGCGGTGCGAAGCCGAGCGAGGTGAAGAATCCTTCGCCGTAACGGACCATTTGCTTCGCATCCGTATTGCGGGCGCGCAGGATCGCCGTGAGATCATAGCCGGGATCGGCGCCTTCCGGCGCGAGCATCGGATACAGATTCCCCCATTCCTGCGCCCATAAATTCCCCAACAATTCCGCGGGAATCGGACCGTTCGCGGGAACGATATCGCCATACTGTTGACGAAGCCGCGTGCGCACATAGGCGTGCAGCGCGAGATACAGAGGCTTCACTTGGTTCCATAGCCGGTCCACTTCGTGCGCGTACTCATCGGGCGTCATGTCGTATTTCGCGCGCCACATGGCGCCTGTGTCCGCGAATCCGAGTTCCTTCGCGCCCTTGTTGGCAAGTTCGACGTAGCGCTCGAACGGCGCGCGGATCGGCCGCGATATCGTATGCCAACCGCGCCATGCTTCGGCGAGCTCTTTGGGATTGTGGCTCTCCGCCATGATCCGCTCGAGTCCATTGACGTCGAGGCAACTGGTTCCCAGAGGACTCCCGGGATCGGGACAGTACTTGCCTTTGCCGTACGAGCCTTCCATCGAGGCGAGAATGCGTGAGAGCTCCGCAGTCTCCTTCGCGTCAGAAGGCGCTGCGACGGTCAGGCTGAGTCGCAGCAGCAGGAACTTTCGCGCTATGTCCTCGGGGAGTTTCAGGCCCGTGAATCGCTGCGATTCATGAACGAGCCGGACGGTCTCGCCAATCAACTTCTCGTCGGCACGCGCGGCGATTGCTTCGGTGTCGTCGGTGATGTAGGTCGACTTCACCCAATCGGTTTGCTGCTGTTCGGCGTTCAAAACGTCGAGTGTCGATTCCGCCTTTTCGATGAACGCTTTGGCATCTTCGACAGTGGGCGGCGTGCGCGCGGACTGAGCGAGACAGACTCCGGCGGCCAACATGGGCAGGATGAAGCGGAACAGCATGTCTCTATAATATGGATATCTCTTGATGAACCGCATGAATGCAGTCTGTTTGTTGAGCGGTGGACTTGATTCGTCGACTTGTCTCGCGTGGGCCAAGCAGCAAGGGTTCGCCTGCTACGCCTTGTCGTTCGACTATGGCCAGCGCCATCAAGCCGAGCTTGCGGCGGCGGACCGGGTTGCACGGGCGATCGGAGTCGAGCGGCACATCACGATCCCAATCGATCTACGTCCGTTCGGCGGCAGCGCTTTGACCAGCGGCGACATCGATGTTCCGAAATCCCGCACGGAAACTCAAATGAGCAGCTCGATTCCCGTCACTTATGTTCCGGCGCGCAACACGATTTTTCTGTCGCTCGCGCTCGCATGGTCGGAAGTGCTGGCAGCGTCCGACATCGTAATCGGAGTGAATGCGATCGACTATTCGGGATATCCGGATTGCCGGCCCGAGTTCATACGCGCCTTCGAAACGATGGCAAACCTTGCGACACGCGCGGGCGTCGAAGGGAGCACGTACGTCAGGATTCACACGCCGCTGATCGATCTGACGAAGGCCGGAATCATTCGATTAGCCAATGAATTGAAGGTCGACCTCGGATTGACGCATAGTTGCTACGATCCCGACGACGAGGGACGCGCGTGTGGGCAGTGCGATTCCTGCCTGCTACGCATCAAGGGATTTCGCGAGGCCGGTTTCAAAGATCCAGTGAGGTACGTTACGTCATCATGAACCCATTCTCAATCGTCGATCCGGAACTCGTTCCGAAAGAAACGCGCATCTCCGAAATTTTCTATTCGATTCAGGGCGAGGGCAAACTCGCTGGAACTCCATCCGCTTTCCTTCGCCTCAGCGGATGCAACTTGCGGTGCGTATGGTGCGATACTCCATATGCATCGTGGAAGCCGGAAGGGCAGGCGATGATGCTTGGCCCCGTGTTCGCGCAGATGCGCAAAGGCTATCCCAGTCACGCCGTCGTCACCGGCGGCGAGCCGATGATCGCTCCCGAAATCAAGCTCATCACGCAGAGGCTCAAGGAACACGGCTATCACATCACCATCGAGACTGCTGGCACGGTGTACGAAACGGTCACGTGCGACTTGATGAGCATCAGTCCGAAGCTTAAGAACTCGACGCCGTGGAAGCGCGAGAAGGGGCGTTACGCCGAGCACCACGAGCGTACACGCTATCAGCCGGATGTCCTCAAACAGCTCATCAATGAATATGAGCATCAACTGAAATTCGTCGTGATGGAGCCGGAGGATTTGATCGAAGTCCGTCAGATCGTTTCGGACATCGGCGCGAAACCGTGGAACGTCATGCTGATGCCGGAGGGAGTCAAGTCGAAGCAGCTCGTTGAGCGTTCGAAGTGGATCGCGCAGGCGTGCCTCGACTACAAGTATCGCTTCAGTCCGCGCCTGCACATCGACATCTGGGGGAATGAGCGCGGCAAGTAGCGTCAGAACGCGGCCGCTGCTGGTAGGATGAATACTCATGCCAGCCTCCGACGCCTCGCCGCTCGCCCGCAAACTCGGCCTGTTCGACGGCGTCATGATCGTGATGGGCGGCGTCATCGGCTCCGGCATTTTCATCAATCCCTATGTAGTGGCACGTCGTGTACACACGCCTGCACAGATCCTCGGCGCGTGGCTGTTCGGCGGATTGATCGCACTCGCAGGCGGATTCATCTATGCCGAACTCGCGGCCAGGCGTCCGATGTTGCAAGGCCAGTACGCGTATTTGCGCGATGCTTATCATCCGGGGGTTGCGTTCCTCTACGGGTGGGGACTTCTGCTAGTCACACAGACCGGAGGGATGGCCGCGGTCGCCGTCACGTTTGCAAAATATTTTCTACAACTCACTGGACTTCCCTGGGCGGATGGCCTCGTCGGCGCCGGCACGTTAGCGATCCTGACGCTGATCAACTGCCTCGGAGTCCGCGCAGGATCGAACGTTCAATCACTGTTGATGGTCTTGAAGGGCGCCGCCATTGCGGGACTCGTCGTCTGTGGACTCTACTTCCCTCCGATCGTTCACACGGCGTCCACGGAGGTCATTGACACGAGTTTCTCTCTTGGATCGTTCGGCGCCGCGATGACGCCGGTTTTATTTGCGTACGGTGGATGGCAGACGGCGAGCTTCATGGCAGGCGAGATGCG
>DASXZC010000147.1:0-3173 GCA_036502165.1 Bryobacteraceae bacterium
AGGCAGCGTTGCCGATACGAACAGGCCTGGAGTCTTCATAGCCGCGAAGCCAGGACGCTTCCCACTCGACGAGCTTGCGCTCGCCGCCGAGGCCATAGAGGATCTGGAGCTGGTCCGGATCACCGGCGATGGCGCGGAGGAGCCACAGGCGCCAGCCGATCGCCTCTGCAGTGTAGCCGGCGCGCATGAGGACGAGAAGAGTGAACGATGTGTCGCGAAGCCAGCAATAGCGGTAGTCCCAGTTGCGCTCGCCGCCGATCTCCTCGGGAAGGCCGGCCGTGACCGCGGCCACGATGCCGCCGGTGGGGTTGTAGGTCATCGTCTTGAGCGTCATCAGACTGCGCTCGACGGCATCTTTGTACGGTCCTTCGTACTTCGATCGCGCGATCCACTCGTTCCAGAAGGTTTCGGTGTCGTTAAACGCGTTCTCGACGGGGACAGGCTCGGGCACTTGTTCAGTGGAATGGGCGTAGGTGAGAACGAAACAGTGCTCTTGATTCTGGCGAAGCGCGAACTCGCTCACGGTGATCATATTTTCGCCGTGGAGTTCAGCGGGATTTCCGCCGTTGCACTCGGCGCGAAGCACGACCATGTTGGGGCCGGCGACGGCGCGGAGCTCGTGATCGGCGGTGGTGACCCAGGGAACGGTGAGGCCGTAATCGAAACGGATGGCGAGTTCCATGCGAATCGTAACTCGGCCGCGCGTACAGCGGACTTTACGGACCACGTCAGAGTGTTTGCCGCGCGGTGGCATAAAGTCGGTGAGGCAGACCTCGCCGGTGGCGGTGGTGAAGGTGGTCTCGAGAATCATCGTTCCTGGGCGATAGCGACGTTGAGCCGAGAGGATCTTGTCCTTCGGACGGAGGCTCCAGTAGCCGTTGTCGACGGTGCCGAGAAGAGCGGCAAAGCAGGCTCCGGAGGAGAAGGTCGGCCAACAGAGCCAGTCGATGGAGCCGGAACGGTTGACGAGGGCAGCCGTTTCAAGATCGCCAATGACCGCGTAGTCTTCAATCCGCGAACCGTGGAGGGGTTTGCGTTCACGCTTTCGAAACCGCTCGGGCAATATGTCCTCCGTCGGAGAGCAGCGGTGCGTTTTGTTACGGGCACACTTTGTTTATGTTTCTGCTTCTAAATTGGATGCAGTGCGGACCCGCGGGTGGCTCTCGCCGCGATAGACTTCAACGGGGTAAGCATAAGTTTTTGAGGCGGAGGCCGCAGGCGCATGAAACCGAGCGAGGGACGCCGTCGCGTCGTGATTGAGGAGATAAGCCTGGAGGTCGACGGTGGGCGATATCCGGCTAAGCGAGTGATCGGCGATGTGATCGAGGTGACGTCGGCGATCTTTGGCGACGGACACGACCACGTGGCTGGGCGGTTGCTGTATAGGCACGAGTCAGAAAAAGATTGGCAGGAGGCGAGATTCGAGCCGCTGACGAATGACTTGTGGCGCGCGCGATTTCCGGTGGACCGGATTGGGCCGTGGCGATTCACCATCGAGGCGTGGGTCGACCACTTCGATACGTGGGCTCACGATCTGGTGAAGCGGCTGGTCGCGCAACCGGATCCGAGGGAGCCGACGGCACAGGTGACGCCGCAGGATATTCCGCTCGCGCTGCGGATTGGAGCGACGCATCTTGATGACGCAGCGGTGCGTGCTCAGGGGACGGATGCGAAGAAGCTCGCAGCAGCGGCGGCGCAGCTACGACATCTGGCGGATGCGAATCTGCCGTTCTATGATCCTCCGTTGACGCATGAGTTGGAGGAATTGGCGGCGAAGTATCCTGATTTGAGCTTTGCGACAAAGCTGGAACGCGAGCTTCCGGTGTGGGTGGATCGGGAGCGGGCGCGATTTTCGGCGTGGTATGAACTGTTTCCGCGATCGTGCTCGGCGACGCCTGGGAAGCATGGGACGTTCAGGGACGTGGAAGCGCGGCTGCCTGAGATTGCGGCGATGGGCTTCGACATTGTGTACATGCCGCCGATTCACCCTATTGGCGTGCAGTACCGCAAGGGAAAGAACAACTCCGTGGTGGCAGAGCGGGGCGATGTGGGAAGCCCGTGGGCAATCGGCGGCGCGGAGGGCGGACATACTTCGCTGCATCCGCAACTGGGAACGATGGAAGATTTTGCACATCTTGTTCAGGCGACGCAGAAGCATGGGATGGAGATTGCGCTGGACATTGCATTCCAGTGCTCGCCCGATCATCCGTGGGTGAAGCAGCATCCGGACTGGTTCACGATCAGGCCTGACGGGACGATTCAGTATGCGGAGAATCCGCCGAAAAAGTATCAGGATATCTATCCGCTGAACTTTGAGTCCAAAGAGTGGCGCGGACTGTGGGATGCGCTTTATGAAGTGTTCAAGTTCTGGGTGGACCATGGGGTGCACGTGTTTCGGGTGGATAATCCGCACACCAAGGCGCTGCCGTTCTGGGAGTGGTGCATTGAAGAGATCCATAAGGCACATCCGGAAGTGATCTTCCTGGCGGAGGCGTTTACACGCCCCCATGTGATGTACTCGCTTGCGAAAGCCGGGTACACGCAAGGGTATACGTACTTCACGTGGCGCACGGAGAAGGCGGAGTTGCAGGAGTACTTCGAGGAGATTTGCAACCCGCCGGTGTCGGACTTCTTCCGGCCCAATGTGTGGCCGAATACGCCGGACATTTTGCATGAGCAATTGCAGGAGAAGGACCCGGCGAGAAGACGCGCGGTGTTTCAACTGCGCGCGGTGCTCGCGGCGACACTGAGTGCGAACTGGGGGATTTATGGGCCGGCGTATGAGCTGTGCGAGGGGCGTGCGGCGAAACCGGCTGCGGGAAAGACGGGAAGCGAAGAGTATCTCGACAGCGAGAAGTATCAGTTGAGGGAGTGGGACCGGAAGGACCCGATCTCGATCGCGCCGCTGATTACGCAGTTGAATCGCATCCGGCGGGAGAATCCTGCGCTGGAGCGGAACGAGCACCTGGTTTTTCATGATGCGCCGAACCCACAGTTATTGTGCTATTCAAAGTCGACGGCGGATGAGTCAAACACGATTCTGGTTGTGGTGAACCTTGATCCAGGCAATGAGCAGACGGTGTGGCTGGACCTGAAGCTCGATAAGCTGGGGCTGCCGTGGAAGGGCAGCTTTGCTGTGGAGGACCTGTTGACCGGCGCGACATATACGTGGA
>DASXZC010000148.1:0-1606 GCA_036502165.1 Bryobacteraceae bacterium
ACGGGTGGCAACTCACTGTACGCGTACGCGCTGCCGTAGACCGATTCCGAAATCGGCGCGACGTTTTTATCGCAGCGGCAGAGGACGAACACGATATCCCTGGTCTTCAACCGTAATGAATGCGCCCGATTCCAAGGGCAATTGGCATTCTTCCAGTACGCGTAGCAGCCGCGGCGTCACGGCGGACGGGGATTGATTGCGCATCCGAAAAAGGATCGTGCTAGGTACTGATCGGCGCGTGAGCGCTATGATCTGGCCGAAGTCAAGGTCCATGGTGAGTACGATCCGCTTTTCGTTCGCCGCCTTCAGGACAATCTCTTCGTCGGAAAGGCGGATCAAGTCAACTTCGCGGAGGTGGATGATCTCGTGCTTCAACGTCCTGATCGCGGCGACGGTCGTCATCGAAACGCCCATGTCCGCGAGGAATCTCATGCTGCCGTAGGTGTAAAGGGATGAAGCTCCTCGTTCGCAAGGGCCGCGGCGTAGGAGAGGGCCTGTCGAATGTCATCCGGCTCGATATCCGGATACTCGCGGATAATTTCTTCGGACGACATTCCGTTTGCGACTAGATTCACTAGAAGCGACACCGTGATCCTCATCCCGCGGATGCATGCACGGCCCGCCATTTGGCTGGGGTTGAAAGTGATTCGGTCAAACATGATCGAGCGTTCGCAACAGACTCTAGGTATAGTCTAGCAAGCACGACTACGCGCTACCGTGCTCGACGCGAGCCTTCATATCCGAGTACGCCCGCTCAATGAGCGCGTTCAGAGCGCCTTCGTTTATATAAGTCCCCGGCTTCAACTTCACGTGGCGCATGTGCCTGCCGTTGCCCTGAAGAAGACGCGCTGGATCCGGAAGATCCGCGCCACGAAAGAAGCCTACATTTACGTGCGCGGTGAATGCGTCCACATAGGCGAAGGGCGCGTCTCCCAGACAGACCACTGGACACCCGTCATGCAGGACCTCGAGAACTTCGTCGCCGCAGGTCCGCATCACATCGAACCAATGCCGGGCGATTTCCCCCAGTTCCCCTCGATGCTCTCGCATCCATCGTTCGATGGCGGGATCGCGCTCGACGGCTCCGTTGAATCGCAGCAGATCGCTTTTCATGGCGCTGGGAAGAGAGCTGCGAACGGACGTCCATCGCAAGCCGCGCGGGCACTAACGATCTTGCCGCCGCGGACCTGGTGCCACTCACCGGCGAAGGTCACGGCGTGCGCTGGCTTGGTCGTTTCCATCTCATAAAAGATCGCGGCGTTTTCGCCAGCCTGCCCATCGAGGCGTGTCGTGAAACCCATAAAGGATTGGAAAACCGCGCTTGGGAGCATTTTGAAGATGCCGTGATACACCATGTCGTCGGCCAGATAGCTTCTCGCTTTGGCCATGTCGCGATTGACGATGGCCGCGTAAAACTCGCGTACGATGTTCCCTGCTGTCTCCATTCGGCTCCTTCAGTAGATGATGTTAGCAAGTGGCGTGGCGACAACCCTCCCGGCCCGTGCTACTCTCTTTTCCAATGTTGCTCTTCCGTTCCCCACGCATTCTACTTCTGCTCGCCGTGACTGCTCTCGCGGCTTCAGCGCAGCGCAAAATTACCACTCCT
>DASXZC010000149.1:0-2650 GCA_036502165.1 Bryobacteraceae bacterium
CGACGCGGATATCGGAACGATTCAGTTCTTCGTCGACCCAATACGGTCCCTCAGTCATCTGGTCGGCGGTGAGGCAGGCGAACGTCGTTTGCGCCAATGCTGGAAGCGAGCTGTCGCTGGCCAGGAATATCGCGGCGCCGATTCCGCCGAGTCCTGTAACGATCTGGCGGCGGGGAATTCGAAACGCTTTGTTTTGTGAGTGATTGTCGAGTTTCATAAAATCGGTCAATTGTTACAACCCTTTATTTCCCGAGGGTGTTGTCCGGCCTATGTAAAGCCTCAGGTTAAGTTTGTAAACTTTGCTCCGCGGGAGTAACCTCACTCCGCGCCGGCGGGTTTCGAGGTGATGAACGCATACGTCGTTCCAGCCGTGTGGGCGTCGATCGAGCAAAGGCCGCGCGGGTCCTGCGAAGTCGCCGCCTAACCGGCTGAATCAAAGAAGGCGAAGAAGGAAAGCACATGATAATTCGGCAACTCTTGCTGGGTCTCTCGCTGGCGGGTGCGGTCCCGTTGGCATTCGCGCAGAGCAGTACAACGACAACCGCAACCCGGTCCTATCAGTTCCAGCCGATCGGTCTGGGATCGACCGAAACGGCGTCGATCAATGTTTACAATTCAGCTTCGGATGCAAAGTCCGGTACGGCCTCATCCTGCACGGGCAGTATCTCGTTCATGAACGGCAGCGGCACGGCGATCGGAGGCGCGACGTCGTTCACTCTGACATCGGGGCAGGTGTTCTCGGCGACACTTCCGTTCTCCGGTTCGGGCGGATCAGGCGTCCGCACGATCGTGATCGGCTCGGTGAGCGCGACGTTCACCTCCGGAACTCCTTGCAACCTTTCGATGTCGCTCGAGACCTACGACACGGCGAGCGGTGCGACTCACGTGGAACTGGCCGGGCCAGCGGCGGGCAACGGCGGGGTCGGGCCTAACGGCCGCTAATTCGCGGGCGTCCTGATTCCCGCGGCCGGCACAGCGGGCGCGCCGGCCTTCTCCTGAGCGCGCCATGTGCCGGTCTTTTATTGAATCTCCGCGTCCTGTAGCGGTATCGTAGAGTTATGAATCGAACAGCAGAGGCAGTCTGGTACGGTGCACTCACCACTGGGCACGGCGTTATTTCGACACAAAGCGGAGTTTTGAAGGAGAGCAATTACAGCTTCAAAACGCGTTTTGAAGGAGACCCTGGGACTAATCCCGAGGAACTGATCGCAGCCGCGCACGCGGGCTGTTTTTCGATGGCGCTGAGCCTCGTATTGAATCAAGCCGGCATGACGGCTGAGAAGATCGACACGAAGGCAGTCGTGACTCTCGCCCAGAAAGACGGTGGATTTGCGATCACCAAATCCGCGTTGGATCTGACGATCAAAGTTCCCGGCGCTGAGGCCGCGAAGGTCGAGGAAGCGGCGCATACAGCGAAAGCCAACTGCCCCGTCTCGAAATTGTTGAACTGCGAAATCACGCTCGACATTCACGTCGAGTAACTACGCGAGCATCTCTTTCACCACATTGCCATGGACATCCGTCAGACGGAAGTCTCGGCCTTGGAACCGATACGTCAGTTTTGTGTGGTCGAAGCCCAGCAAATGCAGCATGGTCGCGTGCAGGTCGTGGACGTGCACGCGATTTTCCACCGCGTTGAAGCCGAGATCATCAGTCGAGCCGAGCACTGAGCCGCGTTTGATGCCTCCGCCGGCGAACCACATCGAGAAGGCGTTGGGATGATGGTCGCGGCCATCGTTGCCGCCTTCGACCATGGGCGTGCGTCCAAATTCGCCGCCCCAGACGACCAGCGTGTCGTCGAGCATCCCGCGCTGTTTGAGATCCTTTACGAGAGCCGCACAGGCTTTGTCCGTGTCGTGGCAGTTGCGTTTGAGGTCTTTCGTCAAAGCGCCATGTTGGTCCCAAGCCTCGTGATAGAGCTGCACGAAGCGGACGCCGCGCTCGACTAGCCGGCGCGCGAGCAGACAGTTGTTGGCGAAGCTCGGCTTCCCAGGGACGGCGCCGTACATGTCGAGCGTGGCCTGCGTCTCCTTGCCGAGATCCATCAGGTCGGGGGCGCTCGATTGCATGCGGAACGCCATCTCGAACGAGTTGATGCGCGTCGCGATTTCAGGATCGCCGACCGTGTTGAGCCGCATCCGATTCAGCTTGCCGATCGTGTCGATCGAATCCTTCTGGATCTCCGGTGTGACGCCTTTCGGATTCGACAAATACAACACCGGATCGCCGGAGCCGCGGAATTGTACGCCTTGATAAACCGTCGGCAGGAATCCCGAGCCCCAGCAGGAATTGCCGCCGGAGGGTCCCTTCATTCCCGAGCTGAACACGACGAACGCGGGTAGGTCGCGCGATTCGGAGCCGAGTCCGTAAGTGACCCACGCTCCCACCGATGGACGTCCGAAAATCTGCATGCCGGTGTTCATCAGCAACTGGCCCGGAGCGTGATTGAATGCGTCGGTGACCATCGACTTCACGATCGTGATGTCGTCGACGATCTCGGCCGTGTGCGGAATGATTTCGGATAGCTCAGCGCCGGACTTGCCGTACTTCTCAAATTTGAACTTGGGCCCGAGCAGCGTCGAGTTGGGATTGATGAACGCCGCGCGATAGCCTTTCAGTAGGTCGGCCGGTGGCAGCGTGCCGTTGAATT
>DASXZC010000150.1:0-2579 GCA_036502165.1 Bryobacteraceae bacterium
CGAACTCTCGACGATGCTCATTTCACTCGAGGATTATCCGCAGGCGATCGCCGTGTTCGATCACCTGCGCGAGATGCATGCGGAACGGCCGCCGCACCTGTTTTTTCGCGCTATCATCCTGGACAAGATGAAGCAGCAGAAGCCCGCCGTTGCGGCTTATAAGCAATTCCTCGAACTCGCCGGCGGCAAATATCCGGACCAGGAATTCCAGGCTCGGCAGCGTGTGCGTATCATTGAAAGAGAGTTGAACAAACGGTAGGTGCGCAATGCCATTCTTGCTGCTAATTCTATTGTTCTCGTTCGATCTCGACTCCGCCAGGAATGAGCCGAATCTCGATCACCGGGCCGATTTGGCGCTAGAAAATGCGAATGCGGCGATCGACAAAGCCAAGCAGTACGCCGCCGATTCGCAATTCGACAAGCTGCATCAGGCGGTCTCTGAAGTCCTGCAGTCGGTCGAACTCTGCCAGGAATCGCTCGCTGCAACAGGCAAAGAGCCGCGCAAGAATACCCGTCAGTTCAAAAAAGTGGAGATGAAGATCCATCTGCTGACACGCCGCCTGCGCGGTCTCGAGGACGAGGTCAGCGTCGTCGACCGCCCCGGGATCGAGAAAGTTGCGGAACGGCTCGAAGAGATCAATGATGAGATTGTAGGCGGAATTTTCAGTAAGAAAAAGAAAGTCCAACCATGAAGTACCTGGTGATCATTTCGATACTGCTCGCGGGCGCCGGCGCCTCACTCGCGCAGGACCGCGATTTTCTGACTCCGGACGAGACCGATCAGGTGCGTGAAGTTCAGGAGCCCAACAAGCGCCTGATGCTCTACATCAAGTTCGCGCAGCTACGCATGGATCTGCTCAAGACGATGCTCGCCAATCCGAAACCGGGCCGCAGCCTTTTCATACACGATACGCTCGAGGATCTGACGAATTTGATCGAAGCGATGGACACTGTATCCGACGACGCCATCCGCCGCAGGATCAACATCGAACCGGGTCTCGCCGCGGTCGTTGAAGCGGAAAAGCCGATGATCGAAGAATTGAACAAGGTCATCGACTCCCAGCCGAAGGATTATTCCCGCTACAAGTTCACGATGGAGCAGGCCGTCGCCACGCTCAAGGATTCATCCGATCTCGCCGGCGAAGATCTGAAGTCGCGCGGAGCCGCGCTCGCGAAGCAGGACAAGCGCGATAAGCAGGAACGCGATGAGATCGGCGATGAGACCGATGCCAAAGCCGCCGCGCAAAAGGCTACCGACAAAAAGGCGTCCGCCACCAATCCGGCGAAAGCCCCTCGAAAGGCGCCGACGCTCTATCGCAAGGGTGAGGTCGCGCCTGACAAGCAACAGCAATAGACGCTTATTTAACTTTCCACTCCTGCAAGCCGGCCGAGAACTTCGGCTGCATCGTCACCTCGAGCCGCAATCCTGAAGTCGAGATGGACTGGAACGTCACGCGATTGAACTTGTCCTTGTCGACTCCATACGCGCTCGACCCGTTGACCGGTACCCACTGACCCGCGGCATCCTTGTACAGGATCCGCCAGTTTTGCGGAACTCGCACTTCGCCGTGGCCGGTGTCGTCGAACCAATATAATTCGCACTCTGACACGGCCGCAGGCTTGTCGAACGCATACTCCACCCACTCGGTAGAACCCTTCGTCGGCCACCAATCGAAGTAGGAGGAATGATCATCGGACGTCTCCGGCGCCTCGCCGTCGTGAATCGGCTCCGGACTCTTGCGGCCCGACGTTGTCACCTTCGCCATCGTCGCGATCGTCGGATACGGAGCCGGCTTCGCGCTCGCCTCCGAATTCGGCAGCCAGACGATCATCTGTCCACGTCCGCGATTCGCCCACGCGTAGTAGGGAATCGCGACGAGATCCTCTTTCGTCTTGACGATCTTGCCTTGCGCATCGTATGACAGGGCGACCGCGTGCGTCTTCAGCACCGTCACGCCTTTCAACAGATCGGGCTTGAACTCGGCCGTCACCGCCGCGGAGTCCGGCAGCATCACGTTGCGGACTTTTTCTTTCGGATTGTCGACCCACTCGGCCGCATAGACGATCGGTCCGCGCTCGAGCGCCACGCGTCCGCGGTCGGCCGCGACTTCGCCGTTCGCGAGCACACGACGCACCGGCATCGGCAGATCGAGATCGATCGTATCGCCAGTCTTCCATTCGCGCGTGATGTTCGCGTAGCCTTTTTCGAGTGCGATCGCCACCGGCTTCCCGTTGACTTTCAGCACCGGATTCGTCCGCGCACGATTGGCGAAATGATAGAGGTCGCCGGGCACCGGCTCGTTGCGCGCCCATCCGGGGATCCGCACGTGGATCGTCAACTTCGCTGGATGTTCCGGCTCGACCGTCATCTTCACGGCGCCATCCCATGGATAGCGGGTGTCCTGCGTCACACGCACGATGCCGGCCGTCGCGCCCATGTCGATCTTCGCTTCATTCGACATGAACAGATTGACCCAGATCGCGTCGGATGTTTTCGCGTAGACATAGCCCGGAATCGACGGCATGAAGCGCGTAATGTTGCTGGGGCAACAGGCGACTCCGAACCAGGGGCTGCGCTG
>DASXZC010000151.1:0-8547 GCA_036502165.1 Bryobacteraceae bacterium
ATCTTTTTGGCCGAATATGAAGGCGGATTCTTCTCCTCGACCGTCCGGTATATGGCCGATCTTCTGAATGGAATTCCTTCGGTCGTCATCGGGATCGTGGGATGGGCGCTGATCGTAGTCTCGACCAAGACCTTTTCAGCCTGGGCCGGGGCGGTGGCCCTGAGCCTGATCCTAATTCCGGTTGTGATGCGCAGCACGGAGCAGTTCCTGCGGGCGGTTCCGCGGTCGCTTCGCGAAGGCTCGCTGGCCCTCGGCGCCAACAAGGCGACTACCATCATGAAGGTGGTCGTTCCGGCCGCACGCCGGGGAATCCTGACTGGTATTATTTTGGGTGTGGCACGCATTGCCGGAGAAACGGCTCCTCTGCTGTTCACCGCGCTGAGCAACGAATTCTGGCCGAAAGGGCTGAATCAGCCCACCGCTTCACTACCCTATTTCATTTACACGCGGGCGATTTCCGCCTATGACGACTGGCACCGCCAAGCCTGGGCGGCTGGCCTGGTCTTATTGATTTTTGTTTTGACCGCGAACATCGGCGCCCGAATGGTTGTCGCCAGGAGCGCACGTTGAGCATAACCCCGAAAGACTCTCTCACCATGAGCCCGTCACGAACGTCTTCCACCAATTCGTCCGATTCCGTGAAGAATACCGGCGCTGCGCCCGCCGCGGTTCCGGCCGCGAAAATGCGCGCGTCGAATCTGGATTTTTTCTACGGCGCCTTCAAGGCGCTGCATGGCATCAGCATCGAAGTAAAGGCGAACCGGATCACGGCATTGATTGGACCGTCAGGCTGTGGCAAGAGCACGTTCCTCAGAACCCTGAACCGCATCAACGAGACGATCCGGGGCGCGCGCGCGGAGGGCGAAGTCACGCTCGACGGCGAGAACGTCCTGAAGCTCGACGTCACGAGCCTCCGCCGGCGCGTCGGCATGGTGTTCCAGAAGTCGAATCCCTTCCCGAAATCCGTGTTCGAGAACATCGCCTACGGCCCGCGTGTCAACGGCGTCGGCAGCAAGGCGGACCTCGAAGGAATCGTTGAGCGCAGCCTGCGCCGGGCCGCAATCTGGGATGAAGTGAAAGACAAACTGCAGAAGCCCGGTTCGGCGCTTTCCGGCGGCCAGCAACAGCGCATTTGCATCGCGCGCGCACTGGCGGTCGATCCGGAAGTGTTGCTGCTCGACGAACCCTGTTCGGCGCTCGATCCGATTGCGACTCTCAAGATTGAAGAACTGCTATTCTCGTTGAAAGACCAAACCACCATCGTGATCGTGACGCACAACATGCAGCAGGCGGCGCGCATTGCCGACGAGACCGGCTTCTTCATGCTGGGGCGGCTGGTCGAGTTCGACAGGACCGAGACCGTTTTCAAGAATCCTTCGAAGAAGGAAACGGAAGACTACGTGACGGGCCGTTTCGGTTGAGCCTATTGTCTTACCATCTGGTTTTCAAGCGCCCGGGAAAGGAGACTCTCATTGCGCCATTTTGCTCTTGAGCTTGCGGATCTGAGAAACAAACTGTTGCAGATGGGTGGCATGGTGGAATCCGCCGTGCACCGCAGCGTACGCGCGCTGGTCGATCGCGACGAGAGCCTCGCCCGCCGTGTGCTCGAGGGTGAGCCTGCCATCAATCAGATGGAAAAGGAAGTCGACGAGCTCTGCACGCGTCTGCTCGTATTGCAGCAGCCGATGGCGCGCGACTTGCGATTTCTGACCTCGGTTCTCAAGATCAATACCGACCTCGAACGGATGGGTGATCTCGCTAAGAACACCGCCCGCCGCGCGCTCTCGTTGATCGCCGTTCCGCCGTTGAAGCTGAACGTCGACATTCCGCACATCTCGAATCTGGTCGAACAGATGCTGCTGAAGGCGTTGGACGCGTTCGTTCAGGAAGACGCCGAACTCGCGCAGCAGGTCTTGCAATCGGATGACGAAGTGGATGCTCTGCGCACGGCCGCGATTGAGGATATCGTGAGCTTTATGCAGCACAATCCTTCGCTGGTCCACGCCGGCATGGAATTCGTATTCATCGTCCGCAACCTCGAGCGGATCGGCGATCACGCGACCAACATGGCGGAAGACGTGATCTTCATGACCAAGGGCGTCGACGTCCGGCACCGCGCACATATGTAGGTTTTCAACCGCGATGAAGGCATTGCGCTTCAGCGAATTCGGCTCGCCATCAGCGGTACTTCGGATCGAAGAAATTCCGACGCCGGAGCCCGGTGAAGGCGAAGCGCTCGTCGAAGTGTGGGCGGCGGCAATCAATCCAAGCGATCTCGCAAACGTAGCGGGAAAGTTCAAGGGCACGGCACTGCCTCGAACTCCCGGCCGCGATTTTGCGGGCATCGTTGTGAAGGGTCTTCACAAGGGGCAAGCGGTTTGGGGCAGTTCTCCGACGCTTGGCATCGGCAGGGATGGCTCGCACGCCGAATTCGTCGTGGTCGAGGAGCAATCCATGTCCCTCGTGCCGAAGCCGCTCAGTATGGAGCAGGCGTCGGCGATTGGCGTCCCCTACATCACCGCTTGGGCAGCGGTCGAGAGTGCAGCGCGGCTCGAGGCGAATGAGACGATCCTGATCGTCGGGGCAGCGGGCGCTGTGGGCCAGGCAGCCACGCAGATTGCCAATTGGAAGAAGGCGCGCGTCATTGGCGCAGGCATCTCATCCGATCCGATTCCGGGCACCGCGTCCGTCATCAACACCAAGACCGAGGATCTTCGCGAGCGCGTCTTCGAACTGACCGCAGGCCGCGGAGTGGATGTGGTGTTCGACACGGTGGGCGGCCCGATGTTCGAGCCTTCACTGCGGTCGCTCGCGCCCGGCGGACGGCACGTGGCGATCTCGAGCGCTGGCGGAGATCCGCGCGTCAGCTTCAACCTCGTCGACTTTTATCACAATCGTTTGCATTTGATCGGGGTCGACAGCTACGGCCTGACGCTCGCGCAGATTGCGGAAATTGAGGACGCGTTGCGTCCTGGCTTCGAAGCGGGAGTTTTGACGCTACCGCCGATCGAAATCGTTCCTTTCGAAAATGCCGTGGACGCTTACAGTCGGCTCGCGGCGCGACAGGCGAAATCGAAGTTAGTCTTGCGGTTCGACCGTACCGAGTAGAGGAGCTCTCCCGAAATGTCCATTCGACCTGTGAAGCGGCTCATCAAGTCCAAGCCGACGCGAGAAGGCGCAGGCGTGCATCTGCGACGCGCGTTTGGCTTTGGCAATACATCTGAGTTCGATCCATTCCTGCTGCTGGACGATTTCCGCAACGACGTCCCAGAGGATTATCTGGCGGGCTTCCCCTGGCATCCGCATCGCGGAATGGAAACCATCACGTATGTGCTGGCGGGCACGGTCGAGCACGGTGACAGCCTCGGCAATCGCGGCACGATTGCGTCCGGCGATGTCCAGTGGATGACTGCGGGCAGCGGCATCATTCATCAGGAGATGCCCAAGGGAGACCCCTCTGGACGGATGCATGGCTTCCAGTTGTGGGGCAATCTGCCATCGGCTCAGAAGATGACGCCGCCGCGTTACCAGGAGGTGAAGGCTGCGGACATCCCCGTGGTTACTGACGACGACGGCACCCACGTCCGCATCGTCGCTGGAAATTTTTGGGGCAAAACTGGGCCAGTCGATGGAGTCGCCGCGGAGCCCGTGTACCTTGATGTTTCCGTCGCGCCCGGCCGCCGAAAGACTCTGCCGGTCGAGACCACCCGCCACGCATTCGCTTACGTGTTCGGTGGAGGAGGGAAGTTCTGCAACGCGTCCGCTCCGCTCGCGGTTCCCACCGAAAGCGTCGGATGGCTCGATACAACTCCGCCGTCGGAGGCGGACAACCGCTCGCTGGTATTGTTCGATCGAGGCGATGAGGTCGAGGTGCAGGCAGGCGAGGAAGGCATCCGCTTCCTCCTCGTTTCCGGCAAGCCCCTCGAGGAGCCCGTGGCCTGGTACGGTCCGATTGTGATGAACACGCAGCGTGAGCTGCAGCAGGCGTTTGAGGAACTGGAGAAGGGGACGTTCCTTAGGACTTAGGCTTCACTTTTGCGAGCGCCGCCTGAAATTCTTCATCGTCCATCGCGCCGGTGATGAGTTCGTTGCCGATGACGAAGCTGGGCGTCGCATTCACGCCGATTGCTGACGCCAATCCCTGATTGAGCGAAATCTGCGCCTGAATCTCCGGATTTTCCATGTCGGCCTTGAGCTTCGCGAAGTCGAGATTTTGCGCCGACGCAACCTTCTCGATCTGCGCCATCGTGATGGTGCCTTGCAGCGCCATGAGTCCCTGATGGAACTTCACGTAATCGCCCTGCTTGCGGGCTGCGAGCGCGGCCTTCGATGCGATCGCGGAGTCCGGCCCGAGGATCGGAAATTCTTTGTAGACAATGTGGATCTTCGAACTGTTGACGTACTTGGCGATGGCCGGCGCCATCTTCTTGCAATAGCCGCAGCGGTAGTCGAAGAATTCAACGACCGTCACCGCACTGTTCGCATCGGCGCCGCCGACAGGTGAAGCGGGATCGGAAACCAGTTGGCCTTTATGACTGAGGATCGAAAGCTCGGCCTTCTTCTTTTCCTCGTTCTTTTGGTTCTCCTGATACTTGTTGACGGCTTCGATGATGACTTCAGGATGCTTCATCAAGTATTCGTGAACGATTTTCTCGATCTCCGGCGTGGTCTTCGGAGTGGCGGCCGTGTTGTTCTGGGCCGGGACCAGCGCAGGAAAAACGAGGGAAAGCAGTACAGTTGCACAGAGGATACGCATGTGAGGTTCTTGTTTCGAGGAGCCGGTAGTCGGCCTCAATCTCAGTATAGCGGGTGGTTCAAAGCTCGGCCGCGAGCCAATTCAAATAAGCTTCCGAGCCGGCGGCGATCGGCAGCGCGATCAACTCGGGCACTTCGTATGGATGAATCGTGCGGAACTCCTCTTCGATATTTCCCATTAGATCGCGACGCGATTTGATGATGAGAATGCACTCCTGCGCCGCTTCAATCGATCCCTTCCAACGATAGACGCTGGTAGCGCCCGGCATGATGTTCACGCATGCCGCAAGACGCCGCTCGACGAGATGAGTAGCGATGCGGCGCGCGTCCGCTTCGGTCTCGCAGGTCGAGAGAATTACGATTTTGTCGGTCATTGTGCTCGAATCCATCATTTGACAGTAGCAATTTCATTCACATGGCTATAGACTAGATAAAGAGTCTTATGGAGTTGTACCGCCGAATTGGATTCGTTGCTGGCGCTGCTGTGTTGACAGGCTATGCCGCAGTCGCGGTGTTCGGACCGCAAGGATTTTTTTCGCTGCGCGAGCGCTATCAGGAGATCCGCCGCATCGAGCGCGAGAACGCGGACATTGAGCACGGTAATAAACAACTCCAGGAATTGATCGATAAAGTCAAGGACTCCCGCAGCCAGCGCGAAGTGATCGTCAAAGACAAATTGAAGTACGCGCATCCCAATGAACTGCAGTTCGTCCTTCCCGATTCCTCCGCCAGGCCGCAAACACAAGCTCCCGCGGAACCCAAGTAGTCCGAGCCCCGTCATCCAACTGAAAGCGAGCCAGGGTACGCTATGAATGTGCGGATGGCAACAAAACCATTGAAAGTTGCAGCGAAACGAAATGCGTCGAAGCGAGCGGTAACGGCGCCAGCGCCTGCCGAGAGCGAGCCGGCGATCAATCTGCTTGATCCCGGATTGTATGTGAACCGCGAATTGAGTTTGCTCGCGTTCCAGCGGCGCGTCCTCGAGGAAGCGTGCGACGAGAGCAATCCACTGCTCGAACGTGTGAAATTCCTGGCAATTCTGGGTTCGAACCTGGATGAATTTTTCATGGTCCGCGTCGCGGGTCTCGTTGCCCAATTGGATGCGGGCGCGGTTGAGACTGGCCCCGACGGACTGAGTCCCGCCGCGCAGTTGGCGGCGATCCGGCCGCTGATCAAACAGCTCCTCGATGACGCGCATCGCTGCCTGACCGAGCAATTGCTGCCCGCGCTGGGGGTGCACGGCATCCGGATTCACGAATACGCTGAGTTGAGCGAGCGGCAAGTCACGGCGGTTGATCGGTATTTTGCAGAGACGATCTTCCCGGTGTTGACTCCCTTGGCGTTCGATCCGGGCCGGCCTTTTCCGCACATTTCGAACTTGAGCCTGAATCTCGCCGTGCTGATCCGCGATCACGAGGGTGAAGAGAAATTCGCCCGTATCAAGGTGCCTGATTCTCTGCCGCAGTTGATTCCGACCGACGCCCAGCCGAGGCATCGGACGAAGCGCTTCAATCATCAGCATGCTTCCGAATTCATCTTCATCGAGAAGCTCATCGCCGCCAATCTGAGCCGTCTGTTTCCAGGCATGGACATCATCGAGGTGCATCCATTCCACGTCACGCGCGACGCCGATATCGAAATCAAGGAACTGGAAGCGGAAGATCTGCTCGAGACGATCGAAGAGGGAGTTCGCCAGCGAAAGTTCGGCGACGTCGTGCGGGTGATGGTCGACACGGGGATGCCTCCGCACATCCTCGAAATTCTGATGTCCAATCTGGAGATCGACTCGAGTGACGTCTATCGCGTCAGCGGATCCCTCTCATTGAAGCGGATGATGACGCTCGGATCGCTCGATTGTCCGGAGTTGAAGGAAGCTCCATTCGTGCCCTCGCCGCCGCCGGCAATTGTTCAAAACGACGATGAGGATATGTTCGCGATCCTGCGCAAGCAGGATGTCGTGCTGCATCACCCGTTCGAATCGTTCCAGCCCGTCGTCGATTTTCTAAGGAAGGCGGCGCGGGATCCGAACGTGCTTGCGATCAAGACGGTCCTCTATCGCGTGGGCCGTAATTCGCCAGTGGTCGAGGCGCTCCTCGAAGCCGTCGAGTACGGCAAGCAGGTGGCCGTGCTGGTCGAACTGAAGGCGCGCTTCGATGAGGAGAGCAACATCGAGTGGGCGCGGGCGCTTGAAAAAGTCGGCGCGCATGTCGTGTATGGGCTCGTCGGATTGAAGTGCCATTGCAAGGTCGCCATGGTCGTCCGCCGTGAGGATGACGGACGCACGATGCGCCGCTACCTGCACTTCTCGAGCGGCAACTATAACTCGTTCACGGCGCATTTGTATACCGACGTCGGAATGTTCACGACCGATGAGACGCTCGCCGATGACGTGACAGATCTCTTTAACGTCCTCACTGGATATTCCCGCAAATCGGATTACAAGGAACTGCTGGTCAGTCCCGTGAATTTGCGTACGCGGTTCGAGGCAATGATTGACCGCGAGATCGAACATCAGAAAGCAGGCCGCGCCGGACTGTTGATTTTCAAGATGAACGCCCTTACCGATCCGCCGATGGTCCGCGCGCTTTACCGGGCTTCAATGGCTGGCGTCAAATGCGAACTGCTGGTTCGCGGGAACTGCGCGCTGCGTCCTGGCGTGAAGGGTGTGAGCGACAACATCACGGTGACGAGTATCGTCGGGCGCTTTCTCGAGCACAGCCGGTTATATTATTTCCGCAACGGTGGCGATGAGGAGATTTATTCGGGCAGCGCCGACCTGGCTCCAAGGAACCTCTACCGGCGCGTCGAAGTTCTGTATCCGATGAAGAATCGCAAGATTGTTCAGCGGCTCAAGAATGAAGTACTGGCGACCTATCAGGGCGACAACGTCAAGGCGCGGCGCATGAATTCGGATGGCACGTACACGCGCGTCAAAACTCCAACTGGGGCGAAGCGTCTGAGCGCCCAGGAATCGCTGCTCAAGAAGTGCCACGAGCAACAGCAGCAATCGCAATCCTAAAAGAAAAACGGACGGCCAGCCTGATGGCGTGCCGTCCGTTGCATTTCTAAAAATTGCCTTACGGCTTGGGAACGGGAACCAGACCACGGTTCGCGATGACTCGGTCGACGATGCCGTAATCGACCGCCGCCTGCGCTTCCATGATGTAATCGCGGTCGACGTCGCGGGCGATCCTTTCGACGGTTTGGCCGGTGCCATTCGCAAGAATGGCGTTCAGAATTTCCCGCATTCGCAGGATTTCCTTGGCATAAATGTCGATGTCGCTGGCCTGTCCGGCCAAGCCGCTCATCGAGGGCTGGTGAATGAGGATTCTCGCGTGCGGCAAGGTGAAGCGCTTGCCTTTGGTGCCGCAAGCAAGCAACACCGCGGCCATCGAAGCGGCCTGGCCGACGCAATAAGTAACGATGTCGGGCTCGACGAGGTTCATCGTGTCGAGGATCGCGAGTCCGGCGGTAATCGAACCACCCGGCGAGTTGATATACAGCGAAATATCCTTCTCCGGATCTTCGGCCGACAGGAAGAGAATCTGGGCGATAATGAGATTCGCAACCTGGTCATCAATCGGCGTGCCGAGGAAAATGATATTTTCCTTGAGCAGGCGCGAATAGATGTCGAAGGCCCGCTCCCCGCGCGAAGTCTGCTCGACCACCATGGGGACGAGTACGGAATTGTTCATGAGTTTTCGACTCCCTGTGAAGGCACTGGACACGGGCTGTGAGATCAGTGGGTCCTCAAGAAGCGATCGAACCCGCGCCAGTCAAACGAAGAGGGAT
>DASXZC010000152.1:0-3179 GCA_036502165.1 Bryobacteraceae bacterium
CAAAGGCGCTTTTGTGTTCGGAGCCGCGGGAAGCCCGGCCGAGCAGTTTATTCTCATCCCGGTCTATAAGGCAGAGCCGGGCCAAGACGGGAAGTTCCTTTTGACGCCCCAGGAAGTTTGGGTATCCGAGGAGCCATGGAGCTTTCTGTCTGACGAAGGTCAAGAGTTGCTCGACGTGGCAAGAGAAAACGGCAAGGCTTCAGTCGGAATTCTACAGAACTTTCCTAAGCTGGATCCGTTCTCGCTGCCGCGCTTTCTTGACCTTACATCTTTCCCCGTAAATGTCACTTTTGATGGTGAACTGACTGAGGGCCAGTATGTACGGTTCGGCGTGAGCCTCACTAGCGTCGTTCAGGTGGTGATCGGCGAGGACGAACCATCCGTGGAAGAAAAGTATCGGCAGATTCGGATTGCGGGTGACTTCGATATACCGGTTCCTTCTGTCCCCACTCCAAATGTGGAGGTCTATTTCGACGACGACGATCCCGTTACGCGAACGCTGACAATCACTCAATTCCAGCCGTTTGGGCTATCAACTGATCTCGTCCTGGCTCTTACTCTTAGTTGACGAGCTGAGCTCAGCTTCCAGCCAGAGCTTGGCACTGCGCCACTCCCGCTTGATCGTTCGAGAATTGACACCGAGGATGAGAGCGACTTCTTCTTCGGTGAGGCCAGAATAGAATCGAAGTTCGACAACCTCCGCTTGGCGAGCGTCGAGAGCGCCGAGTCGCTTAATTGCGGCGTCGAGGTCGAGGGCCAATTCGGGATGCTCCTCGTGGAAGGCAATGGCATCTTCGAGCGCAATCCTCTGCGCGAGACCACCTCTGCGGAGCGCCTGCTTGCCTCTCGCTTGGTCGATGAGCACTCGGCGCATGACTCGGGAGGCGAGCGCGAAGAAATGGGCTCGACTCTTAACGTCATTCGTGGCGCCGGCCAAACGGATGTACACCTCGTGTACAAGAGCGCTGGCCTGCAAAGTATGTCCGGGTCGCTCGAGTTTGAGACGGGTCCGTGCGATCCGCCGCAACTCATCGTAAACGAGGAGAAATAATTCGTTTTCGACGGAACGGTCACCCAACGCCAGCTTGCCCAGCAGAGCAGACACCTTGTGATTGGAGGGCGACACTCGAGACCATTGTACAGCCACGCGAAGCAAGGTCAGACGCGATATGAACCACAGGGAGAAGAAAACTCTCCCCGATCCTGAGCCTGTGATGCATTATCTCCCCGCCACGTCCGGTTGATCAACGCCCGCCATATTTCAGGGGTCATTAAATACATCTGGGCCTAACAACGCAATTCTCCTCGGGGACGTGTTAGTGCTGGTCAGCTGGATCACTCGCATCGAAGAAGGTACCGGCAAACCTAGTGCGTCAACTCGCCAGCCGGCAACGGATACCGCAGCGACTCGAGTAGCCACTCGCGATTGTTGCGGACGTCTTCGAATAACTTCGCCGTCAGGCCATCGCGCTTCTCGTATAAACGGTAGCCCGCGCGATTGCGCAGATATCCGCGAGCCTTGGGCTCGGATTTGAACAGCGCCGCTTCGCCCATCTCAGCGGCCATCTGTTCGTACCGTTTCCGGTTGTCGAGCAGCGCCTTCATGAGGAACGGAATCACCATCGAGTAGTCGGCCTGCACACTCTCCGTCGACTGCAGATAAGTGTCCTTGTCGACCTTCCCCCACGTCACCGCCTCGGCCGGAGGACATGACGACAACGAGCCATCCGTCACAGGCGCCGTCGTGATTTGTACGTCGAACTCGTAGCCACGCACATCCGGAATACCGAGCACTTGCCCGAGTGCCGGCTCCGGTTGCAAGTTGTAATTCTTCGGCACGCCGCCGCCGAGGATCAGAGTGGCCAACGCCTTCGCGTCGCTCTCGAACAATCCCCAACGATGATAGGCGCACGACTCGAAGACTTCGGCGTGCAGGTCGAGATCGAATACATATGAGCCCGTCAGCCCCGCCTTGCTCATGGCCCACAGCTTCATCGAATTGAGGAACACCGATCCATCCCCAGGCGCGCCTACAAACACCGGCACCGCCAACCGCGTACACGCCGCCAGCAGTCCTTCGGGCACATGATTGCGCTGTTCCTGCGCCGCATAAAATCCGCCGAGCCGGTATCGCAGTTCGGTGCCGGTCATCTTCTTTTGGAACTCGGGTAGCGCGAGAACCGCCGACAGGAACCGGTCCTGATCGAGCAGGACATCCTCATCGAACGCCATGTCCGTCACGCGGATCGTTCGCTCGTCCCGCAGCGCGCCATCGTTGCCGAAGATCGGCACCTCATGAATCGGATCATCGAGGTGCGCAGTCAGACTGCGATGGCCATCGTGATAACAAACCGCGTCGGTCGTGCTCAGGTAGGCGACCCATCCGGTTTCGAGTAAGGGAATCAGCCACGCCTGATGTTGGCCCGAAACCGTAACCGGTCCGGAGATCGCGAGCGTCAGCGGACATCCAGCGCCGACCGCGCGATCGAGGATCGTGTAGAGGCGGCGCAAGTACGCTCCGCCGAAGGCAGGCAAGCAGAATCGGAACAGCTCATCGAGGGTTTGTACATCGTCCACGCGGCGCACGCGCACGGGCTTGCGGACGGCATTGTTTTCGGACATCAGCTTCAGTGTAACCGGAGGCTAGCCGAGCAGATCCCCGAGCTTCTGCTTGATGAATTCGATCTCGCGCCTGAGTTCCGCGACTTCTTCTTCAAGGGCGGCAATCCGATCGCCGCGTTGCGGCTGATTCACGATCGGGCTCCCGCTTACTGCCTCGACTTCGACGGGCCCACTCATGAGATGCGCGTATCTCGCTTCCTTCGTGCCTGGAAGGTGCGGAAGCTTGGTGACGAGTTGGTCCATCGAGAGCAGTACGCGCTCGACTTCATCCGTATCGGAGAACTCGTACATGCGCTCGGTGCGGCCTCGCAATTCACCGAGTGTCTGGAATCCGCGCAGCATCAAGACGCACAGCAACGGCAATTCCCGGCGGCCTAGATTCAGGCTCTCGCTCAACCGATGCCCGTATTTCGCGACGCGGCTACCGGCGCCAGTGACGACACGCGCGAAGCCCTTCTCTCGCAGTGATTCGACCGCATCCTCGACCGTCGAATCGTCGTACGCCACCACCGGATCGCGGCTGCTCTTCTGATTGCACGCGTTCACCAGCGCATTCA
>DASXZC010000153.1:0-18625 GCA_036502165.1 Bryobacteraceae bacterium
GCCGGGCGACGTTGTACGACATCACGCCGTAGAGTCCGATGACGGCTAAGGCCAAGGCAAGTGCGCCGAAGAATCCGGATAGGGTTGCAAGAAGGCGCTCGCGGCCCAGGGATTCATCGAGCTGAACAGAAAGAGTCTGGAATTGCAGGTTGATGTCGTGATTGACCTCATCGACGGCCGCTTTGACGCTGGGGATGAGGGAGGTGGCGGGTCCGTTGGCGCGAAGCAGGAAATTAGCCCAGCGCATCGGAGGCAACTGCGAAAGCGGGTAGTATGCGATTGCTTCTCGCTCGGCTCGCAGGCTCCGATATTTTGCATCCTTCACGACACCGACGATCTGGATGGGCGTGCTGCTCTCGTCGCCTTGCCGAAACGTCCTGCCTAGGGCGTCGCGCGCGGTTCCGAAGAACTTGTTGGCCATTGATTCATTGACCACTGCGACCATCGGCGCTTGCAGTGTGTCGTGCGCATCGAAATCGCGTCCGGCAATGAAGGGCGTCTCCATAGTGGCGAAGAATCCGGGACTGATTGAGTTGATCCAGACGACCGAATCTTTCGACGCTTTCTTACCGTCGATGTGGACGACCTGGTTCGAGAAACTCCCGCTGACTGGAGTGATATCGGCGAAGCTCGCCGAGCGGACGCCAGGTAGAGTGGCGAGACGCTGCTGCAATTCCTGATATAGAGGTAGGCGGCCGGCGGGCGAGACGCTCGAGTAACGAGGGTCCACACGGACCAGCAGAACCTGCTTCTTATCGAAGCCTGTGTCGAGCGTGGCGAGCTTCGTAAAGGTTTCGAGCATCAGGCCGGCGCCGATCAACAGGACCAGGGAAAGTGCTACTTGCGAGGCGACCAGCAGTTTGCCCAGACTGAATCCGGTCTGCGATTCCACCACTCCGCGCGCATTGGCTTTCATGGCGGATTGCGGATCGACACTTGTACTCTGCCAACCGGGCGCGAGTCCGAAGAGGATTCCTGTGGCGATGGCGACCGCTGTAGTGAACGCGAGCACGCGTATGTCGATTCCGAGGTCCAGAACGACGTTCGAGTCGCTGGTTGAGAGGAACTGAACCAGCATCCGGCTGGCCCACTGCGCGAATAAGACACCGAGGATTGCGCCCATCGAAGAAAGCAGGAGGCTTTCCGTGAGCAACTGGCGAATCAGGCGAGTGCGGCTCGCGCCGATCGCCATACGGATCGCATTCTCCTTCCGGCGAACGGCGGCGCGGGAGATGAGAAGATTGGCGACATTCGCACAGGCGATCAGCAGCACGATGCCGACGGCGGCCATCAATGTATAGAGGGCGGCCTTATAGTCGTGGCGAACGTTTGAAAATCCGTTGGCGCCAGGAAGAAGGTCGAACGTGCGGTTCACGTGATCATCCGGGAGTGCGCTCGCGAAGATCTGCGGGGCAAGAGTGTTCATACGCGCGAGCGCCTGCTGCTCGCTGATGCCGGGCTTGAGCCGCGCAAAAATCCAGAGCCACCACTTGCCGCGCTTGTCGAGTGCGGAGTTTTGGCGAAACACAGTTCCTTCCGCGCAGAGGGGCATGTAGACGTCAACAGAGTCTCCGACCTGGATTCCGGTGAATCCTGGCGGAGCGACTCCGACGATCCGGACGGGATGGCTGTCTAAAGTCAATCGGCGTTCGAAGACGTTGGCCGCGCCACCGTATTCGCGCTGCCAAAAGTCGTAGCTGAGCACGCCGACCGCTGGGCAACCGCGCTTGTCGTCGGCGTTGGTGATCGTTCGCCCGAGGAGCGGGTTCACGCCGAGCGTGCGGAAGAAGTCCCCGCTGACCCAACTCGTGTTTGCGTTGCGAACTTCGCCGCCCACCGCCAGATTGAGGCGGATCGGGCTGTAAGCGAAGGCTCCCGAGAAGACGTCCTGGCGGTCGCGCACTTGTTCCCAAATTGGATTGGTGAATGCGAGGCCGTCTTCGGATTTCAAGGCGAGTTCGACGAGTTGTTCGGGATGGCTCACGGGCAGCGTCTTCAGCATGACGGCATTGATCAGGCTAAAGATGGCGGTGTTGGCGCCGATGCCGAGAGCGAGGGAGAGGATCGCGATGGCTGCGAAGCCGGGGCTCGAGCGTAAGGCGCGAATCGCATAACGGACATCCTGCAGTACGTCGTCTACCATGTGTTGATCCTCTCGCGGGCCGGGCGCCCGCTAGGGATTTATACTGGCGGATCGGGCGATGGTGTCGCTTTATTTGGATTCGAAGAACGGATGCGGCGCCACAGGCGGCTTCGGCGTCTCGCCACGAATTTTGTGGACGGTGACATCTTCGAACAGGAGAGAGGGAACGGCAAGCGTGACCGGCATGTATTGATCGTCGACGGTCGGAGTCATGCCGCCGTTGCGTTGCGGGAAGTATTCGACGGTCAAAATGTTGATGTCTTTCGATGCAGCGATGATGTCCTTGAAGCTGCCGACGTTGAGATCGGCGAACTGTACCCCGTGGATCAGTTCCTCACGGCCGTCGGGGAAAACTTTGTAGGCGAGCAGGGGCGAAGACGCGCTCCGCATGCGACGTACGATGATGCCGTAATCCTTCTTGCGGCGCTTGACGAGTTCCTGAAACTTCGCGCGGAGCTCGTCGCGGGTGAGTCCGTTGTCGGTCGTGACGAACAGATTCGAAGGCATCGCCTGGCCCGCATGGCGGCTGCCCGTGCTGTGTTCGATTCCACGGATCGGATTCCTTGTCACCAGCAGGGTGTTCAGAAATCCTTTGTCGACCAGGGTTGTGGCCCGGGTGCGGACGCCGTCCTCGTCGACTTTCGACGAGCCTTCGAGGGGGACGTTGTTGAACTCCGATCGTTCCGGATTGTCGATGACGCTCAGGAACTCGGGCAATACGCGGGCGCCGATCTTGTCGACGAAGGGATTCTCCGGTACTCCGCGCTGCTGGCCGAACTGGCTGTCCATGAGAATGCGATGGGTCCCTAGCAGGTGCGGCACAAAGACCAGCTCAAACAACTGAGGGGCGGCATCGCCCTCGGCGAGCACGGGGCCATTGTAGTTTTGCAGCTCGGCGGCGGTTCGTAGATCGGTGAGGTGCTGACCCATGGTTCGTACTTTTGCGGCGAGCTCATCGGTCGAAGGCAGGGCGGCCAGCGATCGCGCGTGGACCCAGACACCATCGTTGAGTAGAGACCCATCCGGAGCCTGCGTCGTCGCCCCTACGTTGAACGTCACCTTCGGTTCGTGCCTCAGGTAGGACGTCCCATCGCTATTCAGGTAGCGTATATAAGTGTTAGCTGCCTGAAATGAGACGTACGAGGAGTTGATGCCGGGCATTTGGCGGAACAGGCCGGAAAGGGTGCGTGCTTCCGCTTCCCATTTCTTCACGTCCGCGTGGACGATCGGCGCATCGACGGTCGTCGTCACCGGATCTTCTTTCGTGAAGTCCGGAACTTCATCGTTGTTCACTTTGTTCTGCAGCGCTGCGCGTTTCTTCGAAAGGTCTTCGAGCGCTTTCTTGTAAGTCGAATCGGTCGCCAGCCAGATCTCGCGCCTCAGTTCCTTGTAGTCGTTGTCGAGGGGAAGCTGCATGGTGCCGCCGAAGATTTGCACCAGGCTCGACTGGTTGAAGTTGGCCGAGATGAAGTTGGTATTGTCGAGTTTGTAGTCGCCCACGCGGACCTCTACCGTGAGCAGGCGGCCGCGATCTGCAGTGCTCGATTGAAGAGCTCCGAACCTGCCGGAGACGGTCGTACTTTCGGACTCGATCACGCGATAGGAAATGAAGTATGGCTTTTCCAATTGCTCCAGGTGCAGCAGCTTCATCGAGCGGTCGAGCTCATCGTGCATCGCCTTGAAGACGATGTCCTCCTGCGCCTGCGCAGTCAGCATGCACAACGTCGTCACTAAACAGAGAGGCGCAATTCGCATGTCGATTTTCCTCACTTGTCGGTGAACGGCGCGGGAAGAATGGGCAGCCGGTCCTGTGATTTCTGCTTCTTCTGCACTTCGATTTGCGACACCAGGATTCCGGGCGAAACGGCCGATACGGGGACGCCGCCGGACTCGGCTCCGCAGATGCCGTTGAAGACTTCCACTTTCTGATCGGCCGCGACGATCTTGCTGAATGTGGTGAGCGGCGTGCCGATGAGGTCCACTCCGCGGACCATCTCTTCGCGCCCGTCGGCGTAGATGCGGTAGACGAGTAGAGGCAGCACGTTGAATGCGTTCGGCGTCGTTCGGCCGGTGAACGTGAAGCCGCCCTGGATGTCCTCGAAGTACAGGCCGAAGGGCAGGCCTTGCTTCTTCACTTCCTCGACCAGCAGTTTCTTCAGATCGGGGCGCACCGAGGAGGGCGCCACTTCGACGATCAAATTTGATTGCCGCGAAACCGGACTCAAGCCCGGCTGCTTGCGGCCATGCCCATTCGAATGGGGAATCCCCTCGATGGGCGTTCGCGACATCAAGAAGGTCTTGAGTATTCCGCTTTCCACGACCTTGACCGGCCTTGCCTCGACGCCCTGATTGTCATAGCGGAAGAAGCCCGCCAGATCCGTTCCTCCGAGGTGGCGCGCGGTCGGATCGAAGGTGACCGAGAAGTCCTTGGGCAGCACCAATTCATTGATCTTCTTCTTGAACGTTTGAGATTCGTTCGCGAGCTTTTGGCGATGACCTTCCACGCGATGGCCGAAAATTTCGTGGAAGAAGACGCCGCTCGCGCGGCCCGACAGCATGGCTGGTCCCGTATAGGGATCGGTCAGCGGAGCGACCCGCAGGGCTTCGAGATCGCGAATCATTTTCTGGACCGATGCGAGCACCACGGTGTCATCCGGCAAGTCCTTTTCGGTGAAGCCAAAGTACGAGAGGTAGAGGGGCAATTCCATGCCGTCCTCGGCTTTGGTGAAGGCAGTTACGAAGAGACGCCAGGCGGGTTGCGAGGTCTGTATGCGAGAGCCTTCGGAGTTGACGAACCAGCGCGTTTCCACACTGGCAGCGAGCATCGCCGTCGCGCGGTAAATCTTCGTGTACTGGGCAAAAGGCGCGGTATATTTGCGGACTTTCGCCTCCCAAACTTGGCGGTTGACCTGAAAGTCAACAACTGGTTCGGTAAATTGCCGGGGCTCTTCGCGGGAGAAATCGGTCGATTGGTCTTCCTGCGCGACCTTCACCTGGTTGTTGGTTTTGACCTTGGTGAGCTCCTCGAGCGCGTGTTTGTACCGCTCGTCGGTGTGATACCAGAGGACCTCGCGTATGGCGTCGGCATCATTGTCCACGGGCACGGCTATGTTCGAATAATTGGCGTAGGGATTCGCTCCGCCGCCTGCGCCGCGAATCTCGCGCGTGTTGTCCATTGTGTAGTCGCCGACACGGAGATCGATGTCTAACTGCCGCTGCCGGTAGTCGCTGCTGTTCAGCAGTTCACCGTACGTTCCGGCGACGTAGACGTTGTGCGACTCGGTGATCTCGTAACTGAGGAAGTACGGAGGGACTGGCTGCGATTTCAGTTTTTCCATCGACCGGTCGAGTTCCGTGCGCATGGCGTCGAGGACGGTCGCGGGAGGGTGGTCCGCCGCTTGCGCGACGAGCGTGAACAGCAGGGTCGAGAGGAGCGCGACTTTTAGAAAACCGGAAATAGGCTGGTTTGATCGGCGCATCATTTAGACTCCTGGTTCCGGTATTTTACATCAATCCAGACGTTGTGGATGCAGATTGGTGTGTTGGCTGGCACCTGCCTCGGTACCGACCTGTGCCGGTTTCGTCTAATAAGAAGACGGCGCTCACTGTCTCAACCCGGCCAGGAAACGAAACGGGCGCGGCCCCCTTACGCCCCGCGTGGCGGCCGGTTCACGTTCGGGGAGCCGTTTCCCAATTCCGAACACCCCACCCAGGGCTCTTATGCGATATCATCCCTCTAACCGGCGTGTTTTGAGTGTCTTTCCATTCGCTGCCGAACTGGCCACCGGGTTGCGAATAGAACTGAAGGAAACCCTATGGACGTAAAGCGTGAAGGCGTTGCAAAACGGAAGACGATCCGGCTCTGGATCATCGGTGCTCTGGTCGTTATCTCTCTACCCCTGATTACCTACGGATTGTCGCGCCTCAAACCGGCCGCGCCAACCGTCGAGGGCGGCACTCTTTGGCCCGGCACGGTCAAGCGGGGCATGATGGAACGGAACGTCCGTGGCCTCGGCACTCTCGTGCCCGAGGACATCCTCTTTATCCCGACCCAGTTCGAGGGCCGCGTCGACGACATTAAATATCGCGCAGGCGCTGAAGTAAAACCTGAAACCATTTTGGTGGTGCTCAGTAACCCTGACATGGAATTGGCCGCGAACGATCTCGAGTGGCAGGTGAAACAAGCCCAAGCCACCTACGAGGATCTCAAGGTGAAGCTGCAGAGCGCCGAGCTCGATCAGCAGTCCACCGTGTCGCGCGCCGAGTCGGAGTTCACGCAGGCGAAGCTGACCAAGGAGCGGGACACGGAACTCGCGAAGCTCGGATTGAAGCCCGAGATCGAGTCGAGGCTCTCCGATGCGAAGTACAGCGATGCGCTGTCGAAGTTCAACAACGAGAAAGAACGGCTCAAAATTCTACACGAGTCGACCGTCGCGCAACTGGCCGTCCAGAACGTGCAGGTCGAGAAATTGCGCGCGTCCTACGATTTGAAGCGGAAGCAAGTGCAGCAGTTGATCGTCCGCGCGGGCAACGCCGGAATCCTGCAGGAAATGGATCCGCCACTGCAGATCGGCCAGCGCGTCACCGCGAACCAGGTGCTCGCGAAAGTCGTGCAGCCATGGAAATTGAAGGCCGAATTGAAGATCGCCGAGACGCAGGCGAAGGACGTGCAGATTGGCCAATCCGCCCAGATCGATACACGGAACGGAATCATACCTGGACACGTAAGTAGAAAAGACCCCTCTGCTGTGAACGGGACGGTGACCGTGAATGTCCGTCTCGAAGGCCCCCTGCCGGCTGGAGCGGTGCCGGATTTGAGCGTGGATGGTGTGATCTTGATCGAGCGTCTTGACAATGTGGTGTACGTGGAGCGGCCGGTGTTCGGCCAGCCGAACGCTACAGCCAGCATCTTCAAGTACGATGCGGACATGAAGGGCGCGACCCGCGTAAAAGTGAAATTTGGTCGCACTTCGGTCAGCACCATTGAGGTTTTGGACGGTCTAAAGGTAGGGGACAAAGTGATCCTATCCGATATGAGCCAATGGGACGCTCAGGAACGGATCAGAGTGAACTGATTTGCCCCGGGGCATCGCTGACCCGCAGGATAGGCGGCCCCGTAGAACGAAAGGAAACTGGCTAATAATATGAGCGATGCTTTGATTCATCTGGACGACGTCAAGAAGGTGTTCCTCACCGACGAGGTCGAAACTCACGCCCTCGCAGGAATTCACATGGAGATCGCCAAAGGCGAGTACATCTCGATCTCCGGCCCATCGGGTTGCGGCAAGTCGACCTTGCTCGCGATCCTGGGTCTTCTCGATTCGCCCTCGAGCGGCAGCTATACGCTCAACGGCAAATCCGTCCAGAGCCTGAAGGCCAGCGACCGCGCGCGGATCCGCAATCGCGAGATCGGCTTCATCTTCCAGGCGTTCAACCTGATCGGCGATCTGAACGTATTCGAGAACGTCGAGCTTCCGCTCACCTATCGCGGGATGGGCTCGGCCGAACGCAAGAAGCGCGTCCATGACGCTCTCGAGCGCGTAGGCATGTCGCATCGCGTGAAGCATTATCCGTCGCAGCTCTCGGGCGGTCAACAACAGCGTGTCGCTGTCGCCCGCGCTTTGTGCGGCGATCCTTCGATCCTGCTGGCTGACGAGCCGACTGGTAACTTGGATTCGGCAAACGGCGAAGCGGTCATGGATCTGTTGCGCGAACTCCACCGCGGCGGGGCCACGATCTGCATCGTGACGCACGATCCGCGTTACGCGAAATATGCCGACCGCAACATTCGCTTATTCGACGGTCGCATCGTCGAAGAGAGCGTGGACGCGGTCATCTAGTCGCTCCGCACGTCAGGAGGGCTTTTTATGTTCAAGCGAAATCCCGACGCGATTGCGTTGGTGCTCATCGTGTGCGCGTTGCTCGTACCCATCGGAGTGGCGCGCGCCCGGCAAATCCGGACGGCGGATCGCACGCCGCAGATTTGTGTGATCTCACAGCGGGACATGGTTAAGACGCGTATGCGGGCTACTATGGCATCCTTAAAGCAGTGCCTGCATCTCCGTTCTCACCACCATCTGACCGCACGGTCCCTATGATCAGCCTCCGGAATATCGAAAAGTATTTCGAGCACGGCCCCACCAAGACATTCGTTCTCCGGCGCGTCAACGTCGATATTAAGGAGGGCGAGTTTGTCTCCATCATGGGACCCTCCGGGGCGGGGAAGTCGACCCTGCTGCACTTGCTCGGAATGCACGACAGCGCATGGACCGGCGAGTATTACTTCCTCGATCACGCCGTCCACAAGATGAAGAAGAACGATCGGCTGGAGTTGTACAAGCGCTACTTCGGCTTCGTTTTCCAGAGCTATCATTTGCTCGACAATCTGACCGTTTACGAGAATCTCGAAATCCCGCTGTCTTACCGGAACATCAAGAAGACCGAGCGCGATAGCGTCGTCTGCGACGTGCTCGACAAATTCCAGATGGTCGGCAAGAAAGACTTGTTTCCGAGCCAGCTCTCGGGCGGCCAGCAACAACTGGTCGGCATCGCGCGCGCCATCATCGCCAATCCCAAGGTGATCCTCGCGGACGAGCCGACTGGGAATCTGCACTCATCACAGTCGCGCGAAATTATGGAGCGGTTCAAGCAATTGAACGAGGAGGGCGCGACCATCATCCAAGTCACGCACTCGGAAGTGAACGCGTCGTTCGGCAACCGCGTGATCAATATCGCGGACGGCTGGATCGCCTGAACAAGGCCCGATCGGCAGGGTTTCCCTGCGCGGACTGAAGGGGTGTTTGGCGATGCAGCTCCGAACTGGTTACGAACTCATTTACCGCTTTTCGCAGGACACACCAGTCATCCTGGTCGTGAATATCCATCATTCACGCGCAGGCGACCTGATCGTTCCCGATCGCCTGATGACCGATCCGTCGCTTCCAGTCAGCGGTTATCATGACGGATTCGGCAATTGGTGCAATCGCCTGCTCGCGCCGGCCGGCCAGCTCCGCCTGACGGCTGAAGCGATCATTCAGGATAGCGGCCAGCCGGATGAAGTCGTGACCTCGGCCTGGCAGGATCAGGTGCAGGATCTGCCCCAGGACACGATCGTGTTCCTGCTTGGCAGCCGTTATTGCGAGACTGATTTGCTGTCTGATACGGCATGGCAGTTGTTCGGCGGTACGGCTCCCGGCTATCAAAGGGTAAAGGCGATTTGCGACTACGTCCATCAGCACATCGTCTTCGATTATCAGAATGCCCGCTCTACTCGCGGCGCCGCGGACGCGTTCAACGAACGGATCGGAGTGTGCCGCGACTACGCCCACCTCGCGATCGCCTTCTGCCGCGCGATGAATATTCCGGCGCGATACTGCACCGGTTATTTGAGCGACGTGGGAACGCCGCCCCCGTACGCCGTAGGCGACTTCGCGGCCTGGATCGAGACGTGGATCGGAGGGCGTTGGCATACGTTTGACCCGCGCAACAATGTTCCGCGCATCGGACGGATCCTCATGGCGCGCGGCCGCGATGCATCCGATGTGGCGATCGCCACGACGTTCGGACCGAATACGCTCGAGAGCTTCCGCGTCTGGGCCGATGAGATTCCGGGGGCCGGGGGCTGATGTCGTTTTTGACCGTCCGGCACGTGACCGTCTACCGTTACCGTGAACCAGTCGGCCTCGGTGAACATCGCATGCTGTTTCGTCCGCGTGAAAGTCACGATCTGCGATTGATCCGGACGAATCTGGTCATCACTCCGCAACCGCTCGCCCTGCGCTGGCTGCACGATCCTTTCGACAACTCGGTTGCGGTTGCGACGTTTGAAGGAACCACCACCGAGCTGCGCTTCGAAAGCACGGTGACGCTCGAGCACTTCGAAACGACCATGCCGGAGTATCCGCTCGAGGATTACGCACGGACCTATCCATTCCGCTATTCGGACGAAGATCTGCCGACCCTGCTGCGAGCACTGGCTCCGCGCTACGCGAGTGAGACGGTGTCGAAATGGGCACTCGAATGCCTCGATCCCGCGCCCGCGACCGCTACTGTCACGATTCTTCGCCACATGAGCCGCAGCATCCGCGAGCAGTTCACTTACATGCGTCGCGTTGAGAAGGGCGTGCAGAGTCCGGAGGAGACTCTGTCGAAGCGGCGCGGAAGTTGCCGGGACTTCGCACTGCTCATGATGGAGGCCTGCAGGACGCTCGGCATTGCGGCGCGCTTTGTCAGCGGGTATATTTTCGTACCCGACAGTTCCGGACTCGCGGGCGGCGGCGCCACTCACGCCTGGATGCAAGCGTATCTGCCGGGCGCCGGGTGGATCGATTTCGACCCGACCAACAGCATCGTCGGCAACCGCAATCTGATCCGCGTCGCGGTCGCGTGGGACCCGGATCATTTGCTGCCGTTGTGGGGCACTTATGACGGAGCTCCGGAGGCGTTCGCCGGCATGGACGTCACGGTGAGAGTGACCGAAGCGGCTGAATGACTCCTCCGCCGTTTCGAATCCTTCGCCCGCGCGGAGCGGGGAGCTTCGTGTTCTTCTGCGATCATGCCAGCAATGTCGTTCCCGCGGAACTCGATGATCTCGGTTTGCCGTCTGCAGAACTCGCCCGGCACATCGCCTGGGATATCGGCGCGGCCGGCGTGACCGAGGCGCTGTCCGAGATCTTTGACGCTCCGGCGATCCTTTCGGGTACTTCGCGGCTGGTGATCGACTGCAACCGTCATCTTGATGCTTTGGACCTCATTCCAGAGCGGAGTGACGGCACGTTGATCCGCGGCAATCTGCATCTCAGCGAGGCCGCGAGGGCGGAACGGATTGAGCGATGGTTCCATCCTTATCACGACGCGATCGAGTCGATCCTGATGGAACGCGAGCGAACGATCGTGGTGTCGATTCATTCCATGACGGATTGTCTCGCGGGACGATTGAGACCCTGGCAGATCGCGCTCTCGAGCCATCTCGATCGAAGCCTCGCGGATCCCATATTGGCGGCGCTGCGGAAGCCGGGCGACATCATTGTAGGCGACAACGAGCCTTACGATCTCGATCCGGAGGTCGATTACAGCACTCCGTTTCATGCGATGCGCCGGGGGTGGCCGCACATCCAAGTGGAGTTTCGGCAGGATGAGATCGCGGAAATGAGCGGGCAACTTAGATGGGCTCGACGATTCGCGGATGCCCTGCTCAGCCTCTGAGCAGACGCAGCATTTCCTGGAACGAGATCCAGATGTTGACGAGGCCGAGTCCGCTGAGGGCGCCGCGGAAGTAGTTCGACTCCCACAGTTCGATCAGATCCGGATTCATTGAGGGAATGGCGTTGCGTCCCCAGGCGTCCATCCACGGATATACGACGAGGGAAACTCCGACTTCGAAGCAGATGACGACGACCAGCAGTCCGAAGAGCTTCGATGCGGTCGAGCGTTTCGGCGGAAGCGGCGGAGGCAATGCTTCGGTGGGCGGCGGCGCTGCGGGAGCGAGCGTTTCGGGCACCGGCGGATCGTTTTGCTCAGGAGAAGGGACCATTCAGACCGATTCTCCTCCCGCGGCCGCGAATGTCAGACTCGGCTGCGTGATGGGAGCGAACGTGTAGCGGTGCATCCAGGTCGGTCCGTGCTGCTCGATGGCGGCGATGTGTTCAGGCGTGTAGTAGCCTTTGTGCCGCGCGAGTCCGTATTGGGGAAAGACGCGATCCCATTGGCGAATGGCTTCATCGCGCGCGACCTTCGCGAGGATCGAAGCCGCGGCGATCGACTGGCAGGATGCGTCACCCTTGATGATCGGCTTTTGCGCCGCTTCAAAGTTGATCGTGATGGCGTCGATCAGGAGGTAGTCGGGCCGCTGCTGAAGCCGTTCAACCGCGCGTTTCATTGCGAGGCGGGAAGCCTGCAGGATATTGATATCGTCGATCTCGAAGACGTCCGCCGCGCCGACGGCGCAGGCGACGGCCCGTGCGCGGATTTCGATGGCCAGGGATTCGCGCGTTTCCGCGTCGATCATTTTGCTGTCGGCGAGTCCGCGGATTTTGTGATCGAGCGGCAGCACGACGGCCGCCGCAAAGACGGGACCGAACAGACAGCCTCGCCCCACTTCATCGACGCCGGCGACACACTGGTAGCCGAGCGCGCGAGCGGCGCGTTCCTCGGTACTGCGGCAACGGGTGCGGCGGCTGGTTTTCGGCACGAACCTGATTTAATCTTCGCGTTCTTTGAGACGCGCAGCTTTGCCCTTCAATGCGCGCAGATAGTACAACTTCGACTGCCGCACCTTGCCCGTGCGGACGATGTCGATGTGATCGACGACCGGCGCGTTCAACGGGAAAATACGCTCGACGCCCTGGCTGAAGCTGATCTTGCGGACAGTGATCGTCTCGCCCATGGCGGTATTGTGGCGGGCAATCAACACGCCCTCGTATACCTGGAGGCGTTCTTTTTCGCCTTCCTTAATCTTCACGTGGACCTTGATCGTGTCCCCGATACGGATGGCGGGCAAATTGGTCCGCTTGTTCTTCTCGACAATCTTGTTCAAAACCGCATTCATCATGGCTAAATTCGTTCCCTCTTACTAGTTCGTTGCGCCGGGTCCGTCCGCTTCCTCTACCTTAACAGGTTCGATCAGATCGGGACGCAGCCGGCGCGTTCTTTCGAGAGCGGCCCGCAGCCGCCATTTCCTGATTTCCGCGTGATTCCCGCCCAACAGGACGTCCGGAACCTTCCAGCCGCGGAACTCCGCGGGGCGCGTGTATTGCGGGCAATCGAGCAGTTCGACCGCCTCGGTTTCCTTACCCTTGGCGCCGCGGATCCTGCGCCCTTCCAAAATCTCGCGCTCGACATCGAGCACGCTGTATGACTCGTTCCGCGCCGACTCATCATTGCCGAGGACACCCGGCAACAACCGCGCAGTCGCATCGACAATTATGGCCGCGGCCAACTCACCCCCGGACAACACGTAATCGCCGATCGAAACTTCCTCATCCACCAGATGCTCAGCCACACGCTCGTCAACGCCTTCGTAGCGTCCACAGATGACGAGCAACTCATCGAGCCCCTGACTCCAACTTCGCGCATCGGCCTGGCTGAACCGGCGTCCGCGGGCGGAGGTCAACACGATTTTCTGCTTCCCCGAACGTTCCGGCCAGATCGACTCGACCGCATCGAACAACGGCTCCGGCTTCAAAAGCATTCCTTCACCGCCGCCGAACGGGCGGTCATCCACGGTGCGATGCCGGTCATGCGTCCAATCCCGCAGGTCGTGGACCTTGATCTCGAGCAACCCCGCCTTCACCGCCTGCCCTACGATGCCAAACTCAAACGGACCGCGGAGCAGTTCCGGGAAAATCGTAACCACGTGGAACTTCAACGCCGGTTCAACTCCCGCAACCCGGGCGGCAGATCCGCCACCGCGGTTTTCGCTTCCACATCCACCGCGCTGAAGAACGCCTTGACGAACGGAACCAAAACTGGCTCAACGTTCGCTTCCGCGCCTTCCTCCAAAACTTCCAACAAAACCTGCGGACCGTTCTCGATCCATCCAGTCACTGTTCCGATCGCCATTCCCGCCGGATCCTTCAAATGGCAACCGACCAGATCGTCCAGGAAAAACTCACCCTCTTCGAGCGGCACGCGCTCCACTCTGGGAACGGCCACTTCGTAACCCCGCAACTTCTCGGCATCCGTCATCGAATCGACGCCAGAGAACTTGAACACCGGCGAACCGCGGAAGTCCCAGACGCGCTCGACATCCACTTCGCGCGGCGGCGAACCTGGCTTCGTCAGGAACACCCGCTTCAAATCGGCGAACCGTTCCGGATGGCTGGTCAGCGACTCGCCCACGATTTCGCCCTTGATGCCGCGCTCGCGGTGCAGCAAGGCGATGGCGGTCAACTCGGCTTCGGCCACGCTACTCGAGAATCTCCAGCGTGAAACGCCGGTTCAACTTCATTCCCGCGGCGCCCAGCAAGGTCCGCAGCGACCGCGCGGTGCGGCCCTGCTTGCCGATAATCTTGCCGACATCGGTTTGCGCCACCCGTAGTTCGAGTACGGTGACATGCTCACCCGACACTTCGCGGACCGTGACTGCATCCGGTGTGTCGACCAATGCCTTGGCGATATCTTCGACCAACTCTTTCACGCTTGCCATGTGCGCTTGCCCGCCTGACTTGTGGAGAATAAAGACGAACCCCCGATTGTAACACCGGGCCGCCGGATTACCGGCTTACCTCGTTACGCCGCCGCAACGGGAGCGGGCGCCGGAGCCGGATTGTTCTTCATGAGCTTCGCCACCGTTTCGGATGGCTGGGCTCCGTTCTTCATCCAATGGGCGATCCGCTCATGTTCGAGCTTGATTACCTTCGGCTTCGAAATGGGATTGTAATGCCCCACGACTTCAACGGCCCGGCTGTCGCGCGCACGTTCCTTCTCGATCACCACAACGCGGTAGGTTGGCTTCTTCTTCGTGCCGAACCGCGCCAAACGAATCATCAACATGTTTCTTTGATACTCCTGATCTCTCTCAACAGAATTCCATTAATTAAAGCCGGGAAAATTTCCGCCAAACGGCAATTTGAGCTTGCTCATGCGCTTGCCCAGCATTCCCATACCGCCGCCGGTGAACGATTTCATCATCTTTTTCGCTTCCGAGTATTGCTTCAGCAGGCTGTTTACTTCCTGGACCGAAGTTCCGCTCCCTTTAGCGATCCGGCGCCGGCGCGCGCCGTTGATGATCATATGATTGTTGCGCTCGGCCGGCGTCATCGAGTCGATGATCGCCACCGTGCGCGAAATTTCCTTCTCGTCGATCTTGTGCTTTTTGAGGTCCTTCAGCGGACCCATCGCCATGTCCGGCATCATGCCGAGCAGCGATTCGATGCCGCCCATTTTGCTCAACTGCTTCATCTGATCGCGGAAATCGGCGAGCGAAAATTCGTTGTCGAGCAGCTTGCGCTGCATCTCTTCGGCCTGCTTGTGATCGATCGTCTGCTCGACCTTCTCGATCAGGCTGAGCACGTCACCCATTCCAAGGATCCGCGAGGCGACGCGTTCCGGATGGAAGGGCTCCATGGCGTCCGACTTCTCGCCGACACCGACAAACTTCAGGGGCTGGCCGGTGACGGAACGGATCGAGAGCGCCGCGCCACCGCGTGCGTCGCCGTCCATTTTCGTCAGGATCACACCGGTGATGCCCAGGCGCTTGTGGAACTCTTCGGCTGATTTCACGGCGTCCTGTCCGGTCATCGCGTCGGCGACGAACAGGACTTCGACGGGATTCAGGAGTGTCTTCAGTTCCTGCAATTCGTTCATCAGATCGTCGTCGATATGCAGGCGGCCCGCGGTGTCGACCATGAGGACGTCCTTGCCGGATTGCAGGGCCTCGCGCCGCGCGGAGCGCGCGAGTTCGATCGGCTTATTGGCCTCTTCAGGAGTTCCCTCGTATACCGGCAATCGGTTGTCCTTGCCGAGCACAGCCAACTGTTTACGGGCGGCGGGGCGGTAGATGTCAACCGAGACGAGTTGCGGATTGTGGCCCTCGCGCACGAGGAGGCGCGCCAGTTTCGCGGTGGATGTGGTCTTGCCTGATCCTTGGAGTCCGACGACGAGGATCACACTCGGCGGTTCGTTGGCAAAGCGCAGCTTCGAGGTGTGCGTGCCGAGCATCTTGATCAGTTCGTCGCGGACGATCTTGACGACCTGCTGGCCGGGCGAAAGGGCTTGCAGCACTTCCTGTCCGGTGGCCTTTTCTTTGACGGCTTCGATAAACTGCTTGACGACACGGAAATGCACGTCGGCTTCAAGGAGCGCGACGCGGATCTCCCGCAGCGCGGCGTCCATATTCTCCGCGGTGAGTTTGCCTTCGCCGCGCAGGTTTTTAAATACCCGCTGCAGCTTGTCTGAGAGGTTATCGAACACGTTAGACTTTCGCTTGTGTGAGTGCCCAACGGAAGGGGCCGTTTGGACGTACAGACGCGCTTGCCGCTTCGGGCGGCAACATACATTAGTATAGCCGAGGCGGAGGGGCGGCGCATTAACGCGGCCAGGGGATCTCGGCGTCAGTGCGGCTGGAGACATTCCAGCAGACGATGAAATCTTCGTTCAGCTTGAACACGGACCCCATTCTGTCGGCGTGGGTACGGAATGAGGGGTGGCGGAGGAAGCGGTCGACGATGGCGGCGAAGCGCTTTGGAGCGGCGTCGACAAAGACGATCGAGCAATTCGCGTGCCCATACGTCCAGCGCTTTATGAAAAAATCGCGGTCAAGACTGAAGAACGTGATCCGGCGCGCGCCTCGCAGGTGAAGGGCGAGTTGATCGTCTTGAGTGCTCTTTTCGAGGTAGTCTACGCCAATCTTGAGAGGCTTCCATCGGGCCAAGGAAATCCTCTGACTCTCGGGAATGTTTTCGTCGAGCAAGATCAAGAGGCTAAATAGCCGGGCGATTCGTCCAGGACTTCCGGGTCATCGATCCCATACCGTAACGCCTCCTCGATCGCGTCCAGGCTCACCTTGCCACGCCATTCGCCGATTACTTCTTCCGGGCGCATGCCGCCTTCGATCTGTTGCCGGATCACGGACACGAGGATGCGTGTGCCGCGGATCACCCACCTGCCATGGCAGACCTTGGGATTCGATTCTATGTAACGAAGCTGCGGGGGCTGGGTTATCACGGAAGCCTCCTTTCTATTGTGACACCGGTTACGATTGAGGGATCACTTCCATGCTCGTTGTCCTTGCTTCGAAATCGCCGCGGCGGCGGGAGATTCTGACGTTCGCGGGAATTCCGTTTGTCGTTCGCGAGGCGGATGTGGAAGAGGTCCGCGCTGCTGGGGAACGGGCCGCTGACTATGTCAGGCGGTTGGCGCGCGATAAGTCGCGGGCGGTCGAAATGGGCGCGGGAGAGGTCGTTTTGGCGGCTGACACGACGGTCGTCGTGGACGATCCGCAGGGAAATGAGATCGTCCTCGAGAAGCCCGTCGATGCGGACGATGCGCGGCGGATGTTGCACTTGCTTGAGGGGCGGGTGCATCGTGTACTGACCGGCGTTTGTCTGCGGCATTCATCCAAAGAAATTGTGGACGTCGCCACAACGCTGGTCCGGTTCGTTCCGATGACGGCGAGCGAAATTGATGAGTATGTCGCGTCAGGCGAGTCCATGGACAAGGCGGGCGCGTACGCGATCCAGGGGCGGGCGGCGAAGTTCGTCGACTCGGTCGATGGGTGTTACTTCAATGTTATGGGATTGCCGATCTCGGTCGTCTACCGGCTTCTCAAGAAATTCTCTTAGTAACAGAAGACTTCGGTCTGGCGGCCGGGTTCGGCGACGATCAGGCGCGTGAACAGCTCGCGGCCGTGCAAGGCTTGGGATCCGACGAGGCGGACGATTTCGGGATGATTGTTGTTCTCACTCAAATGCCCGAGGATCAGTGTCGACGTCGTCGTATCCAAGTCGCTCTTGATGAAGCGGGCCGCGACGTCGTTCGAGAGGTGGCCCTTCCTCCCCATTACGCGCTGCTTCACTGACCATGGATAGGGACCGACCTTCAACATGTCGAGGTCGTGATTCGATTCGAGTAATAGCAGATCCGTCGCACGCAGATGGAAGCGGATCGAGTCGGTCACATAGCCGAGGTCGGTCGCTATGCCAATTTTGATTCCTTGCGAACGCAGACAGAATCCGACGGGATCGATCGCGTCGTGGGGGATCGTGAAGCTCGACACGTCGATGTCGCCAACTGTGAAAGTCGAACCGGATTGGAAGAGCTCGATCTTCGGCTGGAACTCGCCCCAGGCGATTGTGGGCGCGGTCAGGTTCGAGAGGTAGACCGGGATGTCGAGGGATCGGGCGAGTGTGATCAATCCGGCGACGTGATCGGAATGTTCGTGCGTCACCAGGATGGCGTTGATCGCTTTCGGATCCTCGCCGATGGCGGCCAATCGCTGGAAGGTCTCGCGCTTGCTCAGGCCGGCATCGACTAGCACTCGGGTCCTGTTTGTAGCGACCAGCGCGCAATTCCCGGAGCTCGAACTCGCCAGAATACAGACTTTGATCATTGGACAGCCGCAAGCGTCCGGGGGAAAACGCTTGAACAAATGATAGCAGTCATGTTACGGCCAGATTGTAGTCGCGCCGAGCTTCGCGCACCATTCCTTACGCTTGCGTTTGAGCTCGTCACGGATCGCGATCTCGGCGATGTCCGGATCAAGCGTCTCGGCGATCTCGAGCTCGAACGAATCTTCACCGTGAGCATTCCAGTCCTCCTGCAGCGCGTTATTTCGATGGGCGCCGTGGCGCAGTTCGAACCAGACGCGGTTGCGAGCGGAGTCGAGGCTCGGCGAGAAGTCCACCCAGCAGCGGCCGGTTTGGACGCAACGCACGATGAAGATGCCACGGGATGGCTTGCGCTCCTTATATTTCCTTATCGCTTCCTTGCGGTCGTTCATATAGCGGCCTTTTCGGCGAAGGCGCGGGAGGCGAGCTTCGCCGC
>DASXZC010000154.1:0-2212 GCA_036502165.1 Bryobacteraceae bacterium
GGAATCCCGATCGCCCTGAAGGACAACGTCCTCACCCGCGACATCGTGACCACCGGCGGAGCGCTTGCCTTCGAAGGATTCATGCCTCCCTACGACGCGACCCTCGTCAAGAATCTGCGCGACGCGGGCGCGATCATCATCGCGAAGACGACTCTCTCGGAACTCGCCAATTGGGTCGCCGGCGCGCCCACGCCAATGCCGGGCAACTATAACGCGATCCGCGGATTCGCCTACAATCCCTACGATCCGCGCCGCGACCCGAGGCCCGGAAGCGATGATGGACGCCCCGCCTTGCAGACCGGCGGTTCGAGCTCCGGAGCCGGCACGACGGCCAGTTTCTGGGCGGCGAACATCGGTTCCGAGACATCAGGATCGATCCTCAGCCCTTCGAATCAGAACATGCTCGCCGCCGTAAAGCCGACCGTGGGACGCATCAGCCGCTATGGCGTGATCCCGATCACCGCCGATCAGGATACCGCCGGTCCGATGGCGAAGACGGTCACGGACGCCGCCATTATGCTCGGCGTACTCGAGAGTCCGGCCCCGGATCCCAACGATCCCGCGACCAAAACCTGCACGCCTCCGCCCGGCCGCGACTACACGAAGTTCCTCAAGACGGACGCACTGAAAGGCGCCCGCATCGGCATTCCGCGCGCCTTTTTCTATGAGAAGTTCACTCCTCCAGGACCTCCCCGCACCCGCGGCGGACGCGGTCCTCAAGGACTCAATGAAGAGCAGGCCCGCGCCATGACCGACGCCATCGAAGTCCTGAAGCAGCAAGGCGCAATCATCGTCGACCCTGCCGACATCCCAAGCATCCTGACCGAAGATCAGGACAAGAACTTCCTGCTCTGGGGTCAATGCTCCGGATTGAACAGCGTGAAAGGCCGCGACGCCGAATGTTCGAGCGTCTTGAAATACGGCATGAAGCGCGACTTCAATAAATTTCTCGAGTCGCTTGGGCCATCCGCGCCTGTGAAGACGCTGACCGAGCTTCGCATCTGGAACATCACGCACATTCAAGGCGACGCGATCCGCTTCGGCGAATCGCAGCTCGACATCTCCGATGAAATCGATCTGCAAGCGGACCGCGCGCGCTACGAATCCGATCGCGCGAAGGACGTGCTGCTCGCGGGTACGAACGGAATCGATGCCGTCATGAAGGCGAACAACCTCGACGCCATTCTGTTCCCCGGCGCATCCGGTGCATCGATCGCCGCGAAGCCCGGATATCCAACGGTGATCGTGCCGTTCGCTTTGGTCCCGAATGCGCCCACGAATAATCCGTTCCCCGCCGGCTTCGACCCTAAGCCGTCGCCCTTCGGAGTCAGCTTCACCGGCATAGCCTGCAGCGAGCCGCGTCTCCTCGGTCTCGCGTATGCCTTCGAACAAGCGACCAAACGCCGCGTCCCTCCGCCGCTGTTTCCTTGACCATGCCGCTCGCATCGCTCAACTGGGAACTCCTGCGCCGCACTGAACTGTACGGGCTGCGTCGCGCATCGCGCTATATCGTCGCCGAACTGACCGTCCCGCATGCGGTGCTCAGCACGTCCACCCACAACGGCGGCCAGACGACCAAGATCCGGTATCTCGCCAATCATCAAAGCTGCGAAGGCGCCGCGCACAAGGTTCGCTATGAACAGATCCGCGACGACTATCACGCCAGCGTCTGCGCGGAAATCGAACTTCCGCCCAATGAAACCGCGCTGATGGGCACCGCGGCCAACATGAACTACGCGGCCATCGCCACCGCCGCGGACCTCGAAATCGAAGTCACCGCCATCGTCACTGCCGGAGTCCAAGGCAACGCCTGCTGCGCCGGCGACCCAGCGTCCTGGCGGGAGGGCGATAAAGGATGGGAGAAAATCCACGGCACGATCAACACAATCCTCTTGATCAACCGCCCGCTCACCGAAGGCGCGCTTGCCCGCGCCGTCATCACGATGACGGAAGGAAAATCGACCGCCCTCCAACGCCTCGCCGTCCGCAGCCTCTACTCGCAGGATCTCGCCACCGGCACCGGCACAGATCAATTCGCGATCGCCGCGCCACTCGAAGGATCGCACCGCTTCACCTCGACGAGCCCCCACTCGAAACTCGGCGAGCTCATCGGACGCACGGTCCGCGACGCGACTCTCGAAGCACTCCGCTGGCAGAACGGCCTCGAACCCAGTTACACGCGAGGTATCTTCACCGCCCTCACGCGCTACGG
>DASXZC010000155.1:0-5059 GCA_036502165.1 Bryobacteraceae bacterium
TTCGATGGGGTAGTCCAGCACTTCGAAGAGAAATGTTTCGAGGAGGCGATGATGACGCAGCACCTCAAGAGCCCGCCGTTTGCCTGCCGCCGAGAGGAGAACTCCGCGATGTCTCTCGTATTCCACAAACGGCACTGAAGCGGCCGCCAACTTTTGCAGCATATTGGTGGCCGAAGCCGGTGCAACACCCAAACGATCCGCCAGAGAGGTGCTCGACACACGTCGCTCGTCAGGTCCGCCGAATGCGACGATAGCCTTCAAGTAGTTGTCCACTGATTCTGTGTTGACGTTTCCCTGGCGTCTCGGCGACATGGCCAGTATTCTCCTCGACGATTTGACACTTCGGCTATTTTAGGCGAACCTAATTGTTTAGGCATGCCTAAATATCGCGGCAGGGGTTTGACTGCGAGATCGTTTCCGATTGACCGCCAACCGGTTCCCGTTGCTGGCATGACATCAACATGTCGCAATCATCCGCAAAGAGGCTGGCCGACAGTCGGGAGGAATCTTGACTTCCTTGGATCGTGAACGGATTTAAATGAGATGACACAACTAACGCGGCACCACGGTATCCAAGCAATCGACGCGAGCAATCCGAAGTGGCGGATCTTGACGAAGCCCGTGGGCAGGACGTGGAGCAGGAAACGACGGATGAACTCGACTGCATCCAGGGTTCGATGGTTCCGCCGGTGGTGATCAGATAGATGGTCTGCATAGGCTCCTCAGCATTCGACGACGTTGAGAGCCAGCCCGGCGAGCGAAGTTTCCTTGTAGCGCGACTGCATATCGAGGCCGGTGCGATACATGGTCTCGATCACCTGGTCGAGCGAGATCTTGTGGCCTTCGGTCTCGTTCATCGCCATGCGGCAGGCATTGATGGCCTTGACGGCTCCCATCGCGTTGCGCTCGATACACGGAATCTGAACCAGACCACCAATAGGGTCGCAGGTCATGCCGAGATGATGTTCCATCGCGATCTCGGCAGCGTGCTCCACTTGTTCATTCGTTCCGTCGAGCGCCGCAACCAATCCGGCTGCCGCCATCGAGGCCGCAACACCGACCTCGCCCTGGCATCCAACCTCGGCGCCTGATATGGAAGCGTTCTCCTTATATAGGATGCCGATGGCCGCGGCAGTCAGAAAATAACGCAGGATTCCATCCTGACTCGATTCAGGAACAAACTGCTCGTAGTAGCGAGCCACGGCCGGCACGATGCCCGCTGCCCCGTTGGTAGGCGCAGTGACAACGCGGCCTGCGGCGGCGTTCTCCTCGTTGACGGCAATGGCAAATACCGAAACCCAGTCGAGCGGGGCAAGGGGATCGTTCGATGTCTTCGCCCGGAGCCGGGATGCGAGCCCTTCGGCCCTGCGCCGCACCTTGAGGTCTCCGGGCAATGTCCCGGTGGCTGTCATTCCCCGCTCGATGGACGAGCGCATCGCCTGCCAGATCCGGTCGATGCCGGAGCGAACTTCTTCCTCGGGCCGCATGGCGCATTCGTTCTTGAGCATCAACTTCCAGATGGCCAGGTCGAGCGCGGCGCACAGACTGAGAAGTTCGGCCGCATTGCGGAAAGGGAGAGAAAAGCGCGCGGCAGCGCCGTTGTCGCCTGGCCCCTCTTCCCCGACCACAAAGCCTCCGCCGATCGAATAGAAGTTCTCTGCCCGAACGATCTCCCGCTCGAAGTTGTAGGCAGTGAAAGTCATCCCGTTGGGGTGGGAGGGCAGGGTCCGATCGCGCAGGAAGCGGATGTCCGTGTCCATTCGAAAAGAAACGGAGTACTCTCCCAGGACTTCGAGCACCCCCTTGTGGCAAACATCTTCGAGCAGCCGATCCGCGTCGGCGGGATCGACCGTCTCCGGCTCGTTGCCGCACAATCCCAGAATCACGGCCCGGTCGGTTCCGTGGCCATTTCCTGTGTACGCCAACGATCCATATAACTCAACGCGGACACGGCACACGGAATCAAGCTGGCCCGCCGCTTCCATCTTCAGGGCAAATCTCCGCGCAGCAATCATCGGCCCGACTGTGTGCGAACTCGATGGGCCGATCCCGATCTTGAAGATGTCGAATAAACTCGCTGTCATAGTTGTTCAATGAAAAATGAGAATTATTTCCTCGTGCGCTGACATTTGCGGAGCCGTTCAATTGTTTCCGACACTTGCCAGATTGCGAAGTCGATGTCTTCCACCGTGGTCTGCTTGCTCAGACTGAGGCGGATGCTGGAATTCGCTTTCCGCAGAGAGAGTCCCATCGCGAGAAGTACATGAGATGGCTCGCAACGGTCCGCGTTGCACGCGGAGCCTCCCGAGACGGAAAGGCCCATGTCATCGAGTTTGCTGAGCAGTTGTACTCCCTCAACACCGTCGAACCAGAGATTCGTGGTGTTGGGGACACGTTCCGAACCCGCGCCGTTCACCCCGGCGTCTTTAGCCTCCAGCAACACGCTGCGCTCCAGTTCGTCCCTGAACTTCTTCAGTCTTGCCACGCTTCCGTCGTGAAAGCCTTGCTGCGCAATCTCCGCGGCCTGTCCAAAGCCTACGATTCCGGCTACGTTCTCCGTACCGGCACGGAGGCCGAACTCGTGCGAGCCGCCATGAAACAGTGGGTCGAGCTTGACGCCATCCCTGACAAATAGAGCACCGGTACCCTGCGGGCCGTGCATCTTATGGCCGGAGATCGACAGCAGATCGCAGCTGATCTTTCCAACGTCAATTGGAACCTTGGCCGCCGCTTGAACCGCATCGGTGTGAAAGAGGATGTCGCGTTCGCGCGCAATGCGGCCGATTTCTTCGATCGGCTGCAGGACTCCGGTCTCGTTGTTTGCCATCATCACGGAGATCAGGCGCGTATTGCGCTGAAGAGCTCGCCGCACGTCATCCGGATTGACCTGGCCGCGCTCGTCTACCGGCAGAGAGGTTGCCGTCGATCCTCTCTGTTCGAGCCGTTGCACAGCATGGAGAACTGCATGATGTTCAATGCTCGACGTAACGATGTGTGCGCCCGGTTCGGTTACAGTACCGAGAATCGCGAGATTGTCGGATTCGGTGCCTCCGCTCGTGAAGACCAGTTCTTTCGCCCGCGACTTGATGAGGCCCGCGATCTGACGCCTCGCGGTCTCGACTGCCTCGCGCGCTTCTCGTCCCCGCACATGGCTTGACGATGGGTTCCCGGCGCGGCTGAAAAACCACGGCATCATCGCGTTAAAGACTTCCGAGACGAGCGGCGTCGTTGCGTTCGCGTCGAGATAGACTGAGCGCACTTCATGGGGGGCGAGTTGTGGTTTCGAGGCCATGCGATAGCTAAAATCTACGGCAAGTAGGATCGGGACAGGAATAGTCCAGATACGGTATTCTTGGCTTTCTGCCGAATCAAATTAGGTTGTTTATGAAAAACGCCTTAGAAATCGCAAGACTTCTCGACCCCATCGGATGGCGCATCCTGGCCGAACTCCAGGAGGACGCGCGCATTCAATATGCCGAACTTGGGCGTCGTGTGGGCCTCTCGAATCCGGCCGTTATCGAGCGCGTGCGCCGCATGGAAGAGGCTGGCATCATCACCGCTTACCGTGCGGAAATCGACAATCGCAAGGTCGGCCTGCCGGTTTGTGCTTTCATCCGCGTCCGGGTGATCGGCAACCTCATTCCCCGTGTAATCGCCGTTGCGAAGGAGATGCCGGAGGTCTACGAGTGCCATCGCATTGCCGGCGAAGACACTTTCTTGCTCAAGGTCTGCGTGCCTACTTCGGAGGCCCTGGAAAAGACTGTAGACAAACTGACGCCCTACGTTGCGACCACGACCATGCTCGTCTTTTCTTCTCCCGTCACGCGCCGAGCGGTAGAGCCGCCAGCGGAAATCGAAGCATCGCCGGCCCAGCGGAGCAAAGCGAAGAAGCGCGCTCCAAAACGATGATGTCAAACAGTCAGGTCGAGAGCATGGCCGAGGGCGGTCTAGTTCGTTCCGCTGATGCCCTGGGCCGTTCCCGAGCGCGCAAAAATTCGAGCCGCGTAATGAGCTGCCGCCGATACCGCAACAGCTTCTCGAACTGGCGTTGCTGCACCGGGCCGAAATCGCTACTCGAGCCGCAGGTTTGCAACAGCCGGGCGATCGCCTCGCTGCCCTTCTCGATCCGATCGAGAAGCCCTCCGGTCTCTTGCTCGCATTGACTTCTCCTGGCCGTCATTTCCGCATTGCCGGGCTGAGGTACACGGTTCTCCCGCCCACTACGGTTCGCAGTACGTTCGTCGAGAGGATTTCCGAGGGAGGAACTCTGGTGAGATCCCGATCGAGAACCACGAGGTCCGCGTAGTAACCGGGGGCGAGCTTTCCCTTCTTCGTCTCAGCAAACTCGGCATACGCAGAAGCCTGGGTGTAGGCGTAAAGAGCCTCATTGATCGATAGCGCCTGCTCGGGGTAGTAGGTCTTTGTACCTGCCTCGTTCTTCCGGGTGACCGCGCAATAGATCCCGCGAAATGGCGTGATCGGCTCCACCGGATAATCGGTTCCGAATGCAAGCACTGTTCCCTGATCGAAGAACGTCTTCCACGCGTAAGAGGTCATGGCACGCTTGGGCCCGATGCGATCCTCAGCCCAGTTCATGTCGGTCAACAAGTGATTGGGCTGCATGGATGCGATTACTGCCAGCCACTTGTAGCGGGAAAAGTCGCGGGGATCAATTACCTGATCGTGCTCGATACGAAATCGGTAGCCGACGCTCTCGGGAACAGCGGCCTCCGCCGCGACGAAGGCATTCAGCGCCATACTGATCGCCCGGTCCCCGATAGCGTGAAAGCCGATCTGGAAGCCGGCCCTGGCCCTCTCTATGGTCATCTTGTTTAGCGTCGTCTGGTCAAACTGCGGAATGCCTGAGTTACCGGGATCGTCGCTGTAGGGTGCGTTTAGGGCAGCAGTGCGGGAGCCCAGTGAGCCGTCCATGAAACCCTTGAGCATTCCCGTGTGCAGCATCGGATCTTTGGCCGGATGGTGGCCACGTTGCTTGATCAGAACGGGTAGCGGATCAAGAAAGGTCCGCCATGCGCTGATGCGGATGGATAATCGGCCT
>DASXZC010000156.1:0-22795 GCA_036502165.1 Bryobacteraceae bacterium
CGTCGTACGCCGCGTGACGTTCTGGGGACTGTCGAATGGCGATAGCTGGCTGAACAACTGGCCGGTGCGCGGGCGGACGTCGTATCCGCTGGTGTTCGATCGGGAGCGGCGGCCGACGCCGGCGTTCGATGCAGTGCTCGAGCTGGGCAAGACGCGGCGCTAATTGCCCTAACGGGCGAGCGAACGTCTCACACCCTCGGGGTCGTGAGCAATGACCGTCAAATAAGCACGAGCTGGCTGATCAGGCTCGCAGCGGCCTTGCTCCCAATCGCGCAGCGTGCCGACCGGTATGTGATAACGCTCCGCAAATTCTTCCTGAGTCAAACGGAGAGCTCGGCGTAAGGTCTTAGCGCGCGGGACTCGACGCGCGGTGCGGCGTTGTTCGGCGGTCAAGGGGCGTGCGTCGGGGTCGTTCTGCGCCGCGGTCTCCACCTGCTCAGGCGTCAACGCACGCAGCCTAGCCCAATCAGTCTTGTCCTCAAAGGGTCTCGTTGTGCCGTCGGGGAGGACCTGAACGATGGTTCCATCACTGAGGCGTTTGGCCTCGATAATATTCTGCTTCTTCATCCGCGCTAGCCTTTCGAGCTGAAATAATTCTTACGCGATCATCCCGTTCCGTATAAACGACGGTGAGCAGAACGCCGTTGACCAAACCGGTGATGATGCATCGGATCTCGCCCGGATCGCTTACGAAATCAAATTGGTCAACTGCGAACACGTCATCAAATACTAGATAGGCCGCGTCAAAACTGACGAGGTGCTTCGCCAAATTGGCCTTCGCCTTGGCCTCATCCCACGCGAATCTCCCGTCATTCATACTGTACGGTCTACCCGTAGTGTTGTCAAGCCTGGGTCAGTTCTTGAACGCGGCAACGGCTTGTTCAATTGTGTCGAAGAATCGAAACATACGATCGAGGCGCGTGACCCGGAAACTGTCGCGGACTTGCCCCTTCGCACACGCCATGTGGAGCTGACCCTTCACCTGCATGGCCTTGTTCAGACACGCGATGCAGCGTCCGATTCCGGTTGAGTCGATATGCGTGACGGCACCGAAGTCGATGATCACTTTGCGCGTGCCGTTTTCGAATAAGCCGGTGGCGATCGACTCCAGTTGGGCGCTTTCGAGGCCGAGCATCAGCCGCCCGGTGAGCTTGATGAGGGCGACTCCGGGCGCGGCTTCCGATTGCGTAATCTCGAGTTGGCTTTTCATCGGGTGTTTCAGTTAGCTATCATAGCTTGTTCATGAAGCCCATTCCTCAAGCCAAACAACTGGCCCTCGTCAATCGCCTTGCCAAGAGCTGCGGCGGATCGTATTCGCCGAAAGTCCGGCGGAATTATTACATCTCGGGTCCGCAATGGGCGGCCGCATATGAAGGGCATGCGCTGTTCCACGCGCCGACGCGCCAGCCAGTGACGCTCGAGCACGTCATTGAGCAGTATGGCAAGATCGGCATCCCCTGCTGGGCGACGCACGACACCGACGTCATTCCGACGGATTCGCTGTTCAAAGACGAGCAGTGGGCAGTTGTCGAGCGGATCAAGAAGTCGCTCAAGAAGGCGGGCATGAAGTGCTCAATGGTCACGACGGAGACGTTCCATCACGCGGTATTTGCGGGCGGACCGGCGGCGGAATCGGAACAGGTCCGCGAGTATGCATCGGAGCGGCTGGCGAACACGGTCCACATCGGGCATGAGCTGGGCGCATCGTTTGCCGTGTATTGGCCGGGGTCTTTAGGATATTTCGTGCAGGGCGCGATCGACGAGTTGCAGACGCTCAAATGGTACGCCGAAGGCTTGAACGCGGCGTGCGAAGCGGATATCAAATTTGCCGCCGAATACGGGCGTCCGACGCTGAAGCATTGCATGGAAGCGAAGCCGTTCGAGCCGCAGGCGGAGATCCTGCTGCCCACCTCGGACGCCATGCTCGCGTTTATTTCGTCCGGATTATTGAAATATCCCGATATGGTGGGATTGAATCCGGAATATTTGCACGAATTGATGTGGGGCGCGGCTCCGCGGGCGGCGCTCGCGCGTGCGCTGATGTGCGGAAAGCTGTTCCACTTCGACATCAATGACGGCTACCGGCTGAAGCATGACGTCGACATCGCGGTCGGCCTGGTGAATCCGCTCGACTGGTTGAACGTGCTCGTGCTGCTGCGGAGCTACAACTACTCGGGGCCGTTCAATCTCGACTACAAGCCGCCACGCACGACCAGCAACGCAGGTGTGTTCTCGGTCAGTTTTCCGACTGCGGTCGACCGGTTCATTACGCTGTGGGAAATGGCGGGCGACGTCATTGCAGACCCGATCATCAAGCAGGCGACCGATGCGTTGAAAGCAGGCGGGGAGCCTGTGGCGGACAAGCACGACGCCTCGGCGATTGCCGCGGCGAATGCCGAGTTGCTGACGCTGCATGAGCTGATCGCGCATCGGCTGTTCCAGATCCTGATTGGACAGCACGCCGGGCGCGTCTACTCGATCGGATAAGCGCATCGCCGTACAGGTCATTCCCGTCGTTGATGGAGTGTGGTGCTTCCGCAGGCCATCCTATTTCGCCTGCTCCTATCTGATCTCGGTCGAGGGCGGCGGAGCGGTCGCGGTGGATGTTGGCATGGACTCCGATGCGGCCGACTTTCTCGAAGGATTGGAGATGGCTGGAGTCGCGCGGATGGGCTGCAGGCCATCCTCCTGACGCATTGGCACAACTACCACTCGGCGGGCGCGGCATTTCTGAAACGCAAGTTTGGCGTGCCGGTCTATTATGCCGCCGGCGATCAGCCCTTTCTCACCAGGGCGACAGCTACTCGCGGCTTCGCGGCTGGGTCGGCCGGCGCATCCCGGAGGAGGGTCTTCTGGTGCTGCTTCGTGGACTGCTCGAGGAGGCGGCGCCCGAGGCTGTGTTGGCTGACCAACATGTGAATGACGGTGAAGTGATCGAGGGCGGATTCCGAGTTCTCGCGACGGCGGGCCCCACGCCAGGGCATGTCGCCTACCTGCATGAGCCGAGCGGGACTTTGTTTTGCGGCGATGCGCTGGCTGTTGTGAGCGACCGTTTGCGATTGATGGCGAGACCTGTTACGCCAGACCTGCCGGCGGCGAGACGCTCCGCAGTGCGATGCCTCGGGGCCGGAGCGCGCATCATTTGTCCTGGCCATCGCGCGCTGCTGACACATAACGTGGAACAGGAATGCCGCCGCCTGCGCAATTTCCTCGAAACGGGCGGCCGCTGGCCGCTACTCGGATAGAGACGGATCAGTGCAGGGCGCCCATTTTGTCGAGGGGCCAGTAGACGAACACCGCCTTGCCGAAGATGTTGTCGCGCGGCACCGTTCCCCAGGAGCGGCTGTCGTTCGACGAACTCCGGTGATCGCCGAGGACGAAGTAGCGCGTCTCGGGGATCACGAGTTCCGGCATCGACTGGCGGTCGCGGTATTCGAGCGGGACATACGGCTCGTCGAGGGCTTGTCCATTGACGTACACCCGTCCGGCGTCGATGCGGACGCGATCGCCGGGGAGTCCGACGACGCGCTTGATGTAGGATTTCGAGGTGTCGAGCGGGAACCAGAACACGATCGTGTCGCTGCGCGAAATCGAGCCCGTGAAACGATAGACGAACTGGTTGATGAAGATGCGCTCCTGATCTTCGAGGCCGGGCATCATGCTGGTGCCTTCGACTTTCACCGGGCGATACAGAAACAGGATGACGATTGCCGCGAGGATAATGGCGAGAGCCAGATCCCGCACGAGGAACGAGAATCCGATGAGCTTGTGGCGCTTTTCGGGCACGGGTTCAGGGGATGGGCCCGTCACCAGTGACGCTTCGCGTGGCAGATCTTCGTGGAGTAAATCACGGTCGGGCAGATCCATGTTTCTCACAGGCAGCCTTCATTAGAGCATGCGGCCAAAAGGGGAGCAACCCGGCTCCTCGCCGGCTTCACGAATTGAGACGCACTGCCACGCGAAACGTTACCGTTTTACGGTTTACGGATTCAGACGCGCACGGAGTTCGGTCACCGCGCGAAACCAATCCTCGGACGGATTTCCGGGCTGGTAGCCGCGATTCACGTAGTAAGAGTAAGCGAGCTTCGAGATCTCTTCGTCGGTGGGTTCGGTGAACTGGCGAACTGGCTGGGCAGTCTCCGCGCGGAGCGTGCTTTCGACGGGTGCGATTTCCAGTTTCTTGTGGCGATGAGTCACGGCGGTCGGCTTGGCTCGGGGAGTTTTGGGTTTCGAAGTCCTGGATGTAGATTCTATCGATCCTTCGGGGGACAATGCAACTTCCTGCGCAACCGGAGCGAGGACCGGGGTCTCGGTTTTCAGGGTTGTCTTACGCGGCCGGGACGTCTTCGTGGATGGGTTCTGGAGAGAGGGGGAGGTTTCTAAAACTTTGTTCTTCGTCATGTAAACTACCTAACTTCACCATTGTACCGGATGGCCAAACCATTCCGTATGACGATTGTTTTAATAGGCTTCATAAAATGTGGTATACAGTGAGTCGAGATGCCACAAGTCCAACGGAGCGCGCCCATACATGATGTCGTAGTAATCGGTTCAGGAGCAGGAGGTGGCACGGTCACCAAAGTCCTTACGGATTTGGGAATGAAGGTCACGCTGATGGAAGCGGGTCCGATGCTCAATCCCGCCAAGGATTACAAGGAGCACATGTGGCCCTACCAGGTGCCGCATCGTGGAGCAGGCGAGGACGGCGGACAGTACTTCGGCCACGGCTACCCGTTCGGTTACTTTCTGGCTCCGAACGGTTACTGGGATGTGCCCGGCGAGCCGTTCACGACCGCGGAGGGATCGGAATTCCGCTGGTTCCGCTCGCGCATTACCGGCGGCCGCACCAATCATTTCGGACGCATCTTCCTGCGTTACGCCGACTACGATTTCACGCCCTATTCGCGCGACGGCCTTGGCACCGACTGGCCGATCAGCTATAACGAACTTTCGCCCTACTACGACAAGGCCGAGTCCTTTATCGGATTGACCGGTTCGAAGGAAGGCATCCGCAGCGCTCCCGATGGGATCTTCCAGAAATGCCCGCCGCCGCGCGTTCACGAAGTGCTGGTGCAGAAGGCATGCCAGAAGCTGAACATCCCCTGCATCCCTTCACGCCTTGCGGTGATCACACAGAAGACCAACGGACGTCTGCCCTGCCATTACTGCGGCGAATGCGGGCGCGGCTGCATTTCGGCGTCGAACTACTCCTCGAGCCAGGTGCAGATCTTCCCGGCCATGGAGACCGGACGCGTGACGATGATCAACAACGCGATGGCGCGAGAACTGATCACCGACGCGAGCGGCAAGGTGGTGGCAGTCTCCTATGTCGACAAGGAGACGCGAACCGAGAAGCAGATCCGCTGCCGGAGCGTGGTGCTGGCGGCGAGCGCGTGCGAATCGGCGCGGCTGCTGTTGAACTCGAAGTCGACGCGGCATCCGAATGGATTATCGAACTCCTCGGGCGCGGTCGGCCGCCATCTGACCGACAGCGTGGGCTTCGGCATGAGCGCGCGGATTCCGGCGCTCGAAGGCATGCGGGTCTTCAACGAAGACGGCATGGGCGGTATGCACGTGTACATGCCGTGGTGGGAATGGGACAAGCCGAACAAAGACTTCCCGCGCGGCTATCACATCGAGGTGGGGGGAGGTTTCGGCATCCCCTCGGTCGGCCAATTCCAGGGCGTGTGCCGCAAGGCCGAAGGCTACGGGGCGTCCTTGAAAGAGGCGATCAAGAAGGACTACGGAGTTTACGTCGGCCTCGCGGGGCGCGGCGAACAAATTCCGAACGCGGATACGTACTGCGACATCGATCCGTTGGTCGTAGATCAATTTGGAATTCCGGTGCTGCGATTCCACTTCAAGTGGACCGACGCCGAGTTGAAGCAGGTCGATCATATGGAGAAGAGCTTCCGCGCGATTTTGGAGACCATGGGCGGCAAGCCCGGGCCGCGGCGCGGACACACGGACTCGAAGATATCGGTCGGCGGCGAGATCATTCACGAGTTGGGCGTCGTGAGGATGGGTAACGATCCGGAAGCGTCGGCATTGAACAAGTACTGCCAGTCGCACGAGGTAAAGAATCTGTTCGTGGCGGATGCGGCGCCGTTCGTGAGCAATCCGGACAAGAATCCGACGCTTACGATTTGCGCGCTCGCCTGGCGGACGGCGGAGTACATGGCGGAGGAAATGAGGAAGGGTAATGTCTGAAACATTCAGTCGTAGAAATGTTCTAACGCAGATCGCGACGGCGGCAGCCGCGGCGGCGAGTGTGTCTTCGGCGTCGGCGCAACATGTCCACGAGGCGATGGCGCGCAATCTGAATGAGGTGGGTCCGCAGCCTCCGAAGGCGTTCACCGAGCACGAAACCAAAACGTTGCGTTTGCTGTGCGAAACGATCGTTCCGGGCGCATCGCAGGGCGGGGCGTTCGAGTACATCGATCTGCTTTCGAACCATAATGACGTGTTGAAAGCGATTTATACGGGCGGGATCCTGTGGCTCGATCATAAGATGGAGCAACGCGTGGGCTCGGCGTGGGTGGATGCGAAGCCCGAGGATCAGAAGGCGATGCTCGACATCATCGCGTTCCGGATGAATGAGGAAACCTACGGGCCCGGCGTGCGGTTCTTCGATTGGGCGCGCCGCATGACGGTCGATGCCTATTACACGAGCGCGGCAGGCATCAAGGAGCTCGGATACAAGGGAAATACCGCCGTCGCGGAGTTCACGGTTCCGGCAGACGCGATCGAGTATGCGCTGAAGCGCAGCGGGCTCGGATAGAGGCCTGTTTAGTTCTTCGGCGGGATGAAGCCGATCCGGAGCTTCTTGACGGGTAGCTCCGGCGGCGGCGCGAGCAGCTTCTGCACCTGTTCGACCAGCACCTTGATCTGCCGGTCGTGGGTTGCGACTCTTCTCGACAGATCCTCGTTGGCGGAGAGGACGTGGCGGAGGCGCACGAACGTCCGCATAATAACGACATTGACGTCCGCGGCGCGGTCGCTCTTGAGCACGCTCGAGAGCATCGCCACGCCCTGCTCAGTGAAGACGTCGCATAACGGCGTCCGCCGCGGCCCGAGTCGTTTGAGGTTGCATTTTGCAACCTCAAATGTTCGGCCTCATCTTCCGACAGTTGGAACATGAAATCCTCCGGGAACCTTCGCTGGTTCCTGCGAACCGCCAGGTTGAGGTTCTTCGTCAGGACCCCATAGAGTTCGGCGAGGTCCGAATCCATCAGGACCTTCTGGCCTCGAATGAGGTAAATCCGGCTGGCGATCCGTTCGACGGGGATGATGCCGGCAACATTTGGAATTTTCGCGGGGCTCACAGTGCTTAGTGTGGAGGCACTCATTCGAAAGTGTCAATTGCCCGCCTTACTACCGGGGATAAGGCCGTTTACAGCTTGACCGCATTTTTGCGAATATACTCGTCGACCTTCGACGGCTGCGGTCCGATGTAATGATAGGGCTCGGCGTAGGCGAGGCCGAATTTCTTGCCAGTCTCCGAGTCGCGTCCGAGGACGAACTGGCGCGTGTATTCGCGGTTCGCCGTCTGGTCATCATCGCCCAGCAAAGGCAGACGCAGGTTCTGTTGCTTCAGGTGGCGGCGGAGCTCCGCGCCTTGATGGCCGGAGGGGCCTTGCGCGACATTCAGCGTATTGACGGCGATTTTGCGGTCCATGACATTCGTGATGTCGACCACGCGATTGACATATTGAGGACCGCGGGCGAAATAATATTTTTCGGTGACGCCATGCGGAGATAATCCGGCGTCGAATTGTTCCGGATAATCCTTGCTCATTCCGGCCATCCAGCAGGCAGCCTCGACGGCGCTCGCGGTTGCGTAGTGGTCTGGATTCTCTTCGTAGTGCGCCCACGGATCATAACCGATCACCGTGTCAATCTTGAGCAGCCGGAACAGAAAGATGAGCCGCACACGCAGTTCGAGCGGCGAGACGCTGTCGAGCATGTGATTGCGGTAGTAGAGATCGTAGACCTTCTTCAATCCGAATGCCTGGGCGACTGCGAGGTTGTCGCGTTCATTCGCGAGCACGCCTTCGCCAACCGTTCCCGGACCTGTGTGATCGTCGTTGGTGGTGCGGATCAGGTAGCCGGTGTAGCCTTCGTCGAGCAGCTTCAGGACGAGTCCGCCGGCGAATATTGGGATGTCGTCGGCGTGCGGCTGGATCGCGGCGAGTATCTTGCCGGTGTGCGGCTTGCCTTGCGCGGCTCGTTCGATTTGGACGTCCGGAGTCGAGAAAGGTCCATCGGCGGCTGCCGCGGCCGACGGCGATGCGGCGGAGACCGCGAATGCGCTGCCGGCTACGCGCGTCATGAATTCGCTGCGTTTCATCGTTCCGACTCTCGGATCCGCTGGCGATAGACTTCGCGCGCATGCTCATACGCCTTCTGCGCCTCCGGCAATTCGGATGCGGAAATGCGCCGGGCTTTCTGCGTCCAGCATTGGTTCACGGCATTGAGGCACCACTCGGCGCTCGCGCGCGAAGCGCGGATCGGCTTGTCGCCGAGGACAACGAAAATCGGATTCGTATGTGCGGAAGGCAGCGTGCGGGCGGCGATCCAACTGCTTTCGCTCACCGGAACTTCGAATTTCATCTCGCGAACCTTGCCATCGGCGAGCAGGGTTTGCCGCGCGACGGCCTTGCCGTTCACGACGATCTCGACCGGCACTTCGCGGGTGTCGCCAATGCGCGCGCGTTCGACGTCCCAATAGGGCTTCTGATTGAAAGGACGTTTGCGGATCGCCTCGTTCGGCACTTCCGGCAAGTACGCGGCGGCGCTCAAAGTGACCGTCGCCTGCATGGGGCGAGCCGAGCGGATCTCGCGTCCACCAGTGCCGGAGCCGACGCCATTCACTTGGAAGTTCATGAGGTGCGTCTTGCCGTCCGAGACATAGCTGTCGCCGGATTTGAGGCTCTTCAGCCACCCTGCATACGTCATCGGACCATCGATCTTCGAATAGGTCCGGCCCAATCCCACGCGGTCGTCATAGATGCAAGGGAAGTCCGTCTCGCCGGCGATCTGCGTGCGGAAGCCGACATTGAGCGTGTGGTACCAGATGCTCAGTTCCCACACATACGGCGTATCGACCGCGGAGATGAAGTCGACCGTATCGGGATGCGTCACATCGACGATGTACTCATTCGCGCCGATGCCATCGAAGCCGGGCATTTCATAGGAGGGCAGGGAAGTCCCGGAGACCTCGAGTCCCCAGCCGGAATGCGCGAAGCCGACGATCGCGCCTTGCGCTTTCGCCCAGCGGAAGATGGGAAGATCCCACGTGGGCCAATCCTCGATGCGCTTGGCGCCCGGGTAGTCCTGCTGTTTGAGATTGAGCAAAACGATGTGGCCGGAGTCGCTCGAGGGGAAGCCCGAGACCTCGAGGTCGTAGTGCATGAGGCGATCGGGCTTCGAGAGCGGATGATCGGCGCCCGAAAAGAACTGCTTCTGGTAATAATAGTCGGGTCCCCACGTCAGGACGCTTGCTGTATTCAGATTTTCGCCGAGGATCTGACGCAGCATATCCTCCGGTCCGACGCCCTCGGTCGGATTCATGTAGTGCGAACAGCCCGCCGCGTGGATGTGATGATCGCCTGAATACCAGCCGTACTTCGACGGATCGATCCAGCGGTCGAGCTGGAACGAGATCTCCGGCGGACTGGCGTCGCTCATATCCAGTTCCCTCGTATGCGGCACGAATTCCGGACCGCCTGAGAACTGCATCGTGTAGTAACCGGCGGGCAGTTGCACGGTCTCGCCATCGGCACGGTAGATCTGGGGCTGGAAGAAGAAATCGGGCGCGAGACGTTTCGCGGGCAGCGGATAGATCCGGTCGAGCCGGTCGCGAATAACGAAGGACGCCATCGCGGGGCGGCCCTTCTCGTCCTTGACGCGAAGCGTGATGTTCCGCGTGGGCTGGGCTGTGAACACGATCATGACGTCGTTGCGGAATCCGATATCCTGCGTGCCTTGTCCGACGTTGAACGAGATCTTCGCGGACCGCTGGCCTCGATCGCGGCTGTAGATTTCGAGGATGACGTATTCGAGGGCGAGTCCGGTGAGGCGCCTCCGCATAGGGGGCGTTTGGAAGAGCGTGACATCCGCCCAGCGGTCCGCCGATTCGCGCGCGTTGAGCTGCATCGCGGGCGCCGGATTCCCGTTCGACTGAATGTATACCTTGCCGCTATTGGGACTTTGCACATTTAGCGGAGCCGTGACGTTCGCGTTGTTCGTCACCTTCACGAGAAACAGGCGCGTGCCGCCTTCTATGAGATCGGGCTTGGCCCCGCCCTGCTCGACTTTGACGCGGCTCTCCGGATTGATGTCGACATTGAGGAGGACATAGGGATCGAGAACCGCCTGCAGAGCAGCGACTGCGGCCGCTTCATCCGGATTACCGATCGCCTCGTTGATGCGCCGCTGGTCGGCCGCGGGCAGGCTTTGCCCCAGGAAGTTCAGCGCGTCTTCGAGTTGCCGCACCTGCTGCGCGAGCGGCTGCAGTGGAATTGCGGGAGCCTGGGCGAGCACGAGGCCCGCCGAAAGAATGAGCAACAGGCTGAGCTTCATAATCCGTCAACTCGTGTGGTCGAGAATGATCTTCCAACCCTGCTTCGTGCGTTTGAACAGCAATGTGAAATAGCCGCCGACATCGCCGCCGGCCTTCTCCGAGCGGTCGAGCTTCCAGCGTCCGATGACCGATGCGTAGTCGTCGCCGAGCTTGGTGATTTCGAGGTCGCTGAAGCCGAGCTTGCCCATCGCGTCGCGGTTCGGATAGCGGTGCAGATACCGCTCGAGGACCTGCTGCTGCCCGCGCATGACTTGCGTCGAGACGAACTTCGTATCTTCTGTATAGTAGGCTGTGAAGCCTCTCACGTCCCCCGCATTCCAAAGCTCCTGTTGGGTTCCGAGAACTTTTCGAATGTCGGCTGCGTCATCTCCAAAGACGGTCGCGGCGGCTAGTAAGGAAATCAAAATAAGGGACTGAGTCGTCATAGATCACGTCGTTTCGTTATTATGACAAGTATGCCCCATCGCGAGACGCTAGTGGCGCAGAACGGTCCGGCCGATCCGGCCGCCGGCGAGGCGTTTCGAGGCCTTGAAGCGGCGCTCGGACGCGTGATCCGGGGCAAGGCGGAGGCGCTTCGGTTGGCCCTCGTCTCGATGGTCAGCCGCGGACACTTGCTCATCGAGGACGTCCCCGGAGTCGGCAAGACGACCCTCGCGCACTCACTCGCGCTGCTCGCGCGGTCGAGTTTCAATCGCATCCAGTTCACGAGCGACATGTTGCCGAGCGATGTCGTCGGCGTCACGATTTTCAACGCCCAGACGCGCGAGTTCGAATTCAAACCGGGACCGGTGTTCGCTCAATTTCTGCTGGCCGATGAAATCAACCGCGCGACACCGAAGACGCAATCGGCGCTGCTCGAGGCGATGAATGAGCAGCAGGTGACGGTCGATGGACGTTCTTATCCGCTGCCGCAGCCGTTCATGGTGATCGCGACGCAAAACCCGGCGGAGCATCACGGAACGTATCCGCTGCCCGAGTCGCAGCTCGATCGGTTCCTGATGCGCATACGGCTCGGATATCCCGATCGCACGGCGGAACGCGAGATTCTGCACCAGTCCGATTCACCGTCGATCGAACGGCTGAATCCGGTGTTGACCGACAGCGAGCTCTTGCAAATGCAGGAGCAGGTGCAGACCATACGCGTCGACGAATCCGTCATCGACTACATGCTTGCGATTGTGGAGAAGACACGCGAGCATGAGGCGCTGGCGCTGGGTGTAAGTCCGCGCGGATCGCAGGCTCTGTACCGGAGTTCGCAGGCGCTTGCGATGATCGAAGGGCGCAGGTTCGTGACTCCCGATGACGTCAAGCGCCTCGTGACGCCGGTGTTTGCTCATCGCGTCATCGTACAGACGCGCAAGGTGCTGGGGCGCGCATCCGATGCGGCGGCGAAGGTGCTCGATGAGATTCTGACGCAAGTGGACGTTCCGCTCTAAGGCTCATGTGACCCAAGGCCACGCCACCGTCGAGGGAACCGCGCGCTACGCCAAGCGATTCATTCCGCATTTTTCCGATTTCTTCACGAATCCACAAGGCATGACCGCATCGAGCCTCGGTATCGGATCGTACCTCGGCAACGCGGACGAGGCGACGAGCCGCGCCTATGACGAAGCAGTCACGGTCGCGCTCGATGGCGGCGTCAATTTTATTGACACGTCGTTGAACTACCGGCATCAATTATCGGAGCGCAATATTGGATCCGCTGTCGAGCGTCTGATCGAAGCCGGCCGCATCGCGCGTGATGAGTTCTGGGTTTCAACCAAGGCCGGATATCTGGTGCCGGGCGCGGTGTCGTTCGGGGTCCTCGGTAAAGAGGATGTCGTGAACGACTCGCACTCGATCTCGCCGCGGTTCCTCTCCGATCAATTGGATCGCAGCCGGCGCAACTTAGGATTGGGAACGATCGACATTTTCTACCTGCACAATCCCGAGACGCAGCTCGAGGAATTGGGCGAGGACGAATTCTATGGGCGCGTCGAGGCGGCGTTCGCCATGCTCGAAGAAGCCGTGTCGGACGGGAAGATCAGTTTCTACGGCGCCGCCACCTGGGATGGCTTCCGCATGAAGGACGGCGGCGGATTGTCGCTGCGGCGCATGGAGCGGATCGCGCGATCGATCGCCGGGGAATTGCACAAGTTCCGGTTCATCCAACTGCCGTTCAATCTCGCGATGCCGGAGGCCTTGCAGTTGCGAGACGACGCCGGCCGCAGCGTGCTCGAGCATGCGGTCGACTTGGATATTTCAGTGGTGGCGAGCGCTTCGCTTCTGCAGTCGAGGCTCGCACAAGGGTTGCCGGAAGTGCTGCACGACAGGCTCAAAGGCTTGTCGACCGACGCGCAGAGGGCGATCCAATTCGCGCGGTCCACGCCGGGGATCGATGTCGCATTGGTCGGGATGAGCAAGACCGTGCACGTTGCGGAGAATCTCGGTGTGGCGCACGTGCCCCCGGTCGAGCTGGCCGAATATCTGCAGCTTTTCAGGCAATGAAGTGTACGCTTCGGCTCGACGAGATTGAGTCCGCGCCGAACAATCCGGCAGTGTTCATCATATGGCCACTGGGCGAAGGCGGCGAACCATACCTCGGCCGTACGGGACTCTTGCGTCGCCGGTTGTTGCGCCTGTTACGCGAGCGCGAAAAACCGTCGCGGCTGCTGAATCTTCGCGGCGTTACCGATCACATCGACTATTGGCTGGTGGGATCGCAACTCGAATCCTCACTGCTGTTTTATGGTCTTGCCCGGCAGCATTTCCCCGAAAGCTACACGAAGCTCGTCAAATTAAGGATGCCGGCGTACGTGAAGGTGACGCTCGGCAATGCCTATCCGAGGACTGCCGTTACGACTCGCGTAACAGGCGGGAAAGGCCTGTATTACGGGCCGTTTCGCACACGCGCGGCGGCCGAGCATTTCGACAGCCAGTTCCTCGACCTGTTTCAGATTCGCCGCTGCGAGGATAATCTGGAGCCGCGTGAGGATCACCCCGGCTGCATTTACGGCGAGATGAATATGTGCTTGCGGCCATGCCAGAAGGTTGTGACCGCCGAACAATACGCGAGCGAAGTCGCACGCGTCGAGCAGTTCCTCTCGACCAGCGGCGCCTCGCTGCTCGAAACGATTTCGCACCAGCGCACGCAGTGCTGTGAAGAATTAGATTTCGAGGAAGCCGCGCGGCAGCACAAGCGGCTTGAACGCGTGCAATCGATCCTGGCGTTGCGCGATGAGCTGGCATGCGACATCGATCTGCTCTGTGGAATTGCAGTAGCTCCGGCGGCCGAGCACGGGAAGATGAATCTGTGGTTCGTCCGGCGTGGGTATTGGCACGGGCCGTTCGAGTTTCCGTTGGCGCAGCAAGGCGACCAGATCGTCTCGATGGACTCGCGGCTGCGCGAGTTATTGGCGCAAATGCCGGCGAAGGATCCTTCGGGTGCAAGCGCGCGGCAGGAGCATTTGGCGCTACTCGCGAAGTGGTTCTACTCAACGTGGCGCGATGGCGAGTGGGTGCCATGTGCGTCGTTTGCGGCGGCGGCGATTCCGTTCCGAAAGATCGTCAATGCGATTGGGCGAGTGGCGAAGCCGCGCGTCAGCTAGATTGACGCGCCCCAATTCACGCTCCCCAAACCGGAGCGTGCCAACGAAACAGGAAGAAATGGTGGCCGCATAAGGAACACCGGTAGGGCCTGAATAGCCAATGAAAGGCCCGTTCGAGAGTGGTTTGCGCACCGACGCTCCTCAGGTCAATGGACCTGCAGTGAGGACATCGCGCACTGATGAGCGTAAGAATTAGGCGTCCGACTTTGAGGCGCTGTGCGCCGCTGATACGCCGTGGCCCTTCGAGGAATGCGCTCCGCCTGCGAAGTTGCCTTGCAGTCCACCACGAGCGGCTGCCGCGGGACGGCTCGCTTCTCTCGCGGCCGCGATCTCTTCGGGTGTGCGGACGTCGGGCTCCGAAATCTTGACGTTCGCTTTCGCTCTGTCTACTTGCCGCTTGTGGCGTTTTGCCAGTCTTTTGTCCATTTCGAACGCTCCTGACTCGATGGTAACATTCACTCCGAGCGGAGCATTTCGACGGGGTCGATCTTGAGCGCACGAACGACCGCCGGCGCGGCGGCCAGCATCGCGGCGGCGAGAATTGCGATTGAAGGAATCGTCAGAATGCCGAGGTCCGTTCCCTACGCCTGATAGAGGATCGCTTCGATATAGCGCACGGAAATCATCCCGAGGCCGAGTCCTGCGATCGCACCGAGGATGACCATCGCGAATACTGACACTGTCACTTTCTGAATGACATCGGCGGTGCGGGCGCCGATCGCGATGCGGATGCCGATTTCGCGGCGTTGCTGTAGGACCGAATAGTCGAGGACGCCATAAAGTCCGACGGCGGCGAGCAACAGTGCGACGCACGCGAAGAACATTGCCAGCATCGCCAGCAGCCGTTCGCGGATTGTTTTCGATTCGATAATTTCGTTCTGCGTACGGATGTTCGAGACGCGGAATTCCGAATTGGCGCGGGATACTTCCGAGCGCAGAATCGAAGCAAGGGCGAGCGGATCGGCGCCGGAGGTTTGAACGACGAAGGTTCCACGCTGGCGCGGACGGGGCTCGCCTTGCGGATTCGCCGAATTAATGGGTGGGTAAAACGTCGGCCGGATGGGCAATCGAAGATTGTCGCGATAGCGAGCGTCGGGAACCAGTCCGACGATTTCAAAGCGCGTGCGTGTGCCCTTCGAATCCACTTGTTCGAACGACTTTCCGATCGGATCATCCCCGGAAAAGAATTGCCTGGTGAACGACTGGTTCACGATTACAGCACCAGGACTCACATCGCTCGGGCGGAGGTCGCGGCCGGATAGCAGCGGGATCTTCATCGTTTCGATCCAGCCCGGTGAGATGGCGAAGGTGTCGGAGAAGACATCCGATGCCGGACCGCCGTGCGCTGATACGTTACCTATGCTCGTTTCGCCGCTCATGACCGGCCAGGGGGACATGGCGACCGATGTGACTCCGGGCATCCGGCGCAGATGGTCCACGACCTGATCCCAATAGACTGGCAGTTGCGGGCGGCGCGTGAGGGTTTCGAGGTTGATGATCCGATCAGGCGAATAGCCGAGAGGTTGGCGTGAAAGGCGATCGAATGAACTCACGAACAATCCGGCGACGAACAGGACGACGAAGCAGAATGCTACTTGCGCCGCGATGAGGACGTGCATCAGGCGGCGCCGCGAATGAGGATCCTCTCCGCCTTTGAGCGCGCTCGAGGGCTTGACGTTCGAGGCGCGTAGAGCGGGTGGAAGTCCGAAAAGGAAAGTCACGGCGAGGGTCAACGCCAGCGAGAAAGCGAGCACACGCCAATCGGCGGGAAGCAATAGCCTCGCCGGATTGTCAGGGGAATTGATCATCGCGATGATGAACGGCGCGGACCACCACGCGAACACTGCTCCGGCGACGGTCGCGAGGAAGGCAACCCACGCGCTCTCGATCAGCACGAGTTGGATGAGCCGGAATCGTCCGGCGCCGATCGAAACGCGCAATGCCATTTCACGCGATCGCGCCGTTGCCCGCGCTGTCATCAGATTCGCGAGATTCGCGCAGGCGATGAGCAGCACGAGTCCGACGAGGACGCTCAATGCCTCGAGGGCTTGCCGGTATTCGCGCTGCAGATTCGAACGGCCGGAGGCGGCGGATTCGAGCACGAGCTTTTCATCGAAGAAATGGTCGCGCTGCGGTTTGGTGAGATAGGGCTGGCTCTTGAGGCGTTCCACTTGGATCGAATGAAACGTCGCGGCCAAGCGGTCGCGGACGGGCTGGGCAGCGACGCCGGGCTTGAGCTCGACGAGCGTGCGCATCCAGAAATTATTCCAGCTCGTCAGGGTTTCAATGCGCTTCATCATCATCGGGAAGAAGATGTCGGTGAGCGTGCCGGTCTCGGTGCCGGTGAAACCTTCGGGGGCGACGCCGACGATTTCAAATAGATTGTCATCGACGCGCATCGTGCGGCCGAGCGCCGACGGATCGCGCCCGAAGCGGCGCGTCCAATAGTCGTAGGAGATCACCGCGACCGGGTGCGCTCCCGGAGTTGTATCGTCATGCGATGTAAACAGGCGGCCGGCCGCGGGCTGGAGCCCGAACATCTGGAACATGTCGCCGGAGACGAATTGACGAAACCCTTTCTCCATTTCTTCGTCCGAGCCATACGTCAGATCGGTGCGGTCAGCGTAAGAGGCGGCCACAAGATCGGCTTCGTTTTGGACATCCGTCTTCATCTGGCGGAACATCGGATAGGAACTGCTGTCATACGTCAGCGGCTTGCCGGTATTGGCCATGATTCCGGAAAACGCGACGACGTAAAGTCTTTCGGGATGCGCGATCGGCAGCGGACGCAGCAGCAGAGCGTCGATGAGGCGAAACGCGGAGGTGCAAGCTCCGATCGCGAGTGCGAGCGAGAGAATGGCGGCGGCGGAGGTGACCTTCGTCTGCATGAGCCGGCGAAGGCCAAAGATCGCGTCGGCGCGAAGAGAATCGAGCCAGGCGAGCGCGCGTATATCACGGCTCGCCTCACGATGACGCAGCGCGGATCCGAAGGAATTCTGGACCCGCGCCGCGTCGCGCCCATGTGCGATCGCCTCGTCGATGTGCGTTTGCAGTTCTTCGTCGATCTCGCGATTGATGCGATCACCACCGCGCAAGGCGTTTGCAATTCGGGACCAGAGGGACATGATGCGCATACCATCCTTGATGCTCAGACGTCTGAGGATGGTTACTTCAGCATACAACGGAAGTTACGAAGGCGGCCCGAAATTATTTCCACGCTACAAGGAGCGAAGGAAGTTGATCAGGTCCTGCTTCTGATTCGGCTGCAGCGCGTTATAGTTGTTGACGACTTGATTTGCTTCGCTATTGGCGCTCGAGTGTTGTGCGATGGCGTCGAGCAGGGTTTGCGACCGGCCATCGTGCAGGAAGAAGATGCGCTGGCCGAGTCCCCACAGCGGAGCGGTGCGGAATTCGTCCGTCCCTGCGGCCCCCTGGCTGACGGCGTCGTCGAGTCCGGTGCCCATGTGGTGCAGCGCGAGATCGGAAAAGAGGTGGACGTTCTGATTGCTCAACTGCGGCTTCGATGATGCGCCGGTTTCCAGATTCGGAGTGTGGCACAGAGCGCATCCGATTTGCGCGAAGATCTGCTGGCCGTTGTTGGTGGACGCGCTCGAAGGTCCGGGCTGCGGCGGAGCGAGGTTGCGCATGAAGTTTCCGAATTGCACGATGTCGCTCCAACTGCCGGCGGCCGTTGCGGCAGCGGTGTTGGTCCCATCCTCGGGCGTGGGATTGAACTGACAGCCGGGCGTGCTGTCGCGCTCGTTGGGGAACAACTCGTTGGTGACGCCCTGCTCGACGTTGTACGCTTCACCGGCGAACATCGTCGTCGATTTGACTTGGGCTTTCCATCCGAATCGCGTGATTGTGCCGTCGTTGCCACTCGTGTTGAAGCGTCCCGCGATACCGAGCGTGGCTTTCGCAGCGGCGTTCGCGGCAAGGTTGGCGATGAGCGTCGCATCCGCAATGGACTCGAGCAATCCGGCGCCATAAACCGGAGTGGGGATGCGGAAGGTGAGGTTGTTGGCTTCGGCGAGCGACGCGAAATCCGGCTGGGCGGCGTTGCAGCCCGATGCGTCGGCACGTCCCGCGATCGTGAACAGATCGACGACTCCGCCGTTTGCGGAGCCATCCGGATTGTGGCGCAGCCGCGCGACGCGCGTGGGTCCGTTGGGTGTGAGGAATGCGGGAATCTGATTCTGCGCGCCAGCGCGCGTGCCGGCGGGGATCTGATGATTCACGGGCGGACTCGAGCCGCCGGGCGTGGGCTGCGAATGACAACTGACGCAGCTATCGGAGTTGAAGCGGGGTCCGAGGCCGTGCGAGGCGTCGTCGATTTCGAGGAAGGTTTGCAATCCGGAATTGAAAGCGGCGAGGTCGGCGCTATTTAAGTTGGGCAGGGGTTGACCGGAGTTGGGCTGACCAAGGCGGGGTCCTGGATCGATCACGCTGCCGCCTCCTCCACCGGAGGGCGGCGGCTGTTGTTGAGGTGGGGGCGGCGGGGGCTGGCCGATGGCGAGTCCGGCAAAAAGCAAGGCCGGAAGCAGACAGGATGGGAGCCGGCGAAGGAAGCTCAGAGGCTTCGATAATCTTCTCATGTCCCATTGAACACCAGGGAATTTTACGAACTCCGTTAAATGTGTAAAATCGACAAAACGCGAGACTGAGCTACCTTGGAGGCATGACGGAGCGAGGGCGGATTGTCGCAGCGATCGACGACCTGTTTTTCATGGCGAAAGTGAAGGACGCCGCGACGGCCGCGGGACTTGCGATCGAGTTCGCGAAGTCGAAGGAGGACGCAATCGCGCGCGCTTCGCAGGCTGGCGGATGCCTGGTCGTCGTCGACATGAATGCTTCGAAGTTCGATCCGGTCGAACTGGTGGTAGAGCTGAAGGCCGTCGGAGCAACGGTGCTTGCGTTCCTCTCGCACGTCAACGTCGAACTGCGGCTGAAGGTCGAAGAGGCAGGAGCCGATCGCGTGCTGGCGCGGTCTGCGCTGGCGCAGAATGTGAATGCGATCTTCCGTGAGTTCGCGGAGGCGGCTTCGCGATGAGACGCGCGGTGGTGGCGATTCTGATGAGCTTCGCGGGGGCGGTTGTTGCTCAAGGTGGAGATCCGCCGCCTCCGATTGGCAAGCTCGTGGATGTCGGTGGCTATCGCGTCCACATGCATTGCACGGGCGAAGGAAGTCCGACTGTGTTTGTCATCGGCGGGTACAGCGTCGATTGGGATCTCGTGCAGCCGCAGGTGGCGAAATTCACGCGCATCTGCACGTACGACGTTTCGGGAACGGCTTGGAGCGATGGCTTTCACAATCATCCGGGCGCGGCGTTGACGTGCGTTGATCGCGTGGATGAGATCCATCGGCTGTTGAACGCGGCTGCGATTCCCGGACCGTATGTGTTCGTCGGATTTTCTGTCGGCGGTCTGATCTCGCGCTCTTATGCGTCCAAATATCCGGCGGAGGTGAGCGGCGTCGTGTTCGTCGACCACGCGTTCACGCCGCGGCCACCTCCGCGGGCGGCGGCGCCGGCCGATTCGAGCCGGCCGGTGGTGATCTTCCAGACTCCGATTACGTTCACGGCTGAAGACACGTCCAACTTCAGCAATCTTCCCGAGAGGATCCGCGAGCTACATCGTTGGGCGGCGGCGCGCGAGCCAGAAATCGATCAGAGCATCACGGCCGACGATTGTGAGGCGGAATTGGGGAAGTCGACGGTGAAGTTTTCGCTGGCTGACATGCCGCTGGCGGTGGTCAGCACCGGTAACGAAGCGCGCGGATATAAGGAACTGCAGGCGGAACTGTTAGCGCTGTCGCACAACAGCCGTCAACTGATGGCGACGCATAGCTTCCACTCGGTTGAGATCGATCAGCCGGAGGTCGTGATCGAGGCGATCCGCGACGTGGTCGATCGCGTACGGCGAAAGTGAACTACTTTTCCCAGGCGCGATGCGGAACTCCGCGGTCGCGATCTTCCACACGATCGTAGAGATGGGATTCGGTCGTCGTGCCGAGACCCTGATTATAGAGGCTCGTCTCGCCGAGCGCCTCGCGCAGATCCTCACTGAAGTCGTGCAATGCCTTGAGCTGCTCGGCTCGCGCCGGGCGAGTGATGCCGGAGTCCGTGCGGAAGAACATCTGATAGCCGGTGCTGGTCAAATGTCCAAGCTCCTTGCCGACCATCATGCCCACGCGCTGCTTGACATCGGTCCCGCCGGCGTCGGCCGTGACGATGGCGGCGTACCCGTTGCGGCTGACTTTATAACCGCCGCTGCCATTTGGTTCGGTCGTAAAGCCGAGGCCCTTGAGCGTGCTCACACGTTGGTCGAAGCTGTGTTGTTCAGGCTTGATGCGTCTAAAAAACATAGGATATTCTATCGATTCTATCAGTCGCCGATCATGCGCAGGTCGTCGCCCGACATTTGCCCGGGCTTCTGCAAGCCGAGGCACGCCATGATCGTGGGCGAAATGTCGCGCAGCGATCCGCCGGCGCGAAGCGAAATTCCTTGAGGCTCGCCGATGTAAATGAGCGGCACAGGATTCGTTGTGTGGTACGTGTGCGGACCGCCCGTGACAGGGTCGATCATGGTTTCGGCGTTGCCGTGGTCGGCTGTGACGATCCAGGTTCCACCCTTGCGTTTGAGCGCCGCGTAAACTTCCGCGACGCCGGAATCGACGGCTTCGACCGCTTTGATCGCGGCGTCGAGTTTACCGGTGTGGCCCACCATATCCGCATTCGCGTAGTTCATGATGATGACGTCGAAGTCGCGCGACTCGATCGCCTTGACCGCGATGTCGGTTACGCCTTGGGCGCTCATGTCGGGCTTGAGGTCATAGGTAGCGACCTTCGGGGACGCGACTAATTCACGCTCCTCACCGGCGAACGGTTTTTCCTGGCCGCCGTTGAAATAGAACGTCACATGCGGATACTTCTCAGTCTCCGCAGTGCGCAGGTTCTTGAGCTGCGCGAGCTGCATCATGTCGGCGAGGATCGCTTGCGGCTGCTCGGGCGGAATGACGACGGGCACGGGGATCGTGGCGTCGTATTGCGTCATCGTCGCGAAGTAAAGATTCTTCGGCATCTGATCGCGCGGCGGAATTTCTAGCTTCGGATCGGTGAGCGCGCGCGTCATCTGACGTCCACGATCGGCGCGGTAATTGAAGAACAGGCAGGAGTCGTTTTCGCGAATCAATCCGACGGGCGATCCGTCGGGATTAGTGATGACGATGGGCTCGATGAATTCGTCAGTCACGCCTTTTGCGTACGACGCGCGGATCGCCGCGACGGGATCCGGGTTCTTGATTCCCTCGCCGAGGACCATGGCATTGAAGCCGCGCTGAGTGCGTTCCCAACGCTTGTCGCGATCCATCGGGTAATAACGTCCCGCGACGCTCGCGATCTTCGCCGGGCTGCCAATCTCGCGGATCTTTTGCAGTAGCTGTTCGATGTAGCCCGCGCCCGCCTCAGGCGGCGTGTCGCGCCCATCCATGAAGCAATGGATGAAGACCTCGTTCACCTGCTCGACCTTCGCCATTTCGAGAAGAGCGAACAAGTGGTTGATGTGCGAGTGGACTCCGCCATCGCTCACGAGGCCCATCAGATGCAAGCGGTGCTGGCGGCCATGTTCCATGACCGCCTTCAGCACTGGATTCGAGAACAATGTTTTGTCGTGAATGCCGTTGTCGATTTTAGTGACATCCATGACCAGCACGCGGCCGGAGCCGATGTTCATGTGTCCGACTTCGCTGTTGCCCATCTGTCCATCGGGAAGTCCGACGAAGTGGCCATCGGTGCGAATCAGCGTGTACGGATAGGTCTGCAACAAGTGGTCGAACGTCGGCTTGCGCGCAAGGGCTACCGCGTTGCCTTCCACCTGTTCGCGATATCCCCAGCCATCGAGGATCGTCAGCACTACTGGTGTTTTGGCAGCCATGGTTATTGCTTGAACGCCTTCTTGCCGGGGTATTTGGCGGATGCGCCGAGTTCCTCTTCAATGCGCAGGAGCTGGTTGTATTTGGCGATACGATCGGTGCGCGAGGCCGAGCCGGTCTTGATCTGGCCGGCGCCGGTGCCGACAGCGAGGTCCGCGATAAAGGCGTCTTCAGTTTCTCCGGACCGATGGGAAATGACGCTCGTGTAGTTCGCCTGCGTCGCCATCGTGATGGCGTCGAGCGTCTCAGTCAGAGATCCGATTTGGTTGACTTTGATGAGAATAGAATTGGCGATGCCTTTGTCGATGCCCATCTTGAGGCGTTCTGTGTTGGTGACGAATAGGTCGTCACCAACGATCTGAATCTTCTTGCCGAGCAGATCGGTGATCATCTTCCAGCCATCCCAATCGTCCTCGGCCATGCCGTCCTCGATGGAGACGATGGGATACTGGCGCACCCACTCGCCCCAGAACTTCGCCATCTGTTCGGAAGTCCGCTCGCTCTTGTCGGACTTCTTGAAAACGTACTTTTTCTTGGACGAATCGTAGAATTCGCTGGCGGCGGGGTCGAGTGCGATGCCTACTTGTGTACCCGGCTTGTAGCCTGCTTTGGTGATCGCTTCGAGGACGACTTCGAGAGCCTCGTCATTGGACTTGAGGTTCGGAGCGAATCCACCTTCGTCACCGACGGAGG
>DASXZC010000157.1:0-6638 GCA_036502165.1 Bryobacteraceae bacterium
CTGCATCCCGGGGCGGATCTCCGGAACGAAGTTCGCGATCTCGAGTGTCCGCTTCACCTTCGGTTGGAACTTCGCAATGTCCTCGGCCGTGCGCGGATACTGCAGATAGTAGAGCGTGCCATTGTTGGCGATGGCCGACACCAGCGCAGCCAGTTCAAGCGGGGTCACGTGGATCCCATTGCCGAAGCTGGTCATCATCCCCACGCCACCAGCGGATGCCGGAAGCTGCTGGATACTACCGGGCTCCTCGCCTTCGATATCCAGTCCCGCCTTCTCGCCGACTCCGAACATCTTGGCGTAGGAATTGACCTTGTCGAATCCCATCCTCGTGCCCAGCGTCGAGAAGTACGAATTGTTCGAAACCGCAATCGCTTCCGTCATGTCCATCTGCAGGCGCCTGCCGATGCGCAGCGGAGTCGTCCGGTCGATGAGACCTTCCTTCAATGCAGCCAGCGAAGTAATCAGCTTCACGGTCGAGCACGGCGTATGTCCGCTCTGTAACGCGAGCTTCTGATTGACGACCGTCAGCACGCGTCCATTCTGGGGATCGACGACGACGACCGTCCCATTAAAAGGACCGAGCGCGTCGACCGCCGCCTTCCGGATCACGGGATCCTCGCCCTCTTCGTTGTCGCCAACAGTCGGCTCGCCGAAGCTCGGCTCAGTCCAAGGACTGTACCGTGTAATGGCACGCGGCCGCGCGGCGATCCCTGTTCGAGCCACTGCATGCCTCACGGGCACTGGCCGCCTGTGAGCAAGCGCGATCTGCCGCGAGACGGCAGTAGTGACAGGCCTCCGCGCAGCTACCGAAGCAGCCGTCGAGGAACGTCTGGCAACGGCCGGATGTGCAGGAACGTGCTTAACAGCAGTTGTATGCGCAACTGCAACGGGCTTCTTTTTCGGGACTGTCGTTGCAGGCACAACCGCCAGAACCAAGGCAGGCACCATGAACCCAAGGACGGACATCCTAGCTAACATGTGACGCGCGAAGCGATTCCGCATCCATTTCCTTTCGCGCCTCCGTCAAGAGCCGCGTTCATAATCGACTATCGGTGGGTCTGCAGTGCGCCAATATATGGCTGTCGAGGCACTTGGACTAACCCACTCGTAAGCGGATGTTTATATTGTGGGCGATGAAGTCCGGTTGGGTCAAGTCTTTTCATCAGCTTCGTCGGTCACTGCGCCGCCGGACTCCAACCGCTCTTCGCAACAAACGCCTTCGGATCCTTCATCGCGAGGATGTCGCGCAACGCCCGGCGCTTGTCCGGCGCGTGTTCATAGTAGGATTTCACGATCCGGTAACCCACCCAGTAGCCAAGATCCCCCGGATGTTCAGGCGTGCCAAGTCCGTTATACAGCCATTTGGAGAGATCCTTACTATCTTCGTCCGGGACGAATGCGGACTCGATCTCCGCCTCATGCCCCTTGGTCAGCGCTTTGAACTGATACGCTCCGACACCGCCCGAGATCAATTCGGCGACGAAATCCGCGCCTCCCTCGATGAGAGAAGCGAACAGGACGGTCGGGCCGCCGGGCCGGTCGGTGTCGTCCGCGCCAGGCTGCTGGATATGTGCGTACTCGTGGGCAATCGTGTGGACGAAGCGATCCTCGACATTCGGATCCATGAAATTGGATGCGCACAGGGCCTCGAGCCCGATCGCGACTCCGGAGGCATCGGTCATGCCGACCGGTTTCCCGCGGCCCACAACTATGACGATGGGCGCCTTGAAGTTCGCTTCCGGATCTAGTTGCGCGAGCTTTGCGAACGCCGCCGTCAAGCGCGTCTTCACGCCTGGCAAGACGGCCAGGCACCGGCGGGCGTCCTGGTAAATTTCCGGACGCTTGGCAATCGCATCCGCAATCGCCGTACCCGTCACCCTCCGCAGTTTTGCAAATTGGTGGAGGCCTTCCGAGCCTGGATCGAGGTAGTCGCGCTGCAGTTGATCCGCGGTCGGATGGCCACCGGCCGCCTCATAGATCCGGTAGAACAACGTAACGTCTTCCGTGTGAATAACCGGCCCTTCTTGCGCCGGCACAGTCGCGGGCCCAAGAAATGACAACAACGCCGCTGCCGCCAATCCGATTCTCAATTCACGGCCGCCCAATATCCTGGCTTTGCGTGCACTTTCCATCTTTGCTCCTTCATCGTCACAACAATTCGCCGGTACTTCCCGTCGGCGGCCTTGTTCGTGGCGACGTAGGAAAGCACATAGGATTCGCGTCCGTCGGTGACCGCCTGCCGGATCCCCTTGACCAGATCGTTGCTGTTCTCGAAGAACACGCCACCGGTCTCATGCGCCAGCAGAGCCAGCGCATCCGTATTTTCGCGCGCCGCCGATCCGAGCTGAGTCAGGACGCCCATGGGGACTCCGCTCGACGCGTCCATACCCGTGCTCGCCGCAAAACCGGCGCCTGCGATTGACGCCTGCGTCTGGATGCCGCGCGAGTCGATCGTATAGAATTTGACGTCATCATGAGTGGCAACCTTCAGCACGGCGTCGAGTTCCGGCTGCAGATCCCGCGAAGTAGTAGCGAACTGGAAACTTCGATCGAGTGGTCCGAATCCCATGAGGACGCCCTGCAGTTCACGGCCGGGAAAGCGATTGAACCCATCCGACAGGAAAATGATCGTGCGCGAAGTCGGGATCCGCGCCGTCGCCCGGGTTACTTCAGCCAGTTGCCGTAAAAAGCGCAGATTCAGGATGAGCGATCTCTCGCTAAACCCCGTGAGGAAGAGCGGCACCTTTTGTTTGACCCCCAGGCACATGACCGAATCGGTCGTGGTGCCGCTGCTCGAACAAGCGCAGTTGTTGCAGTACGTCTTCATGAGGGCGACGAACTGTTCAGTCGCATTCGCCAGATTGCTCGCATCGGATTCAAGAAAGACTTTCGAGAAGCTCTTGGCCCGAAGAGTAGCGAGGATAGCCGCCGGATCGCGCGTCGAGTCCTGCATCACGCGCACTTCTCTCCGTATTGTGACGAGGACGTACTGAGCATCGCCGGGAGGTTCGGTCTTGAAGAATTTGCCGAGCGCCTTTTGCGCTTGCGCGAAGTTCGCGAACGACGTATGCAGCGTGTCCACGATGATCAGATACGTTCGGAGCGGAACATCGGCCGCGCCAGTGGGTGTCGACGCAGCCGCCACCGGATCTCCTGGAAGCGAAGCCTCCGGGGACTTCTCGGCCCTGAACGACACAATCCGCTCCGGCGTCCCATCCTCAAAGACCTGGAAGTCGGACTCCTTGAGGCCATAGATCCGGCGTCCATGCGAATCGGTGACAATCACCGGCACGCGGACTTCCTTGACCTCGCTTCGAAAGGGTTCCTGCCCCTCGACGCTCAGAGCGATCAACGCAAGCGCGATTGCACTGCACAGGTTCAACGCGAAGTCCCTCTTAAAAACTCCTCGGCCCCAGCGTCACGACATCCTCGACCTGCATCGTCTCTTTCACCACGAATGGCTCGCCGTAGCGCGCGCCAATCTGATTCCCATAGAATCGCGCGATCGCCGCCAGACGCTCCACGATCTCGGCTTTGTTCGGAAACAAGCCCTTGCCATCCGCCTGTTCGCCGTATTGCGATTCATACGCGAACAGCGACGCCATCCGCCGGTCGAACTGCGCCGTGATGTCGACTACGAAGCTCGGCACGACGTTCGCATACAACGACGAATAGATCAGCTTGAACGGCCGATGCGGAGGCGTATCTTCATCGAGCTTCTTCAATCCCGCGAGGAACGCCGCCTCGAACGCGATCTCCTGTGCGCGGTAATGATCCGGATGCCGCGCATCCCAATAGGGAAGGATCAGCACCCTCGGCTGCAGCCTCCTCAGGACTCCCGCGAGTGTCATACGCGCACCGATATTATTCTCGAGCCGCGCATCGGGAAACCGGCAGTTGCCGCGCCAGCCCGCGAGTAAAATCCGCGCCGCAGCCTCTGACTCTTTGATACGCGTAGCCGGCGTCCCACGCGTCCCCATGTCGCCCGCGGTCAGATCGAGGATCCCTGTGCGGTATCCCTTCTCCGCCATTTTGAGCATCGTCCCGCCACACGTTTGCTCGACGTCATCCGGATGCGCCGCCAGCGCCAATACATCTAGCGGCTGAATCTCGGCCGCTTCAAAGGTCAGTTCACGAACCGCAATCATTTTGGAATCTCCCTCAGCGCATCGTCGGACGCCAGATGTAAGTACGGCTCTTGATCACCATCGCCATCAGCCACCCCGCCGCAAATCCGCCAATGTGCGCGAACCACGCCACGTTCGCACCCATGCGGTGACTCTCGAGCGATCCCACCCCGTTGAAGAATTGAATCACGAACCAATAGATCAAGGGAAACGCCGCCGGCAGTTCGAGCGTGAATACGAATATGACCGGGATCACCAGCGTAATGATCCGCGAGTGCGGAAGCTTGCACAGATACGCGCCCATCACGCCTGCTATCGCTCCGCTAGCGCCGATCGTCGGGATTGTCGAATGCGGATCCGCCGCCATCTGCACCAGCCCCGCCGCGATCCCGCACGCCAGGTAAAAGAACACGAACTTCACGTGCCCGAACAGATCCTCGATGTTCCGCCCATAGATCCACAGGAACCACATGTTCCCAATCAGGTGCCACCAGCCGCTGTGCAGGAACAGCGACGTCACGAGCGTCTCCCAGATGATGCGGTCCGGGATCATCCCGTACTTCACCATCAGCACGTCGCGCCCCACTGGCGACCGCGTCAGTTCGTACAGAAACACCAGGCAATTCAGCGCGATGATGATCCCAGTCGACACCGACCGGGACCGCGGCTGTTCTGTCGAACGAATCGGGATCACAGGATTACTTTAGCCCGCGACCGCCGCCGCCGTGACGTAGTCCGGATTCGACCGCCGTTCGCTGCGCCGGATCAAGTCGCGCGCCTGCTCGACTGTTCCAATCCCGCCGCGCGCACCAATCGCCGTGCAGTTCAAAGCCGCCATCGCGTTCGACAGCTCGAGCGACTCCTGAATCGGCATGCCTTGCAGCACCGCGTAGCAGAATGCCCCGTGAAAGACGTCCCCGGCGCCGGTCGTATCGAGACAATTGACCACGAATGCCGGACTGTAATAGAACCGCTTGTTCGCCCTCGCCAGCGACCCATGCGCGCCGAGCGTCATCGCCGCGACCGGCATCTTATATTCGGCTTGAATCATTTCGAGCGCGCGGAACGGATCCCGCTCGTTCGTCCATTGCGTCGGAAAATCCGAGCTCGCGATCAGGTGCGTAACATGCGGCAGCACGCGATCGAAGCCGTGATAAATCGTGTCGACGTCGACAGTGACCGGCATACCCGCCTCATGCGCGATCGCTGCCGCCTTCTCGACCGCGGGAGTATCGTGCGCGTCAATGTGCAACAGCCGGGCGCCCAGAATCTTCTCGGGCGTAATCGACTTCGGCTCGAGCCGCAAACAACTCGGACGCCTCCACAAGACAGTACGCTCGCCCGTCGACCGGTCGATCATGATGTACGCCGTCTGATTCGCGCAGTTCTGCCGGATCTCAACATCGTCGAGGTTGATGCCGCTCGACGTGAGGCTCTCCATCTGGATCCGGCCGCGCTCGTCGTCGCCGACCGTTCCGATGTATTTCACCCGCAGGCCCATCTTGGCGCAGGCAACCATTGCGCTCGCCACTTGGCCGCCAGGGCTCAACAATTCCTGTTCAAACGGCACCTTCCCCGCATAAGCGGGAAAGCGCGAAAGGAGAATCAGCGTATCGGTGGCGTTCAGGCCGACGCCCACCACATCAAAAGTCTTCGGGATGGTCATTTACGGTTGACCGGTCTGGATGAACCGGAGGATTGATTTGATTGTAATGTCTTCCGGCTGGATCGTGTGCAGCATCTCCGTAATGTGGCTCAACCCTGGTACGTACACGAGGCGGCTCGGAACGAACGCCTTGCGTAGCGCGGCATCGAATTCGCGCGCCTGGAAAGGAAGGAATGGATAATCCCATTGGCAGTATGTGATCAGAAACGGCGGGAGTCCGGAACGTACATGCGCCATCGGCGATGCCTCGCGCCGCACGTTCTCATCCCCAAAAACCCGCAGTGCTTTGACGTCATAGACTCCGCTCAGCGAGATCACGCCGCGGATCATTGCGGGATCGATGCCGTGCTTCTGCAACGTCTCCGGCTCGGAAGCCAACAGCGACACCAGATGCCCACCGGCCGAGTGCCCGCTCAAATAGACGCGCTTCAAATCGCCGCCTCGCGCGGGCAAATTCTTCATCACCCATGCGACTGCCGAGGCGACATCGTCCATCTGCGAGGCGAACGGAACTCCCGGCATCAGCCGGTATCCGGGGATCGCCACACCGATTCCCGCCTTCGCCAGCAGATTGCCGAGCGGCTGATACAGCGCCTTGTCACCCGTAGTCCAACCGCCGCCGTGGACGAAGATCAGCACCGGAAAATTCGTCTTGTTCTTCGGCAAGTACAGGTCGAGCTTCTGTTTCGCGACCGCGCCATCGACGTACGGGATATTCTTGGTCGCCGATACCTCGGCATCGATCTTCATCGCATCCAACGGGAGATTCAGCCCGGCGCTCGGAACGGCATAAATAGCGTTCGAGTAGATCCACGGCCGGTCTTCGCCATCGGCGTTCAAAGTCG
>DASXZC010000158.1:0-1716 GCA_036502165.1 Bryobacteraceae bacterium
CCCGGAACCGACTTCTTCCTCGACCACGGCAGACTCGATCTGGCCGAATCCGCCACCGGCATCGACGGCGAAGCCATCCTCTTCATCTTCGGAGTCATCGCCACGCACGGCTACAAGCTCAGTCAGGACGCGGAGGACCGCATCCTCGACAATCTTCCCGTGCTCGCCGTGCAAATGCCCGAAGGCCCGTTCCTCTGGAATAATCTGCGCGAAGTCCTCATCGGGCCCTACGCCGCGCATGCCCTCCGCACCATGCACGCGCTCGGAATCCTCGAGCTGCTCATCCCCGAATTCCACGGCATCGACTCGCTCGTCATCCGCGACTCCTACCACCGCTATACCGTCGACGAGCACACCTTCCTTGTCATCGACAACATCCACGCGCTGCGCCAGCCGCATCATGACTGGGAAAAACGACTAGCCGCTCTTCTGCCCGAAATCGACCGCCTCGATCTGCTCCTGCTCGCCATTCTCATGCACGACACCGGCAAGGCGCGGCGCACCGGCGACCACGCCCTTCAAAGCATCGAGCTGTCGGAAAATCTCTTCGCCCGCCTCGAATTCGACATCGAAGAGCGCGAAACCGTCCGGCGTCTCATCCGCAGTCATCTTGATATGTCCGCCGCCCTCCGCCGCGACATCTTCGCGCCCGAAACCGTCCGCGCCTTCGCCGAAAAAATGTCCTCGCAACAGCACCTAAAAATGCTCACGCTGATGACCTACGCCGACATCAAGGCCGTCTCGCCCGACGCGCTCACGCCCTGGAAGGCAGAAAACCTCTGGCAACTTTACATGGGCGCATCCAATTTCCTCGACCGCAGTGTTGACGAGGCCCGCTACCACGTCGAGAGCGACCCCGCCATCCTCAACCGCATCACTGCGCTCGTCTTCAATGGATCGGGCCGCGACGCCAAAGCCGAACAGGAGCTGCGCACCTTTCTCGAAGGACTCCCGCAGCGCTATCTACAGACCCGCCCGCCCGATCAGGTCCGCGATCACTTCAAAATGGCCGCCGCGCTCGCCGAAGATCCGATCCAGATCGCCTTCCGCACTGTGCGTCAGTTGAACGAGATCACTCTCATCACCGGGGACCGCCCCTATCTCTTCGCCGACATCGCCGGAGTCCTCTCCGCCTGGGGAATGAACATCGTCAAAGCCGACGCCTTCTCTAACGAAGCCGGCGTCATCGTCGACACCTTCCAGTTCACCGACCCATTCCAGACCCTCGCGCTCAATCCATCTGAGATAGACCGCTTTCTCGACAGCGTCCGCGACGTAATCGCAAAAAAAGTACTCGTAGAAAAGCTATTAGGAGCGCGTAGCCACAGCAGCCGCCGCACTCAGGCCAAAGTATCGATTGAAACGCGCATAGAATTCGACAACGAATCTTCCACTCACAGCACCCTGCTTCAAGTTGTCGCTCAGGACACGCCCGGACTCCTCCGCGCCATCGTACTGGCCTTCGCCCAACACAACTGCAACATCGAGGTCGCCCTCATTGATACCGAAGGCGAAATGGCCATCGACGTCTTCTACCTCACCACCAACGGCAAAAAACTAACCAATCCCACCCAGCGCCAACTCACCAACTCCCTGCACCACACCGTGAAATCACTTCGATAAAAGCCCGGTCAGAACGGCTAAAAGTACGGCAGAAGCCAGCCAACTTCTTTGTCAACTAGCGGCAAAAGCATGATATAGTTCTCGCTGCATTTC
>DASXZC010000159.1:0-13800 GCA_036502165.1 Bryobacteraceae bacterium
GTCGTTGCCTTTGAAGGTGGAGCCGTCGCCCCAGATGTTGACGTCGTCTTCCTTCATAGCGCCCACCAGCATGGTGCCTGTGACTGCGCGGCCGATCGGGGTGGTGTTGAAATACGCAACGCCGGCGGTCGCGATGTGGAAGGCTCCGCATTGGAGTGCTGCCAATCCCTCGGCGACAAGCTGCGCGCGGCAGTCGATGAGGCGGGCCTTTTCGGCTCCATATTCGATCGCGCGCCGCGGGATGTCATCGTAATCTGTCTCGTCGGGCTGACCCAGATGTGCGGTGTAACAGTAAGGGATCGCGCCCTTCTGGCGCATCCAATAAATAGCGGCGCTGGTGTCGAGTCCGCCGGAAAAAGCGATGCCGACACGCTTCCCTACGGGGAGTGATTGCAGTATGTTTCCCATGTTGATAATTGGAGGAACTTTTAGGCTAGCATCAGACGCGCCGGGCGTTCAGCGTGGACGTGCTAATCTGATCGGCGCTATGATCCGTCTCTTCCGCGGAGCCGCGCCGAACATCGCTCCGTCAGCTTATGTCGACCCCGGCGCGCAAGTCATCGGCAACGTCACGATCGGTGAACGCTCGAGCGTGTGGCCGAACGTCGTCATCCGCGGGGACATCAATTCCATCACAATCGGCGAGGAGTCGAATGTCCAGGATAATAGCGTCCTGCATTGCGATCCGGGCGACTTCCGGCTCGTCATCGGCGATCGGGTCACCATCGGACATCTCGCGATGGTCCATGGATGCGCCGTCGAGGACGATTGCCTGATTGGCATCGGAGCCATCATCTTGAACGGCGCGCGCGTCGGCAAAGGCTCTGTTGTTGCCGCGGGAGCACTCGTTCCCGAAGGGATGCAGATTCCTCCTGGGAGTATGGTCATGGGTGTCCCGGCGAAGGTCCGCAGGGAAGTGACCGAAGAGGAGCAGGCCCGGTTCCGGCTGAACGCGCAGCACTATGTCGAAAACGCGAAGCGCTACCGCGATGAACCGGCGTGAACAATGACCCGAAATCTGCGGTTTCCGCGCATGCACTGATATAGGTGAATCCGGATTTCGTCCGCTCTACCTATCGATTTTCGTCGAGGAGGCTGCCTTCATCATGTACTCCGGTTTTGCCACCGTACTGAAACGACTGGTCTCGTCAGCATCCCTCCCGTACGTTTGTTTCGTCAGGAAACAGCAGAGCGGTTATGAGCTGTGCCGCGAGCTCGGCATCACGATGGATACTCTTTGGCGATACAACCCCGAGGTCCCGGATTTCGAGTCCGTCTGGGGTGGTCAACTGTTGCTCGTGCCCCACGCGACCTGGCCTTCACAGCGGCCGTGGGAAGACTCGGCGGGCTCCTACAGCTTGACCCCGTGGCATGCACGCGCGGAGGATTTCACCATCTATCCGCAAAAGGATCGCTGCCTCGATCCCCATTGGGAACCGCCCAGATCCACAGTACTGACCGCCATTAGCGGAACGGTGGGGCGCGGGAACGCATTTGGCACGTTCACGTACGTGGACGATACATCGGGTGATCCGGATGGAATTCGCATCACCGGTGGCTGGGAATCGGCGAATATCGGAATGGTGCAAGTCCCCGGCCTCGCGGGTCTCAACTCCAGAGGAGGGATGCAGTTCTACAAGAAGTGCCACCGCCAACTGCAAGGTCTGTGGGGCGATTGGGTGAAGTACGGCATGCGGAGGCACATCCTCACCTTCGATGGATCATTCAATCCGCGCTACATGCGCAAGGCGTCGCACATACCCGACCATCTCAGCAACCACGCGTGGGGCACAGCGTTTGATATCAATGCCAAGTGGAATCCGTTGGGTACGCCGCCAGTGCATCTCGGTACGCACGGCTCGGTCATGGATCTGGTCGAAATCGCGCACAAATGGGGCTTTTACTGGGGAGGCCATTTCGGCTCCCATCGCTGGGACGGCATGCATTTCGAAGTCGCGAAGATCCTCTAACGGATATGTTGAGACACACAATGCGTTACTTCCTGGCCGCACTCCTCCTCGCGGGGTTCACTGTCTGCGCGCAGACGGCGATCGTCGATTCGCATACTCGATGTCTGCTCGGGGGTTGGGATGGGAAGGGTTGGACCGCGACGCCTCAGTTGGATGGCGATCGCGTCTACAATATTTACGGCGCGGCGGACGGATCGGCGATCAGCGAGCTTACGGGACATCCGCCGCGGCCGATCGAAGGGCCGTGCGGAGGGTCGCTCGAAATCCCGTTCGATCATGAGTTGCCGGAAGGATCCGTCGCGGTCAGCGGTCCTGCAAAGCTGTTCGCATTCGAGTCACTGCCGGTCACATCCCGCAGCTACATCTCGGCGTTTCGAGCGCTGCTGAATGCGCAGGGAGTGCGATCGGCGGTGCGAATTGAACAGTTGTTGCGAGTCGACCTCGATGGCGACGGGAAGATGGAGACGCTGGCATCGCTCTATTCGGTGCGCGAGCCTGGGCCCGAGAGTTCACCGGGGGACTACTCGGCGATCGTCATGCGCCGCGTGGATGAACATGACCACCTCACGACTCAGATCGTCGACTTCGAGAAGCATCCGCGGGAAGGCGGCGTGACGCACATGACGATTGGTCCGATCCTCGATTTGAATGGTGACGGGAGGGCCGAAGTAGTGATTCGCGGACAGTACACAAAAGGCCGCTACTCGCACGTCTATCAACTCGTGAAGGGGAAACTGGTGCGGGTGCTCGAGTGCACATGCGGCGAATAAGGACGCGCTACACTACTGACGTTCAGGCGATGAGGTGGTCGATGTTGTCATCTTTCATAGGTCGGGGTGCGCGGATCCTGCTAGCCGCGTCGATCGCGTGTTTGTCGCCGGTCGTAAGCTGGGCTGGGCACTCGTCCTCGAGTCACTCGTCTTCCAGCCATTCTTCTTCCAGTCATTCTGCGGGCCATTCGTCCGCTGGACACTCATCGAGCCATCACTCGTCGAGCAGCCATCACTCCGCCTCGTCCAGCAGGAGCCATAGGCCTTCGCACCACCATACCGCCGTCCGCAGGCATCGACGATTACACGTCGCGCATTCGACCACATCGCACGGCTGCGTTCAGCAACCAGCGACGGCGACGAACGGCACACGCCGCGCGCGGCGGACGAATTGCAATCCCGCCCGGAAGACTACGAACAAGCCAGGTCCGTCCTCTACGATTCTCTAAGCGGAACGTTACTCGTCTCGCGGAATCCCGACGTACTTCTCCCAGCGGCGGATGCTCTCCGTCAGCGCTTTCACGCGGACTGATTCGGTGTCAGCCAGGTTATTGCGCTCGGATGGGTCGGCTTCGAGGTTCGAGAGCCATACGCGCGTCGTCAATTCTTCCCCTGGAAAACTGGGGGGATTGAGGATCAGCTTCCAGTCGCCACTGCGGATCGCACGGCTCTTTCCATAACTCCAGCAGAGCTCCTCGTGCGGCGGCTTCTCGCCACGTAAGATGGGCAAAATGTTTTGGCCATCCATGCCCTCGGGAAGAGCCTGCTTGGGATCCGCCATCGTCAGGAAGGTCGGCATGAGGTCCATCGAGATCATGGGACGATCCCAAACTTTGCCCGCGACAACCTCAGGGAATCGGGGAGCTTTCAAGATCGCCGGCACGTGCATGCCGCCGTCGAATAAGCCTTGTTTGTAGCCTCGATATTTGCCATTGCTGCCGCCCGCGTATGGCAGGCCGTAGCTCGATGCGCGCACTTCGCGGGTGGCTCCGTTGTCGGCTTGATAGAAGACGACCGTGTCCTGCTCGAGGCCGAGACGGCGCAACTGAGCCTGCAGATTTCCGACGACATCATCGACGGCGGCGCCCATCGCCAGGTGCATGCGGCGATCGCGTTCCATCGTGGCCGGAAAGCGGTCCAGGTACTTCTTCGGCGCCATCATCGAATAGTGCGTCGCGCCGAAGGCGAGGTACAGCAGGAAGGGCTGAGGCTCGGCCCGTGCTGCGTGTCGATCGAGGAATGACGAGGCTTCGCGGCCCAACAGTTCGGTCATGTACGCGGGCTCTTCGAAGACTTCCGTGCCGTTCTTCCATAGATCGTGAAAGATCAATCCGGGAGGGCTGCCGAGCTGATAGTAGCGGTGCGAAAAGGCATCGAGCCATCCCGAGTACCAGCCGAAGTGCTCGTCAAACCCTTGCGCCAGCGGACGGCTCTGCGGAGCACTGCCGAGGTGCCATTTTCCGAATCCCGCCGTGTAGTAGCCGAGCTTTTTGAGCGATGCGGGCAGCGTCGTCTCGCCCTGCCGCAAGCCGGGAACGTCCCAGGTGGGGCGCGACGCGAGCGCTCCTTGAACGCCGGTGCGATCCGGATATTTTCCAGTGAGAATCGCCGCGCGGGAGGCGGAGCAGATCGGCGCATTGGCGTACCACTGCGTGAAGCGGACTCCTTCGCTTGCGAGCCGATCGAGATTGGGCGTTCGGGCGCGAGGCTCGCCGAAACATCCGATGTCGCCGATGCCTTGATCGTCGGTGACGAGTATTACGATATTCGGTTTGCGTGGGCCGCCTGAGGATTGCGCGGCTTGCCCGAGCATCGACGCCGAGGCCGCGAGGCTTCCGCCGAGAAGAGTTCTTCTGGTCATAACGAGTCGAAGTCTATCAAACGGGCGCTCGAGCGCTGCGCCTGGCGAATGAGACAAAGTGTCCCAACTTCGAGCCAACGCCCGCCAGCCTGTCACTGGAACCTTAGACCGGTCCAGTACTAGCGGCCCCCAGTTTTGAGCTACTTAGGACCATCGCTCGATGGCCAGTCGTTTGCAAATCAGGAGGAGGACGAAGGTCGCAATTGATGACGAAAATGATAAAGAAACTGATGTTCGTGCCCATGATCATGGGCGGACTGCTGGCCACCGCCGCGTGGGCTGGTCCTAAACATATCAAGCTGTCGGACGACTTTAAAAATACCCGGCTCGAAGATACCGTCGATGTAATCATCCAGTACAACGAGCCTGTGTCGGACAAGCATATCCGCACGGTGCAGCAGCACGGTGGTCATCACAAACATACGTTCCAAAACATCAACGCCGCGCATGTGTCGATCCCCGCGTCGCAGTTGGAGAGTCTCGCGGACGATCCGTCGATTGCGCGGATCACGCCCAATCGCGCCATTCATGGGCAGCTCGATCACACGGTCTCCGCCGTCAACTACTCAACACTGATCAACTACATGAGAGGTGTGGGCATCTCCAGCAAAGGCGCTGGTGTTGGCATCGTCGTCATCGACAGCGGCGTCTCGCCGATGGCCAACTTCAACCAGAGCAGGTCGTCGGGCAACCGCCTCGTCGACGCCGAGAGCCTGATCGACAACGATCCCATTGACCGTTATGGCCACGGCAGCCACGTCGCGGGGATCGCCGCCGGCACCGACAACATCACCGCCGGGATTTCCGGCGCCCTGCGCGCCTTCTCTGGAGTCGCGCAGGATTCGAACATCATCAGCCTCAAAGTCCTGGACGCCAACGGCAATAGCAACGATACGACCGTCATGCAGGCGATCGACCGCGCCATCACGCTGAAATCAGCCCGTCCTGACTGGAACATCCGAGTCATCAACCTTTCGCTCGGGCGTCCGGTGTTTGAATCCTACAAGTACGATCCGCTCTGCCAGGAAGTCGAGAAGGCATGGAAAGCGGGCATCTTCGTGGCAGTCGCCGCGGGTAACGACGGACGCAACAATACGGCCGTCAATGCCGGATATGGAACGATCATGTCGCCGGGCAACGATCCGCTGGTGATGACCGTCGGAGCCGTGAACGCCGCAGACTCCTACGACCGCAACGCGACGGTGCTGACCAGTTATAGTTCCAAAGGTCCGACGCTCATCGATCACATCGTGAAGCCGGATATCGTGGCGCCGGGCAACCGCGTGACGTCCTACCTTGCGCCCAACTCGATGCTCCCCGCGATGTATCCCGAGAACGTTCCGGCGGCATCGATTTATGATCCGCACGCCACGCCAGGAACTGCGTCCCCTTACTTCTTCACACTTTCGGGAACCAGTATGGCGACGCCCGTCGTCGCCGGTCTGGCTGCGATGGCGTTTCAGTACTTCCCGGCTATCACGCCCGATCAGATCAAGGCGATCATGATGAAGACGGCCTGGCGCGGACTGCCGCAGAACTACACGGCGATCGATCCGACAACCGGCGCCGCATACGCGGTCTCCGGCGACATCTTTACCGTCGGCGCCGGCATGCTGGATTGTTATGCCGCCGCTCAGGACGTGATTTACGAGAACCTCTACACGCTTCCGGGCGCGCCCGGCGCGGCGGCGTCGCCCGCTGTGTACTACGATCCGTCCTCGAAGACGGTCAAGATGAGCCTGAACTCGATGGGCGCGACTTCCGTTACTTGGGGTACCAGCGTGACTTGGGGAACGTCGGTGATCTGGGGCACGAACGTCTCGGGCTCATCGGTGACGTGGGGAACGTCGGTCACCTGGGGCACGTCGACCGCGAGCGGATTCTCTGTGATTTGGGGATCGAGCTCCCCGTGGGCGTTCTCGTCGACTCCGACGGGCGAAGCGAACAGCGTAACGATATATGGTGAGCAGTAGCCGGTCGATGCCGGCTAGGGGCGAGCGCTAGCCGGGAGTTCCCGGCTAGCTGAGAGACTCAATCATTCCCTTGAGCGTCTCCGCGAGTTCCTTATCGGACACGCGGAGCTTCTCAATTTTCTGCACGGAGTGCAGCACGGTGGTGTGATGCTTGCCTCCGAAGGCGCGGCCGATCTCGGGTAGTGAGGCGTGGGTCAGTTCCTTGATCAGGTACATCGCGATTTGCCGCGGATACGAGATCTTCCAGGCGTTGGTCTTCTCTTTCAATTGGCCCGGCTGCAACTCGTGCCGTTCGGCCACCAGGCGGATGATGCTGTCCATCGTGATCCGCTTTTCGGTGCCGCCTGACAGATGCTTCAACACTTGCTGAGCCATCTGTACGTTGATGCGGGTGTCGGTCACTGAGGCGTAGGCGACCAGTTTTACGAATGCTCCTTCGAGCTCGCGAACACTGGTCTTGGTGCGGGTGGCGATAAAGATCCGGACATCCTCCGGAAGATCGACACCTTCAGCTTCCGCCTTCTTGTCGAGGATCGCCATCTTGGTTTCGAGATCAGGCGGCTGGATGTCGACCTGCAATCCCCATTCGAAGCGCGACCGCAAACGATCGACCAGCCCCGGCGTGCTCTTCGGAGTCGCGTCGGACGAAAGGATGATCTGCTTCTGATGTTCGAAGAGCTCGTTGAAGGTGTGGAAGAACTCTTCCTGTGTACGCTCCTTATTGGCGAGCGTTTGCACATCGTCCACCATCAGGACATCCGCTGAGCGGTAATACTTGTGGAATTCCGGCATGCGATCCTGGCGGATGCATTGGACCATCTCGTTGACGAACCGTTCACTGGATGTGTAGACGATTTTCAACGAGCCAAAATTCTCATTCAATGAGCGGCCGATCGCATGCATGAGATGAGTCTTGCCCATGCCGGTGCCGCCATAGATGAAGAGCGGATTGTAAGAGCGCGAAGGAGATGTCGCCACTGCTTTAGCGGCGGCGTGAGCGAATTGATTGCACGATCCGACGACGAATGAATCAAAGGAAAATTTCGGATTCAGACTTAATCGCGAAGAAGTTCCCATATTGCCTGGCGCGGTGTCGCCGTCGCCCCCGGGCCTGCCTACGGGTTCCCGCAGGTCGATCAGCACCGGAGATTGCACCTCGAACACCACGTGATCAACCGGCACATTTACTTCCCGGATCGCCGAACGAATCGGTTCGTGATATTCCTGTTCGAGCCAGTCTTTAGTCATTTGATCGGGTACGGCGACCACGATCGTTCTGTTTTGATCGATTAGCCAGTTGGTTCTGGCAAACCAGTTTTGAAATGCTTCCTTGCTGAGTTTTGACGCAACTCGCTGTTTGATTTGTTCCCAGCGGTCCATTCTTTCGGTCTCTCCCAATTGCCTAAACACGTCGATCCCGGCGGTAGTTCGTGCCTGGACACACAATTCCCACACGATTTCCACAGCGTGTGGATAAACTGCACGAATCCCCGATCGGTGATCTCCCGGATTGAAGAAAATTCCAACCCCCTGCCACTGAGCCTACCCGTGTATAGGCTCTTCCGGGATCTCTAGAATAGCATGTTTCCATTCTAAGGGAAGAGCTGCAGAAAATTTTTTAAATCACGTGTTTACAAAGCGTTACAGGTTGTATTTCCGTCCTGGGAAAGTCCTGAAACATTTACGAGGTGGGATGGTTTTCCACCACCCGCGTGGTGTGGAGTCACACATTTACGGGTTGGGCGGCCAGCGATTCGCGACGGGCGATATCGGCTGAGATGGTCCTCGAGCCGGCCCAGAGGACGGCCGCTAAAAGCATGCCCAGCAAGGGGATAATGAGCATCGCCTGCTGTAATCCGATGGCCTTATGGACGGCTGTGATGACCGTCGATTGATCTGCCGCGGCGGCAACATGGGCGCGCCAATCGCTCAGCGTTCCGGTCAGTAGCGGACCGAAAGAGGCTCCGCACATGTACATGCACATAAAATAGATCGCCATTGTTGTTGCGCGCAGTGAAGGAACAACAATTTCGTGAATTGAAGAATACACTAAACCGTAATATGTATTACAGGACCCGTATGCGAGGGTCAACAGAATGATCGCCGCAGTGAGGGATCCCTTCTGCTGGATGACGCCGAAATAGGCGACCGGCGCCCCGGCAAGAGCGAACAAGGCGGCGGCCAGCAGGCGGCCATCTTTGCGCTTCCCGACGATTCGATCGCCAACGCGGCCGGCGATCAGCCCTCCGGCAACTCCCCCTATCAGCATGATGACGCCGGTGAGGATCCCGGCGGTCGACAGCATCTGTCCATGGATCCGCATCAGGAACGAGACGGTGAACGTCCCGTAGGCATACATATTGAAATTGAGCAGCGCACCGGAAGCGATGATCCAGAGGAGCGTTGGGATCCGCAGGACCGACCACATCGACGGGCGAATTCCGCCTTCAATAGCTGCGCCCACGCCATCCGATTCGCCGCGCTTCGGTTCGCGCAACAGTAGCAGAGGTGGCACCAGCAGGATTGCGGGCAGGGCGGCGATCACGAGGGCAGTGCGCCAGCCGAAGTGTTGCGCGATTGGACCTGAGAAGAAATAGCTGAGCGCTCCTCCGATCGGCACGCCGAGCATAAACACGGCCATCGCCCTCGCGCGCTTCGCGGTGGGAACCAGATCCCCGATCCAACTCGTGGCCGAAGGCGCCACGACGGCCTCGCCGACGCCGACGCCGAGACGCGCGAACAGCAGATGCGTGAAGTTCTGCGCGAAGGCATTCATTGCTGTGAGCAGCGCCCACACGACGACGCCCGCGGCGAGCAGCGTCTTGCGTTTCATCCGGTCCGCCATGAATCCGAGTGGAACGCCGATGAGCGCGTAGACCCAGATGAAGACGCTGCCGAGCAGCCCGATTTGCGAGTCGGAGAGGTTGAACTCCTTCTTCATCGGCTCGGCGAGCGCTCCGGCGACATTGCGGTCGTAGAAGTTCAGAATGTTGATCAGGAACAAAACGGCCAGGGAGAGGAGGAGGCCTTTTTTCATAAGACCGTGGAATCGTACCACAGGCCCGGCAAGGGCGTCGCACATTGTGGATCCATGCTCGCTTCGTAAAGTTATCGTAAGGACCAGAATCGCGCAACCCGAACCGGTCCCCTCACATCTTAAGGAGCGTGAGGAGATCACGAAACAATGAAATTCATTAACAAAAGCTTAATCGTGGCGGCTCTCACGGCTGTGTCGTCAGTCGTCGCGATGGCCCAAACCCCGGACACCACGGCACTGCAGAAGAAGGTGCGCCACGAGTTAGCCATGATGCCGTACTTCACTGTCTTTGACAACCTTTCCTATCGCATCGACAATGGCGTCGTTACGCTGATGGGCGAGGTCACAAGGCCGGTTTTGAAGTCCGATGCGGAGCATCGCGTCGCCCACATCGAAGGCGTACGCGGCGTGGTGAACACGATCGAAGTACTGCCCGCTTCACCGTTTGACGACCGCATTCGCCTGGCGGCTTTCCGCGGGATTTACGGCTATGGCCCGCTGCAGCGTTATGCACTTGGAACGAACAAATCGATTCGCATTATCGTCAAGAACGGAAATATTTCTCTGGTGGGTGTTGTCGACACTCAGATGGATAAGAACCTCGCCAACATCCGCGCCAACATGATCCCGGGAGTGTTCTCGGTATCGAACGACTTGCAAGTCTCACGTAGCTGATCTTTCTTTCTTTGAGAAACGTTCCTCGAACGGGCCGCAGCCTTCGCCAGTGGGCTGCGGCTCCAGAGCCCGAGTGCTGTTCAGGCCTCCTTACGCCTGGCCACCTCGGGTTATTCTCCGCGCATGCTTTTCCGAACTGAGGACGCAGTTTGGAGGACGCGTCTCCGACGCATCCAAATCGAGCACGCGGCGGCGGCCCGCTTCCCCCTCCTGTCGGGCCGCCGAATTCTTTTTCACTCACAGGTCAAACGTTATGATGTAGCGAGATGCCTCGCTACGCAGCCGTCGATATCGGCAGCAATTCCGTCCGCTTGCTCGCTGGAGATTACGTTCCCGGCGGACCTTTGCGAGTCCTCGCAGCCGAACGGGAAGTGACACGGCTGGGCGCGGGCGTCTTTCGATCGGGACGGATCGACGATTCCGCGATGGACTTCCTCTGCGCACAGCTCGAGCGGATGGCGCAGATCGTGGCTCGCCATGAAGTGCTCGCCATACGCGCGGTCGCAACCGCGGCGGTGCGCGATGCCAATAATCAGAACGAATTTCTGGCGCGCGCGTCCGCGGCATTGCGCGCACCCGTCGAAGTGATCTCAGGGCAAGAGGAAGCGCGGCTCATCCATCTGGGCGTCATGACGCGATGGCCGCATCCGAAAGGGCGCATGCTGCTCGTCGATGTCGGCGGCGGCAGCGGCGAGGTGACGCTGAGCGAGGAGGGCCAACTGCGCGAGGCGTTTTCGAAACCGCTCGGCGCGGTGCGTCTGTCCGAAGTTTTCCTGAAGTACAACGATCCGCCCTCGGCCGAGGATCTACATCATCTCGAAAGGTACATCGACGAGAAATTGATGCCCGCGGTCGAGCGCTTCGGACGTGGGAAGTTCACGCGGATGATCGCGACGTCCGCCAGTGCGGCCGCGATCGTCTGCGCGATCAATCGCGTGCCGCGCGCCCGCCGCGACGAAGCTGATCGTTTGCGCGCGACCAAGGCGCAGGTGCGGCGTTTCTATGAGGACGTGAAGGTTAAGAGCCTCGCGCAGCGGCGCCAGATGACGGGCATTGGCCCGCGACGTGCCGAGATTATCGTGCCGGGCGCGGCTCTCTATTGGCGCGTGCTGGAAGTTTTTCAGCATCATTCGATGTACTATCTGGCCGCGGGAGTCCGCGAGGGAATCATCGTCGATCTCGCCGCGCGCGGAGTGGGACGCGAACTGTCGCAGCTCTCGCGCGAACAGCGCGGCGTCGTCGAGCGGATGAGCCGGCGATTCGGAGTTCCCGTCAAACACGCCCGCAAAGTCGCGGCCCTGGCGCATCAAGTCTTCACCGCGATGCATAGCCAGCACCGGCTGCAACCGGCGTGGGGCAAGATGCTCGAAGCGGCGGCGTATCTTCACGACACCGGTCACTATATCAGCGACACCAGCCACCACAAGCATTCCGAGTACGTCATCCGCAACGCCGATTTGCCGGGGTTCACGGATCATGAGCGGATCCTGATTGCCCTGCTCTGCCGCTACCATCGCAAAGCGATGCCGCAGCCGAGGCACGCCGAATTTCAGGCGCTCTCGCCCGATGAACGGCGCGTGCTGCTGTTGTTGATTCCGCTGCTGCGCCTCGCCGATTCTCTGGACCGCACGAATCAGCAGTTGGTCGAATCTGTCGAGATCGAAGACAGCGGCGCGGCTCTGGTAGCGAGCGTACATTCGCACGGTGATGCGGACCTCGATGAATGGGCCGCGGAGCGTCTGACGGACGTGTTCCTGCAGGTGTATAACAAGCCCCTCGAAGTCCTGCGGGTGCGGGCGTGAGTCAACTCATCCAATTCGCAAGGGCGCGGGCGGTCGAACGAGCCGCGGTTGTCAATCAGGAACGCGAACATGTGCTCGCCAATCCGGGAGAGGATCCCGTTCATGATCTGCGTGTGGCATTGCGCCGGATGGAACAGGTCTTCGAGGTGTTCGACATCGAGCCGCTGGCCTTCGATTCGCAGACGGCGCACAAGCAGTTGAACGAATGGCTCCGCGCCGCGGGACGTGTGCGGGATTGCGATGTCGTGATGCCGCTGCTCGAACCTCCGTGGACCAACGACCTTCTCTCCTATCGCCGCGATCGCGCGAAGGAATTGGTCGAGGCTTTGCGTGCCGGGCCGATGGCCTCGCCCAATCAGCACCGGTATCGCGGACCGGCGCTGGCGGAGGAAGTCGCTCAATTCGCCCGCATCACGCTGCCGCGGGAAGCCAAGGAGTACTTCAAGGCCGGCGCGCGAGCGGCGCACAAGAATCATTCTCTCGGCCGTCTGCACGAGTTCCGCCTGCATGGCAAGAGCTTGCGATATTCGATCGAACTATTCGAGCCGCTGTATGGTCCTCGGCTCGGACAGTTGACGAAGCTACTGAAGCGGACGCAGCAATCGCTGGGTGAAATGGCCGATGCGCGCGCGGGGTTGAAACTCGTGAAGCAGATGAACGCGCCGGACTCGGCGCTCGAGCCGTTGCGGCGCCTGGCCAACGAGAAACGAGAGGCGTTCGCGCAGCGTTGGCGTGAAGAAGTCCCGGATGAAGAGATCGCCGCGGCGCAGTGGATCGACTATTTGCGGCGCTTCGCAAGAGTGCCTCGCGCGGGGCGTCCTACAATAAAGCAATGAGTGCCACGAAGCCCTTCAACGAACCGCATCTCGCGCTCAATCGCATCTATACGAAGCGCGGCGACAAGGGCGAGACAGGCCTCGTCGGCGGCCAACGCGTTCCGAAGGACGCGGTCCGCATCGATGCTTATGGTACGGTCGACGAACTGAATTCGTTCATCGGAATGGCGCGGCTGAGTGCGGAATCGGACGCGCGCCTCGCGCCGCTTGCGACGATCCTGCTGCGCGTGCAGCACGAGTTGTTCAATCTCGGTTCGATCATGGCGACACTGCCCGCCGATGTCCATCCGAAACAACCGCGCGTGACTGAAGTCGAAGTCGCGCAACTCGAACGCGAGATCGATGAAATGAACGAGTCGCTGCCGAGTCTTCGATCCTTCGTGCTGGCGGGCGGAACGCGCTTGAATACCGAGCTGCATGCGTGCCGCACAATCTGCCGCCGCGCGGAACGAATCGCTGTGACTCTGGCGCGCGATGAGGAAGTGCCGCTCGAGGCGATCCGTTATCTCAACCGTCTGAGCGATGCGCTGTTCGTCTACAGCCGTTGGGCGAACCACGTCCTCGGCATTGAGGAGACGCTGTGGCAGCCGAACCGGTCCGCATCGGGAAGTGCGGAAGAGACAGCGTCGGCCGCTTCTTAGCACGCAGCAGGCTGGTACCATCTCTCCTATGAGTCTCCCGTCACGTCTCGCGGCGCTGCTGGTTGGCGCCCTCTCGATTGCCTGCGCGTTCGCCAACACGGAACTCGGCGACATCAACGGCGCCAAATTCCGCATCGACATGCCTGCCAACTGGAATGGCGGATTGGTCGTCTATTGTCACGGCTACAATCCCAAGCCCGTTGCGTTCGACGAAAAGGCCAATCCGTTCTTGGAT